>DASZAD010000001.1:0-8975 GCA_035945415.1 Streptosporangiaceae bacterium
AGCTCCCCGGCCGGCCACTGAGCTACTTCAGCACATTCACCGCGCGGGCGATGACGAGGCTGACGGTGATCAGGGAGATCGCGGATTGGATCATCATCAGGGTTTTCGCCCAGCGGGACATGGGCATGACGTCGGTGGGGCTGAACGCGGCGGCGTTGGTGAACGACAGGTAGAGGTAGTCGCCGAACGCCGGCTCCCACTCCGGCGGGGCCAGTTGCGGGCTGGTCATCTGGACGAACTGGAAATCCGGGTACGGCTTGAGGGCGAGCGCCCGCGCGACCGGGCCGCCCCGGTCGAACTCCCAGTACCACAGGGCGAAGACGATCACGTTGGTGAGCCAGATCGAGCCGCCGTCCAGGAGCAGCGTGTTCGCCCCGCCGGTGAGGGAGCGGGTGATGATGACGTCGGTCAGCCGGGCCACCGACCACGTATTGGTCAGGCTGATCAGAGCGATCAGGGTCAGGGACACATAGCGCAGGATGGCCGACTGGCGGTTGATCCGGCGCGGGTTGGCGATGACCAGGCCTGCCAGCAGCAGCGTCTCCAGCACCGGAAGCAGCCAGGTCGGACGGATCAGGGCCAGCCGGCCGGGCACCGGCAACTGAAGCGCGATCGCCGCGACCACCGCCAGGCTCACCTGCCAGCGCGGCTCGCCCGCGGTGACCCGGCGCCAGGCCGGAACGGCTTCCTTCCCCACCTGCCTGGGCAGGTTCCGCAGTTCCACGGGAACCGATCGCTCCAGCCGGGTCAGCCGCTCCGCCACGGCCTCGAGCGCGTGAATGACACCCGGATGGCCAAGGTCCCCGGCCTCCGGCGAGCGGCCGGCGGCTGCGTCGCCGTCGGGGCCGATCCCGTCTTTGTCCTGCGGTGACGGCCCCGTCGCGCCCACGTCGTCGTTCATGACAGCCAGTGTGGCGCGTTACCTTCAGTGCATGGATCCGTTGCTGGGAGATTGCTCGCTGGAGGTGCTGCGGCAGCGGCGCAGCTGGAAGTGGATGCGATTCCCGCCCGACGTCATCCCCGCCTGGCTGGCCGAGATGGACTTCGACCTCGCGGAGCCGGTCAAGGAAGCAGTGCGGGCTGTGATCAGCTCGAGTGACGCCGGATACTCCCGGCCACAGCCGGATGGGTTCGGCGAGGCGTACGCGGCCTTCGCGGCGCAGCAGTGGTGCTGGGCGCCGGACCCGGGCCGGGTGTTCGCCGTACCCGACGTGATGACCGGCATCGCCGAGGTGCTCTACGCAACGACTCCGCACGGATCGGGGGTGGTGCTCAGCCCGCCGATCTACCCGCCGTTCTTCTTCCGGCTGCGGCTGGCGAACCGGAAGATCATCGAGGCGCCGATGCGCCGCCACGCCGGCGGCCGCTACCAGCTTGACCCGCAGGCCATAGACGCCGCCCTGGCCAGGCCGGACGCGGCCGCATACCTGCTGTGCAGCCCGCACAACCCGACCGGCCGGGTCTGGTCCCGCGATGACCTGACGATGGTGGCCAGCCTGTGCGACCGGCACGGCGCCGTGCTGCTCGTGGACGAGATCCACGCGCCGCTCGCGCTGCCGGGGGTCCGGCACATCCCGTTCCTGTCCCTCGGCCTCGACCCGGATCTGGCCCGGCGCACCTTCACCTTCACCTCGGCCTCCAAAGGCTGGAATACCCCCGGACTGAAGTGCGGCCTGGCCGTGGTGGAGCGGCCGGAGGCGGCCGCGGTGCTGGCCGAGCGGTGGGAGGCCCTGCTCCCCAGCCACCTGGGTGCCCAGGCCACCATCGCCGCCTTCCGTGACGGCCTGCCCTGGCTGGATGCCGTCCGGGGGCAACTGGACGACAACCGCGCTCTGACCGGAAAGCTGCTGGCCACGCACCTGCCCTCGGTGGGCTATCAGCCGCCCGAGGCCAGCTTCCTGGCCTGGCTGGACTGTACGGCGCTGGGCCTGGACGACCCCGTGGCCCACTTCCTGCACCGGGCCAAGGTCGCCGTCAACCGGGGGCTGGACTACGGCGAGCCGGGCCGTGGATTCGTCCGGCTGAATATGGGCACTTCCCCAGACATGCTGCAGGAGATCCTGCGCCGCATGGGGTCCTCGATCGGCGCGCTATGACCACCGGTACGTGCTATTTGAGTAGCGTCTGAACATGCGGCTTGGCGTGCTGGACGTCGGATCCAACACTGTGCATCTGCTGGTGGTAGACGCCTATCAGGGCGCCAGGCCGTTGCCGGCGTTCTCGCACAAGGCCGAGCTCCGGCTGGCCGATCATCTGACCGGCGGCAACTGCCTGACGTCGGCGGGCGAGCAGCAGCTGCGTGACTTCGTCGCCGAGGCGCTGCGGATCGCCGAGGACAAGGGTGTCGAAGACCTGGTGGCGTTCGCCACCTCCGCCGTCAGGGAAGCGGCGAACGGCGAAGAGGTGCTAGCCCGCATCCGGAACGACCTCAAGGTCGATATCCAGGTCCTTTCCGGCCAGGACGAGTCGCGGCTGACGTTCCTGGCGGCGCGCCGCTGGTTCGGCTGGTCGTCGGGCCGGCTGCTGGTGCTGGACATCGGCGGCGGCTCGCTGGAGATCGCCTCGGGTATCGACGAGGAGCCCGACGTGGCCATCTCCCTGCCGCTCGGGGCCAGCCGTCTCACCCGCGACTGGCTGATCAGCGACCCACCGTCCTCCGACGAGGTGCGCCAGCTGCGCAGGCACGTCCGCACCGAGATCGCGCGTACGGCCCGCGAGATTCTGGTGAACGGGCGGGCCGATCACGCGGTCGCCACGTCGAAGACCTTCCGGCAGCTGGCCAGGATCGCGGGCGCCGCACCCTCGGGAGAGGGCGCGTACGTGCACCGCTTCCTGCGGCACGAGGACCTGGTCCGCTGGACCTCGCGGCTGGCCAGGATGAGCTCCGCGGAACGCGCGCGGCTCCCGGGAGTCTCGGCCACCCGGGCGCCCCAGTTGCTGGCCGGCGCCATCGTCGCCGACGCGACGGTGGACCTGTTTGGCTCGGACGAGCTGGAGCTGTGCCCGTGGGCCCTGCGCGAGGGAGTGATCCTGCGCCGCCTCGACCGTATGGCGGACGCCAACTCACTCCCCCCCGGGCCTAACTCTCGATGACCTGCACCGCCTCCACGTCGTCGGTGCCGATGACGGAGGTGTGGCGGGAGTCCGCCGGCCTGCCGGGCTGAGCGCCATCAGGCTTGGCGTGACGCGCCCCGGAGTCCTCGCCCCGCGGCTCAGCAGGACGGGCGCCGGGTGGCTGAGCCGCCGGCCCGCCGCCGCCGGTCCTGGCCGCGGGAGCCGCGCCGCCCGGCCCTGCGGCGGGCTTGGGTCCCGGCTGGGATGAGGTGACGCCTGCCGTCCGGCTGGTCCCCGCGGGGGACGCCGGGCCGGCCTTGGCCGCGGTACCCAGGGTGGCGGCCACTGCCTTGGCGACCTCATCGTCCAGGGAGCCCTTGGCCCCGTCGTGGGCCACCAGGTCGGTGACCACGTCCCGGATCTCGGTGAGCCGTCGCATCGCCTCGGCGTGCCGGTCCTTGAGCAGGTCCAGTCGACGCTCCGCGCCGTCGTGGATGGCGCTGGCCCGGGCGGTGGCCTCGTCGAGCAGCTGCTTGGCCTGGGCCTTGGCGCCGGCGACCGCCTCCTCCGCCTGCTTGTGCGCGTCCGCCGCCGCGTGTTCGGCTTCGGCTCGCGCGTTGGTCCGCAGCTTTTCTGCCTCGGCCCGTGCGGTGGAGATAGCCCGCTCGGCCTGCTCCTGGGCGGCGGCGAGCATGCGCTCCGACTGATCCTTGGCCTGGGCCCGGATTCTGTCGGCTTCGCTCTTGGCGTCCGTGCGCAGCTTGGTGATCTCTTCGTCCGCCCGGGACTTCTGGGCGCCGGCCTCGTCGGCGGCCAGCTTGAGGATCTGGGCGATGCGCTCGCTCACTTCCTCGTGCGCGGGCCTGCCGCCGGCTGCCGCCTGACGGGCAGCGGAAAGCTCCAGCCGCAGCCGCTCCTCATCATCGAGCGAGCGGGCCAGCCGTTCCTCAAGGTTTCGTGTGTGATTCCTTGACCGGGCGACGAACTCATCTACCTGGCGCCGGCTATAGCCGCGCATCTGAACTTCGAACGGGTCATCCTGCGTCATGTCATGGAGAAGATCAGTGTTTTCGCTCATCGTCACTCGTTGGTCCGTCGAGAGGGTTCAGGGATTGAGGGTCTGCGGATGATGATCGGAGGTGTCTGCGGGAAGACTCTTGTCCTGAACCACTGCTCGCGCAACCGAAACGGCTGAGTAACCCGGTTTGCCCGGAAGAAAACTGCGCGCGGGGGGCGCGGGCGCCGGATTCGCGGCATAGTGGTGCACGGCGCGGGCAGCCTCGGCGAGGATGGCCCGCGTGAGTACGAGAGATGGTCCCAGAATGGTCCTGATGGGCCATGCGCCCTCCGGACCGGCCGCATAGCCTAGAGCAACGGGCGGTACCCGGGAGCGGCGGCCGAAGCGGGGTCGGCCTGGCCCGGATGGAGATACAGGAGGTGGGCGTCGTGATCGAGCAGCTGGATCTACGCGTCCACGACCGGGTCGCCCTGGACGAGATCGAGCTCTACGCCGAGGTGCTGAGCGCGGTGGCCGCCGCGGACCGGCCGCTCACCCGCGAGGAACTGGACGAGGTGCTGGGCGTACACTCTCGCGCCTAACCCCGGTAGGACACCCCGGCTAGGGGTGACGGAACATGACGTCGGTGGCGTAGCGAGTGAAGCCCAGGGACTCGTAGAGCTTGATGGCCGCAGTGTTGGACTCGTCGGCGTACAGCATCACCTGGGCCAGTCCTCGCGACCTTAGGTAGAGCAAGCCGGTGAGGGTGAGCGCGCGGCCCAGGCCGGTGCCCTGCTCGTCCGGATCGACGCCCACGACATACACCTCGCCGATGGGGTCGGGTCCGGCGTCACCGCCGCCCGCGTGGATCTTGGTCCAGTGAAAGCCGGCGAGCCGGCCGCCCCGTTCGGCCAGGAAAAAACCGCTGGGATCGAACCACGGCTCACGTTCGCGCAGTGTGATGTCATCCCTGGTCCAGGAGCCCTGCTCGGGGTGATGGGCGAAAGCGCGCCGGTTGACCGCGAGCCAGACGTCCTCGTCCCGGCCGGCGACAAACGTGCGGACCGTCACGCCGTCGCGATAGCGCGGCTCGTCCAGCTTCTCCCGGAGCGAGCGCCGCATCTGCCACAGCGCCCGGACGCGCTCGAACCCCGCGGCCCGGGCCAGGGCGGCGGCGGCCGGCGCATCGCCGTGCGCCCACAGCCGCAGCGGCTGCCCGCCCGTCTCGGCGAGCAACGCGCGGGCCAGCGCGAGCCCTTGGCCCCGCCGGCGGTAGGCCGGGCGGATGACAAGCTCGCCGCTTGGCCCCGCTGCCGGATCGGACGGGTCGGGGGAGTCCAGGTGCCCGTACCCGGTGATCTCGGAGCCCGTGCGCACCAGCACGTCGCGAGACTGGTCATCACCGCCATAGCGCAGGTGCAGCCGTACGTGCTCGGACAGCGGGCTCACCCCGTCGGCGTCCGTGGCTTCCGTGACCAGGCGGGTGACCTGCTCCGCCTCTTCGGCCGTGAGCCGCGCGCCGGCCGTGATGCGGGGTGTCTCACCGCTCGGCCCGGGCACGGGCTCGCTCCTTCGCCCTCGTGGCCCGACCGGTGGCCGGGCCGGCGCCGGCGTGGCTGGCCGGCTTGCCCGGGACGAAGCGGTAGCCGACGTTGCGCACCGTGCCGATCAGCGCCTCGTGCTCCGGGCCGAGCTTGGCCCGCAGCCGCCGGACGTGCACGTCCACGGTCCTGGTGCCGCCGAAGTAGTCATACCCCCACACCTCCTGCAGCAGGTGCGCCCGGGTGAACACCCGGCCCGGATGCTGGGCCAGGAACTTGAGCAGCTCGAACTCCTTGAAGGTCAGGTCCAGCATCCGGCCGCGCAGCCGGGCCGAATAGGTTGCCTCGTCGATGGCCAGATCTCCCGAGCGGATCTCGCCGGGCACGTCGTCCCCGCCAGTGGCCTGGCGGCCGATCGCCAGGCGCAGCCTGGCCTCGAGCTCAGCCGGCCCCGCGGTCAGCAGGATCACGTCGTCGACGCCCCAGTCGGCAGTGATCGCGGTCAGCCCGCCCTCGGTCACGACCACCAGCAGCGGGGCGTCCAGCCCGGTCGTGCGCAGCAGGCGGCACAGTGAGCGGGCCCTGGCCAGATCCCGCCTGGCGTCCACCAGCACGGCGTCCGCGGGCGGTGCGTCGATCAGCCCGGCGGCCTCGGCCGGCGCGACCCGCACCCCGTGCAGCAGGAGCCCGAGCGCGGGCAGGATCTCGGCCGAAGGTTCCAGGGCATCAGTGAGCAGGAGCAGGTCACTCATCCGCCGCCACCTCCGCCCTTCATGTCCGCCTATCGTCGCATGTACGCCCGGCCACGCACACGGGCCGGGAACACGGGCCGGGAACACGGGCCGGGAACGACAAGAAGGACCCGAGGCAGCACCGCCCGGATCCCGGGTAAAGAATATCGGCATGCCGGCAGTGACGATCCGCTACTGGGCGGCGGCGAAAGAGGCGGCCGGCGTGGCGGAGGAGATGCTCGAGGCCGCCACCCTGGCCGCGATGATGGACGCGGCGCTGGCCCGTCGCGGCGGCGACCCGCGGCTGGCCGCGATCTTCGCCCGTTCGTCCTTCCTCGTGGACGGCGCGGCCGCGGGCAGCCGCGAAGCGGAGCAGGTCGTACTGCCGGACGGGGCCGTGGTCGAGGTGCTGCCGCCGTTCGCCGGCGGATAGCCAGGATTCCCCGGGCGCCATCCGGGTAGCGTGGTGAGCCCAATGCGCAAGTTCCTGATCTCCCTCGTCCTCCTGGTCATCGTGCTGGTCATCATCGACCGGGCGGCCGTGCTCCTGGCCAGCCGCGAGCTCGGCACCAAGATCCAGAACGCCTACTCGCTGCCGGTCCGGCCGGGCGTTGATATTCACGGCTTCCCGTTCCTGACGCAGGTCGCGTCGGGGAACTATCAGGAAGTGGACGTCACGATCAGCACCGCCACGGCCGACGGCGTCCAGTTGCACGACGTCAGGGCCAAGTTCACCGGGGTGCACGCCCCGCTGGCCCTGCTGTTCGGCCAGAACTCCCGCGGCGTCACCGCCGACCACGCGACCGGGACGGCGCTGATCCCCTTCTCCCAGGTGGAGCTCAAACTGCCGAAGGGCATCAGGCTGAGCGCCGACGGCGGCGACACGCTGCGGGTGAGCGGCGCGATCACGCTCGGCGCGATCACGGGCACCGCCCGGCTGGGCGTGACCAGGTCCGGCAGCATCTCGGTGACCCCGGTGCGGCTCAGCGTGGCGGGCATCTCGTCCGGCTCGCTCATCCCCCGGTTCACCTTCGTCATCCCGGTCGTGCTGCCGCTGCATCTGGCCGTCAGCGGCGTCCACGTCAGCAGCGCCGGCTTGGTGGTGAGCGCCACCGGCAGCGACGTCCAGTTCGCCGGTTCCTGAAAGAGGGTGAACCATCTCCCGCTCCGGCGCGTTCAGCGTGAACCATATTCCGCTCCGGCACGTTCTAGCAGTGTGAACGGCAGGGGCCGGCCTGCCCGGAAGGGGCGGGTTGCCGATGAGGAGCTCATCCGTGCGCTACACGATGAGCACGCGGGGGCGCTGCTGCGATACGCGCTGTATCTCACGGGAGGAGACACTCAGCGTGCGGAGGACGTGGTCCAGGAGGTGCTGCTGCGGGCGTGGCAGCATCCGGAGGCTGTGGTGGGTCAGCCGGCCCGTCCGTGGCTGTTCACTGTCGCGAGGAATCTGGTGATTGACGGCCAGCGAGCCAAGCGCGCCCGTCCCCAGGAAGTCGGCGACGCCGGGCTCAGCCTCCGGGCCGCCGCCGACGACGTGGACCGCGCGCTCGAATCGTGGGCGGTCGCCGATGCGCTGTCCGCACTGCGGCCCGACCATCGGCGGGTGTTGTTCGAGACCTACTACCGCGGCAGTTCCGTCGCGGAGGCAGCAGCGGAACTCGGCATACCCGCCGGAACGGTGAAGTCGCGCACCTTCTACGCACTGAAGGCGCTGCGGCTGGCGCTCGAGGAACGAGGACTGGCGCCATGAACGGCATGACAAGCTGCCCGGAGATCCGGCAGCTACTCGGGGTCTACGTGGTCGGCGCGATCGACCCGTCCGAGCGCGCGCTGGTGGACAGCCACCTCAGCGGCTGCCCCGGCTGCCGGGAAGAGCTGGCCAGCCTGGCGGCCCTGCCCGCTCTGCTCGGGCGGATACCGATCGATGAGGCCGCGCGGATCTCAGGAGATTTGCCCGAACGAAGCCAGCCGGGCCAGGAGCCCGAAGCCGAACTCCTCCACCCGCTGCTCGGCCGGGTGCGGCACCAGCGCCGCGTCCGCCGGTGGCGGACCACAGCCGCCGCGGCGGCGGTCGCCGCGGCCGTGGCCGGACTGTCGGCCGGCGTGACCAGCGCCCTGCAATCCCCGGCTAGCCCGCGGCCGAGCGCGGTCGTGCGCTGGGAGACCAAGCACGCGATCAACCCCGTCACCCGGGCCGCCGTGGTGGTCAAGTACCGCAGCACGGCGTGGGGCACCCAGATCGAGACCAATGTCTCCGGCATCGCCGCCGGCACCGCCTGCGCGCTCTGGGTGACCGGCGCGGGCGGCAAGTCCCTGATGGTGGCGAGCTGGACCGAAGCCGACGGCTGGCACGCCGCCCGCACCTGGTACATGGCCTCGACCTGGGTCCCCGCCCACGCGGTGAAGTCTTTCGAGATCATGGCGGGCAACCGCATGCTGGTCAGCGTCCCAGCCACCTAACCGGTCATCCGGGCCGGTGGTGCCGGGGAATTCCTCGCGGGCCGGCGGCGCTGTAGCCCTGCGTGATCACTGGTGTGATTGTGCTGCTGGCTGTGCTCGTGGCGGCCAGCGCTCTCGGGCTGGCGATCAAGCGACGGAACGGCCGGCTGGGTCGCGGCACCCGGGACGAGGCGCTGACAGAGGCTGAGC
>DASZAD010000002.1:0-4755 GCA_035945415.1 Streptosporangiaceae bacterium
TTTTCCCGGTCGCCGCGCCCCTGGCTGGCGCCTGCGGTCAGCCTGATGGTGGTCGCACTCGCCGGCGCCCAGTTCCTGGCGGCGCCCGGCACCAGCCTGGCTGCCTCCCGCGCCGCCGCTTCGCACCGGGCGGCGGCGCCGCACTTCCCCGCCGCCGGCAATCTGGACTGCAACGGGCACAGCCCCATCCAGCGCCCGCTCAAGCCCGGTGGCATCATCTGCGCCGAAGTGCACGGCAGCCCGTACGGGCAGTTGTACGACAACGGTTACTACATCGGGCACGACGAGCCGACGATCCAGTTCTACTCGAACCGCCCCGGCTCATCGACAAAGCTCACCTGGGTGCAGACGCTGCCGCGCGATCCCAGCGCCCGTCCCACGGTTAACGGGCCGCGCAAGGACCGGACGCACTTCTTCGAGCTGATGCCGGCCATGTGGTTCTCCATGGCCTTGTGCGACCCACGCTCCTACCCGCAGGTTCCGTGCAGGCCGGACAGCGATTCCAACTCACCCCACGGGAACTATCCGGGCGGCGGCTCCGCCTTCCTCGAGCTGCAGTTCTACCCGCCCGGGTTCGCGCCCTTCGCGGACGGCCTCAGCTGCGACAACGCGCACTGGTGCGCCGCGCTGACCATCGACTCGCTGGAATGCACTGACGCGTTCACGATCTGCAACAACAAGTGCGTCGAGCCGGTCAACTTCGCCTTCATCCAGACCGACGGCGTGCCCACCGGGCCGCCGAGCCCGCAGCGCTCCACCCTCAACAGCGTCACGCCGAACCAGGACACGCTACGCATGAATCCCGGCGACAAACTACGGATCCGCATCTTCGACAATGCCGGGCAGGGCGCGCTGGAGACCCAGGTCCGAGATCTCAGCACCGGAAAGACCGGGTTCATGCTGGCCTCGGCCAAGAACGGCTTCATGAACACCTCGATCGCGAACTGCAGTGGCGCCCCGTGGAGCTACCGGCCGCTGTACTCGACCGCCAGCACGGTCAACCAGGGCGGCTGGGCGGCCGCGAACATCAACATCGCCTACGAGATCGGGCACTTCACCCCGTGCACGCGGCTGCAGGATTTCTCGCCGGTGCTGGTCGGCAGCTTCAACGACCCGTCCTGGAACTTCTGCCGCGGCCCGTACGAGACGGCCGGACCGCCGGACGGCTCGGGGCCCAGCGGCGAAATCAACGACGCCCCCTGCTACAAGGCCGGAGACACCCACGGCCCGCTCAACGCCGCCCCGGACCTGGTCACCGGCTGCACCGGCGGGGACCTCGACTACGACGGCACCTCCTACTGGCTGAACTGGCCCGAGTCACTGACGCCGGGCATGTTCCCCTCCGCGATGACCGACCAGCAGCCGGCAACCGTGGGCGGGGCGCTCTACTCGCAGATTCAGTTCCTCACCGACAATCCCGCCACCAACATCCGCTGCAGCCCAGGACACACGGCTGCGTGCGTGGTGCCGCCGCCCCAGGCACCGGGCGACTTCTACCCCTACTGGACGGAGGCCAAGGCCGGCGGCGCGTGCGTGTGGGAGTTCGGGCAGATGCGGAACGGCAACTCGTTCGGCCAGGACCAGCAGTACGGCAAGTTCACCGAGGCCCTGGGGCTCGCCGAGGACGCGAGCCCGATCATGCCCAACCGGGCCTGCTGACGAGGCAGCCGGCCGTCATCTCCCCGCCTGGGGCTGGACGGCACCAGCGCGGCGCTACGCTCGTTGTCATGTCCAGCGCCGAGGCCAAGCCTGCGGGCCCTGAGGCCGAGCCCGGCTCCGCGCTGCCGGGATGGCGCTTCCTGCTGTCGCCGCGGTGGCTGGGCTGGCACGCCGCCATGGTCGTGTCCGTGGCGGGGATGCTCGCCCTCGGCTACTGGCAGCTGCGCCGCGCCGAGGCAGGTAACGGGCTGAGCTGGGCCTACACGTTCGAGTGGCCAATCTTCGCAGTGATGGCCGTGGTGTTCTGGGCCAAGACGATCAGGGACGAGTTCCGGCCGCCGGCCGCGGCGCGGGCCGCCAGCCCGGACGGGCTCCCCGTGACGGCCGGCCCGGACGCCGGCGGCGAGGATAAGAGCGAGGGAAACGGCGCGGGAGCGGCCGCTGCCGCCGGCGAGGATCCCGAGGCCGAGGAGCTCGCCGCCTACAACGCCTATCTGACCAGGCTGCACGAACAGGTGAAGGGCCACGGCCGCTGGCACGGTCTCAGGTAGGCTCCGCCCGTCAGGAATCCAGCAGGAGGTAGTGCCGGTGGAAGCCGTGGTGCTCCGCTACCGGGTGATGGCCTACATCACCGGAGTGGTGCTGATCGTGCTGTGCTTCGTGGGGATCCCGCTGCAGGTGGCGGCGGGCAACACGGTGGTAGTGAACGATGTCGGCACGGCGCACGGGATCCTATACATCATCTACCTGGTCACCGCCTACATGCTGGCCCGGCGGCTGCGGCTGGCGCTCGGTCCCACGGTGCTCGTGCTGCTGGCCGGCACGATCCCGGTGCTCACCTTCGTGGTGGAACGCTGGGTCAGCCACACCTACATCGCCCCCGCGCAGCGCAACGCGGCGACGACCAGCGAAGGCGGTCCCCGCGGGCCGGCCCGGACCCGATGACCCCCCTCGCTGGGGACGGCGGCCAGCAGTACTTCGCCGGGCGCCCGGAGGCGGCACACCGCCCAGGCCTGGTCCACGTGGTTCTGCCGGATCTGCATCTGGCCCTGGAGACCGACGCCGGGGTGTTCTCGGCGGGCCGGCTCGATCCGGGGACCCGGCTGCTGCTCGACACCGCGCCCGCCCCGCCACAGGCCGGCGACCTCGTCGACCTCGGCTGCGGGTACGGTCCGATCGCCCTGGTGCTCGCCGCCCGCGCCCCCGGGGCGACGGTGTGGGCGCTGGATGTCAACGAGCGGGCGCTGCAGCTGTGCGCTCGCAACGCCTCCCGGGCCGGGCTCGGCAACGTGCGCTGCGTGCCGCCCGGCCACCAGGAGGTGCCCGGTCAGGTGGCCGCGATCTGGTCGAACCCGCCGATCAGGATCGGCAAGCAGGCACTGCACGCGCTGCTGGCCGGCTGGCTGGGCCGCCTGGCCCCGGGCGGCTCGGCCCACCTGGTCGTGCAGCGGCACCTGGGCGCGGACTCGCTGCACCGCTGGCTGGAGGAGGCCGGCTGGCCGGTCACCAGGGTGGCCGCCAAGACCGGCTACCGTGTGCTCCGCGTGGACGCCAGGCAATGATCAGCCCGGTACGGACCAAACATGATCCAGCGACCCCTGTGGTCACGTATTGTCTGCATCTGGTCATGTGTTGTTCGCATGGCATTCGGCCCCGGATCGAACCCCCGTAGGCATCAGAGGACAGACTCGCGCTATGGCGTACGCCTTCCTGGATCATCCTGGCCCGATCGCGTTTGCGCACCGGGGCGGACCAGCCCACCACCTGGAGAATTCCTGGCCCGCCTTTGAGCACGCGGTCAGCCTCGGCTATACCCATGTGGAGACGGACGCCCAGGCGACCGCCGACGGCGTGGTGCTGGCCTTCCACGACCGCACCCTGGGACGGGTCACCGACCGTAACGGCCGGATCGCCCGCATGCCGTACCGGGACGTGGCGACCGCCCGGATCGGCGGGATCGAGGAGATTCCGCAACTGGAGGACGTGCTGGCCGCGTTCCCCGACGTCCGGTTCAACATCGACGTCAAGGACGGGCCGGTCATCCGCCCGCTGGCGGCCCTCATCCGCCGGATGGCGGTCTGGGACCGGGTGTGCCTGTGCTCTTTCTCCGCCTACCGGCTACGGGTGATGCGGCAGGTGCTGGGGAGCCGGGTGTGCATGGCGCTCGCGCCAGTCGGCGTCGCGACGGTCCGGCTGGCGGGCGGCTTCCCGGTCGTCAGCTCCACGCTGGCCGCCCGGCTAGCCGTCCTGGGGGTTCGCTGTGCGCAGATCCCGATCATGGTGGCCACCCGCGGGTTCGTCCGGCAGGCGCAGGCGCTCGGGCTGAAGGTCCACGTCTGGACGGTGAACGACCGCACCCAGATGAACTGCTTGCTCGACATGGGTGCCGACGGCATCATGACCGACGACACCGTGCTGCTGCGCGACGTGCTGACCGAGCGCGGCCTGTGGAACGCGCCCGCCCTCGCCCCGGCCGCGGAGCCGCCGGCGATCCCGTCCGGCCCCGCGGACAAGGAGCTTCTCCCGCCTCCCGGGCTGGCCGGCGGTCATCCCGGGTAGCTGGGCGGGGTCTCGGTCGCGATAGACCCGTCCGGATGAGATTGGAACACCCCAGAGAGGGAATCTTGTCCGGGTACGCAGCGTTAACGAACATGACGGGCCATCGCCTGGGGAGGCAGTACGTTATGGCGGAACGCGCACTACGCGGCACCCGGCTCGGGGCGACGAGCTACGAGAACGACCGCAACACCGACCTGGCCCCGCGCCGGGAGGTGGCTTTCGACTGCCCCAAGGGCCATCACTTTACCGTCCCGTTCGCGGCCGAGGCGGAGATCCCGGCCATCTGGGAATGCCGGGTCTGCGGGGCGACGGCGCTCACAGCAGCGGTTGATCTTCCCGCGCAGAAGAAGATCAAGCCTCCCCGCAGCCACTGGGACATGCTGATGGAGCGCAGGACCATCGCGGATCTCGAAGAGGTCCTGGCCGAGCGGCTGGCCATCATCCGAGAGCGTCGCGGGCTCGAGGAAGACGCCGCCGAGGCCCAGCGCAAGAGCGCCTGATCGGTTGACGACCGCCTGATCGGCTAAGACCGCCTGA
>DASZAD010000003.1:0-22065 GCA_035945415.1 Streptosporangiaceae bacterium
TGGCGATGTCTTCAGAGTCGATGCCGACCTTATAGAGCGCGTTATGGCATCGCTTGAAGGTCTCCACGAGGTTGTGCGGGGTCCGGAGGCGGCCCTTGGTCTGCTTGCCGATCGAGTCCCAGGTTTCGCTTTCATGTGGTATGCCGGGCCAATCCTGGAGCTTGCCGTCAACCCAGCGCCAATACCTCGGGGGCTGCTTGCCGTTGAACCAGGCACCGCCCTCTGCCGAACTGCCGGAAACATAGGAGACGAGCTGGCCATGGCCCGTCTTCTCATCAGGTGCTTTCGTCTCAACGATGAGCTTGATCCGGCCCTGATCCCGGCGCTGCGCTGCCGCCGCATCCTGGTAAACGACGATATCGGCGAATTTCTGCTCAGAACCGACGTAGATAGGCGCGCCGAGGACCATAACGTCCTTGTCGTAGCCGTACTGGTAGTAGAGTGTCCGGGCATACGTCTGACGCACTCGTTCCTCAGGCGTATCCGCGCGCGTGCCCCGGCCGAGGAAGTCCACAATCCGGCCGTCTCCGGTGAACATGAGCCGGTCGGTCACACGGCGGTCAGGTGACAGCACGTCGGCCGCGCTTACGGCTTCGCCATCCTGAGCCAGAGGGGGCGGCACCGTCACACCTGGGATCGCGCGGTATGCACCTGCCCCATTCCCAGGAGTGTCGTGATCTACAGCGTCTCAGTCAAGCGGAACGCGCCGGTAATCAGCGAAAATCCGGATCACCCCCCTGACCGGGACGTTCATGTGTCGCGTGCCTGACGCTCGTGCTCGTTCCGCCAGATCCACCGGACGATCTCATCCCGCAGGTCTAACAAGTCCTCTACCTGGACGACCGAGCGCGGCGCTCCGTGCGGCCGGGCGTAGTACAGCCCCGAGATGCCCTTCCAGCACTCCCAGCCGTGGAACTCCCAGCGCAACTCATCCAGGGTGGGCACAGTAGGCCGGGCGTGCCGGGGGCCGAACGGGGACAGGGTGTCGCGTTCCATGGCTCGGCATCCTACATGCGTAGCCCATAGCAGACCATAGGCTGCTGACAATACAGGATGTATGCCCTGCTCAGATAGCGTGACCGCGTGAGTATCGACCCGGACAGCCCGATCGCGCCGTACCGGCAGGTGGCCGCGATCCTGCGGGAACGGATCGAGTCCGGGGACCTGCCGCCCGGCCGCCGACTGCCCTCGATCGCCGCGCTGGTGCAGGAGTACGGCATCGCGCGGACCACAGCGGCCAAGGCGCTCCGCGTTCTCGTTGATGAAGGAATGGCCGAGGTATCTCCCGGCCTGGGCACGTTCGTCGTCTCTTCCCGGTGATCTCGCCGTGCCGCAGCGCGGCAGCTACGTCAGCGGGGGATGATGATGCCCCAGCTTGGGCGTATAATTTTTGCTGGTGGTTTGTCTGCCGGATTTACCGCGTGTCGACTGTGCGCGTTATGCGCAACCGCGATACCGTGGGGGTACACAGTTGAGGGTGGGCGAGGGGATTCGAACCCCCGACACGCCGGGTAACAGCCGGCTGCTCTGCGCACTGAGCTACGCCCACCAGATCACCTGTGCTGGGGCCGGAGGGCGACCGGCCTGATCAACCATCTGCCCTCCGGTCCCAACTGGCGTCCGGGTACAGGTGCGGACGCTTACTCCCAGGGTTTCAGAAGATCGCGGCCAGAGGGGGACACGACACGCGGGTACCCGCAGCGTGTCGTGTCGCCTGATCCGGCCAGCCCCCTTTACCGTGGAATGCGGAGAGCGAGAGACCCCACCACGGAGGACGCGATGCCAGCGACGGGCCAGCGACGGCCGGACTCAGCGGTCAAGCACCGGAAGTACTCCAACACGCGGCAGCGGCAGGCGCAGGTGGCTGTCCGCCTGACACCGGGGGAACTGGCCACCCTCCGGGCCGTGGCTGCACGCGACGGACGCTCGCTTGCCTCCGCACTGCGAGAGGGATTCCTGCGCCATGTGGCGGACAGGGGATAAGTTGATCTTGGGGTAAAGATCACTGGATTCTGGGGTACGTTTGCGCCAGGTCCCCGTTATCGGGTCTCTGACCTGGGGAAACAGTTTCGTCAAGCTCTACTAACGAGACCACCCAGCGCCCGGCCCGGCATCAGAGTCTAGGCTTACGCTGGTTGTCAAGTTCTTGGGAGGGTCAGGCGTTGGCCGAGTCATCCTTCGACATCGTGAGCAAGATCGACCGGCAGGAGGTCGATAACGCGCTGCAGCAGGCGGCCAGGGAGATCGGCACCCGGTTCGATTTTCGCGGCGTCGGTGCCGCTATTGCCTGGTCCGGCCAGCGCGATCTGGAGATCCGCGCGAACAGCGAGGAGCGGGCCAAGGCCGTCCTCGATGTTTTCAAGGACAAGCTGGTCAAGCGCAAGGTCTCGCTGAAGGCGATCGACCCGGGCGAGCCCAGGCTCTCCGGCAAGGAATACCGGCTGGCTGTCGGCCTGAAGGAAGGCATCTCCCAGGAGAACGCCAAGCAGATCTCGAAGCTCATCCGGGACGAGGGTCCGGGCGGGGTGCGAGCCCAGGTTCAGGGCGACGAGCTGCGGGTCTCGTCCAAGAAGAAGGACGACCTGCAGGCCGTGATCGCGCTGCTGCGAGCCAAGGACTTCGACTTCGCGTTGCAGTTCGTCAACTACCGGTAACCGGCTCGCCGCGTCAACTACCGGTAACCGGCTCGACCGCCGCAGCAGCCAGGCACCAGGCCGGCCGCCACAACAGCAACTCACTGCGGGCAGCCGGCCAGCGACTCCAGTCGCCTGACCCGCTCGGCCACCGGGGGGTGGGTGGAGAACAGCCGGGCCAGGCCCGAGGACCGGAACGGTCCCACGATCATCAGGTGCCCGGCGGCCGCCAGCTGCCCGCTGGCGGTGAGCGGGTTCGCCCGCGTGCCCAGCTCGATCTTGCGCAGCGCCCGGGCCAGAGCTAGCGGATCCCCGGTCAGCAGCGACGCCGCCGAGTCGGCCTGGTACTCCCTGGTCCGGGCCACCGCGAGCTGGATGACCAGTGCCGCGAGCGGGCCGAGCACCATCATCAGCAGCAGCTTGATCATCCGCCCGCTGCCCCGGCCGAATGGCAGCAGCCAGGCGAACGAGGCCAGCAGGGTGATCGCGGTGGCCATGCCGGTCGCCATCGAGGAAACCAGGATGTCCCGATTGTGCACGTGCGACAGCTCGTGCCCGAGGACGCCGCGTAGCTCGTCAGCGTCGAGGATCTGCAGGATGCCCTCGGTGCAGCAGATCGTCGCCGTCCGCCGGTTGCGCCCGGTGGCGAAGGCGTTGGGCTGCGGGGCCGGGGACACGTACAGCCGGGGGACCGGGGAGCGCGTGGTGGTGCACAGCTCGCGCACCAGCCGGTAGAGCTCGGGGTGCTCCCACTCGCTGACCGGCCGGGCGCGCATCGCCGACAGGGCGATCCGGTCGCTCCAGAAATAGGAGATCACGCTGATCCCGAACGCGACCACGACAGCGATGATCAATCCCTGCGTGCCACCGGCCACCGCTCCGAGCGCCAGGATCAGGCTGGAGAGCACGACGACAAGGATCGCGGCCCGCAGCTCGTTCCCGTGCACGTACGGCACTCCCCTCCGCCCGTCGCGTTGTGGGTTCTATCTGAGTCTCGCGTCCTGTGGGACACGATCCGGGCCGTGTCCTGGCCGTACAACAGCGCAGCGCCGCTCAATATGGTCAACGGGCTCGTGGCCGGCTGGCGTTCCCGGCCAGTCTAGGGCGCAACCCGCCCGAACTTTAGCTTATTGTTACATAGACCGGAAGCTTCAGCACGAATCTGTCACAAATTGGCCCTAACGCTGCACCCGGGTCATCAGACCTGGCAGATTCGTGGTGAGAGATTTATCACAGCCTGACCCGCGAGCCGGGATGCGTACGGCCCAGGAGAGCCGCACAAGTAGCATCTGAGGTGACCCTAATTTGCGCCCCCGGCCCAGGGACAGGACCGAATGGGGAACGCCGCTGCCAACAGCCGGCGCGGCGTCTGGAGGAGGTCCTCCGACTGTGACCAAACAGGTCCAGCAGCTTGATCAAGTAATCATCCGCTTCGCCGGGGACTCCGGCGACGGCATGCAGCTCACCGGAGACAGGTTCACCCAGGAGACGGCGGCCTTCGGCAACGACCTGTCCACACTGCCCAACTTCCCGGCCGAGATCAGGGCGCCGGCGGGCACACTGCCCGGCGTGTCGAGCTTCCAGCTCCACTTCGCTGACCACGACATTCTCACTCCGGGTGACGCCCCCGACGTCCTGGTGGCGATGAACCCCGCCGCACTCAAGGCCAACTTGGCCGACCTGCCGCGCGGCGGCGACCTGATCGTCAACACCGACGAGTTCACCAAGCGCAACCTGGCCCGGGTGGACTACGAGGCCAGCCCGCTGGAGGACGGCTCGCTCGACGGGTACCACGTGCACGCCATACCGCTCACCTCGATGACGGTCAAGGCGCTGGACGAATTCGACATCACCAGAAAGGACGCCGAGCGAGCCAAGAACATGTTCGCGCTCGGCCTGCTCTCCTGGCTGTACGATCGCCCGGCCGACAGCACGGTGAAGTTCCTCGAGGCCAAGTTCGCCGCCAAGCCCGAGATCATGAAGGCCAATATCGCGGCTTTCCAGGCCGGCTGGAACTACGGCGAGACTACAGAGTCGTTCTCGGTCAGGTATGAGATCAAGCCGGCCGCGCTAGAGCCCGGCACCTACCGCAACATCACCGGCAACACCGCTCTGTCCTACGGTCTGGTCGCGGCCTCGCAGCTCTCCGGCCTGCCGCTGTTCCTCGGGGCTTACCCGATCACCCCGGCCTCCGACATCCTGCACGAGCTGTCCAAGCACAAACGGTTCGGCGTCAGGACGTTCCAGGCCGAGGACGAGATCGCCGGCGTCGGCGCGGCGCTGGGCGCTTCGTTCGGCGGCGCGCTCGGCGTCACGACCACTTCCGGTCCCGGCATGACGCTCAAGGCGGAGACGGTGGGCCTGGCCGTCTCGGTCGAGCTGCCGCTGATCGTCTGCGACATTCAGCGGGCCGGGCCGTCCACTGGCATGCCGACCAAGACCGAGCAGGCCGACTTGCTGGAGGCGATGTTCGGCCGCAACGGCGAGTCGCCGGTGCCCATCGTCGCCCCGGCCAGCCCGTCGGACTGCTTCGCGATGGCGATCGAGGCCGCCAGGATCGCGATCAAGTACCGCACGCCCGTGATCCTGCTGTCCGACGGGTACCTGGCGAACGGCTCAGAGCCGTGGCGGCTTCCCGACGTCTCCCAGCTTCCCGATCTCGCCAGCGAGTTTTCCTTTTCCAGCCTTAACGGAGCCAGCGAATCTGAGAACCCGCAGTTCCAGCCGTTCCAGCGGGATCCGGTCACGCTCGCCCGGCCCTGGGCCATACCCGGCACGCCGGGCCTGCAGCACAGGATCGGCGGCATCGAGAAGGCCGACGTCACCGGGGACATCTCCTACGACCCGGAGAACCACGATCGCATGGTGCGGCTGCGGCAGGCGAAGGTGGACGGTATCGCGGCGGACATTCCTCCGCTGGAGGTGGAAGATCCCACTGATGACGCCCGCGTGCTGGTCCTTGGCTGGGGATCGACGTATGGGACGATCGGCGCCGCCCTCCGGCTGGTACGGCAAGGCGGCGGGAAGGTGGCCCAGGCGCACCTGCGGCACCTCAACCCGTTCCCGGCTGACCTGGGCGACGTGCTCGCCCGCTACGACCGGGTGCTCGTCCCCGAGATCAACCTCGGCCAGCTGGCGCTGCTGCTGCGCGGCCGCTACCTGGTCGACGTGATCTCCTACAGCCAGGTGCGCGGGCTGCCGTTCCAGGCGGCCGAGCTGGCCCGGGTGACCCAGGAAGTGATCGATCATGTCTGACCAGAAGGGGACGGCAAACGGGCACCGGCCGGCCTCGCTGACCCTGGTGCCGGTGGCCGAGGAGAAGCTCTCCACCAGGGACTTCAAGTCCGACCAGGAGGTCAGGTGGTGCCCGGGCTGCGGGGACTACGCGATCCTGGCCGCGTTCCAGTCGTTCATGCCCGAGCTCGGCGTGCCGCGCGAGAACGTGGTGGTGATCTCCGGTATCGGCTGCTCGTCCCGGCTGCCGTACTACGTGAACAGCTACGGGCTGCACTCGATCCACGGCCGTGCGCCCGCGATCGCCACCGGACTGGCGGCCAGCCGCCGTGACCTGTCGGTGTGGGTGATCACCGGCGACGGTGACGCCCTCTCGATCGGCGGCAACCACCTGATCCACGCGCTGCGCCGCAACGTCAACATCAACATCATGCTGTTCAACAACCGGATCTACGGGCTGACCAAAGGCCAGTACTCGCCGACCTCGGAGCAGGGCAAGGTCACCAAGTCCACCCCGTTCGGCTCGCTGGACACCCCGTTCAACCCGATCTCACTGGCCCTGGGCGCGGAGGCGGGCTTCGTCGCGCGGACGATCGACTCCGACCGCAAACATCTCACCAGCGTGCTCCGGGCGGCCGCCGATCACCGGGGCGCGTCGTTCATCGAGATCTACCAGAACTGCCCGATCTTCAACGACGACGCGTTCGCGCCGGTGACCTCCCCTGGCGCCAGGGACGAGCGGCTGATCAGGCTGGAGCACGGCCAGCCGGTGCGGTTCGGCGCGCAGCGCGAGTCCGGCCTGCGGTTCGGCCCGCGGGGATCGCTCGAAGTGGTGGACGTGGCCGAGGCAGGCGAGGAGTCGGTGCTGGTGCACGACGCGCACGCCGCGGACCCGTCCTACGCGTTCGCCTTGTCCCGGCTGGACGACCGGGAGTTCTCGCACGTCCCGATCGGCGTATTCCGCCAAGTGCCTAGGGACAGCTACGACGAGCTGATGGCCGCCCAGATCGACACGGCCCGGGCCCGGCAGGGCACCGGCGACCTGGGCGCGCTGCTGGCCGGCGGCGACACCTGGCAGATCCACTGACCAGCCCCCAGCCAGGCCCACCGCGCGCTGCTGGCCTGCACCGGCACCTGGCAGATCCACTGACCAGCCCCCAGCCAGGCGCACGGCGCCAAGATCGACGGGGACTTTCTATTAATCCCGGGCATAAAACTCCCCATCGATCTTCGTCATACCCGGGCTGGAGACGGTGAGGAAGCCGTGAACGTCCGGATTGACCGGGATGGCCCGGTCACTATCG
Organism: Streptosporangiaceae bacterium; assembly: GCA_035945415.1. Lineage (GTDB taxonomy): Bacteria > Actinomycetota > Actinomycetes > Streptosporangiales > Streptosporangiaceae > PALSA-505. The sequence goes on from DASZAD010000003.1 coordinate 7,172, forward strand.
TGCTCATCGACCGGCCCGAGGTGCGAAACGCCGTCGACGGGCCGACGGCGGCGGCGCTGGCTGACGCGTTCCGCGCCTTCGACGCCGACGATGAGGCGAGCGTCGCCATCCTGTACGGTGCGGGCGGCACGTTCTGCGCGGGCGCGGACCTCAAGGCGGCGGGCGGGCCGTCGGGCAACCGGACCGAGGCGGACGGTGACGGACCGATGGGCCCGACCAGGATGCGGCTGTCCAAGCCGGTGATCGCCGCGATCGCGGGTCACGCCGTGGCGGGCGGTCTGGAACTCGCCCTCTGGTGTGACCTGCGGGTGGCCGAGGAAGACGCCGTGCTGGGCGTGTTCTGCCGGCGCTGGGGGGTTCCGCTGATCGACGGGGGGACAGTGCGGCTGCCCCGGCTGATCGGGCTCGGCCGAGCCCTCGATCTGATCCTCACCGGCCGCCCGGTCAAGGCGGAGGAGGCCCTGGCGACCGGCCTGGTGAACCGCGTCGTGCCGCACGGCCGGTCGCTCGCCGCCGCCCGGGAGCTGGCCGCGCAGCTCGCCGCCCTACCGCAGGACTGCCTGCGCAGCGACCGGATGTCCGCGCTCGAAGCGCTGACGCTCGGCGAGGATGAGGCGATGGCGAACGAGTTCGCCCACGGCGTGTCCGTGTTGCGCCGGCCTGCTATGGGCGAGGGTATCGCCCGGTTCCGCGGCGGCGCGGGCCGCGGCGGCGCGCCCGCCTGACCCGGCTCGCGGCGGGATGACCAGGCGCTAGCTGGGTCAACCGGAGCTGCCTGGGAGACGGCCAGCACCCGGCACCGCTCCTTTGCTCTTTGGACCTGGGTACCCTCGGGGCCATGAAACTCCACGTCGGATGCGCGATGTGGACGCACGCGGCCTGGGCAGGCCGCTACCTGCCTCACCCCCTCCCGTCGCGAGACCGCCTCCACGCTTATGCGACCTGGTGCAACGCTGTGGAGGGCAATACCACCTTCTACGCGACGCCATCCCTCGACACGGTGAAATCGTGGGCGGGGCAGACAACACTTGACTTCCGCTTCCTCCTCAAACTGCCCAGACCGATCACCCACGAACGTCGGCTCATCGGCGTCGACGACTCGCTCCGCGGCTTTCTGACCGCGATCGAACCCCTCGACGGGCGGGTTCATGCCCTGTGGATTCAGTTGCCGCCTTCCTTCGGCCCTGGCGAGCTCGACCACCTGGCCGCCTTCCTGCGCGGTCTTCCCCGCGAACACCGGTACGCCGTCGAGGTCCGTCATCGTGCGTTTTTCGAAGACCTGCGATCGGAACAGCGCCTCGAAACGGTTCTCGGCGACGTCAACGCCGAATGGGTGGCCATCGATACGACGGTCTTGTTTGACAGTCCGCCGGCCACCGGCGCCGAGCGGGAGGCGTGGACCAGGAAGCCGCGCCTGCCCCGCCGGTCACGGGCCCTCACCGCGTACCCGGTCGTTCGTTACCTAGGCCGCGACGTTGCGGAGCGCACGATCGCGGGATGGCGGCACTGGGTCGAGACGGTTGCCGGGTGGCTGTCGGAGGGGCGCTCCCCGACCGTATTCATCCATACACCCGACAACGTTGAGGCCCTCGCGCTCGCCCGTCGCTTCCACGACGAGGTGCGAGCCCGCCTGCCCGGGGTCGAGCCTCTTCCTGAGCCGGTCCCCGCGGGGCCGCCGTCTCTCTTCTGAGGCCGGGACGCCCCCATCTGTCAGCCCCGATATCTCAGCCCCGATCTCTCAGCGCGGTCAACCCGGGACGACGCGTTGCCCGGGCGGCCATCGCGGTGACCAGCGAGGTTAGTTATCGCTCACTACTATGTGTGATCCACAGCCTGTGGATAACCCCGCCCTCGCGCCCTGCAACTGGGACGTTATGATTCGTTCCCTGTGGACAAGCCCGGTTCGCAGGCTGACGCGGGATCTTGGGGATCTTGGCATCCTGAGCGAGGCTGCTGCATGCTGGCCTTATAGGGGGGTACACGCAGGCGGCACCGATCGCTGTGCTGGTACCAAGCACTCCTGCCACGCAAGGGGGCAGCCTGATGGCATTGAGATCACGATCCGAGTCGCCGCGCACCGCCGATAGACCGCACCGGCTGGTCTTCAGTAATCCCGTAGGTACTGCAATACTGCAATCATGACCGCTCTCAGTATTGCCCTGCTCAACCTCAAGCCAGGCACGGGCAAGACGACATCAGCGGTCTGGCTGGCCCACACCTTCGCCCAGGCCGGGAACGACGTGCTCCTGGTGGACGCGGACCCCTCCGGCAGCGCTCTGGAATGGTCCGACCTCGCGGCCATGGATCCGCGGCTGCCGCCCAGCGAGGCGTTCCCGTTCCGGATCGTGGCTCTGCCTTCCCGGCGGCTCCACCTGCGGGTACCAGAGATCGCCCACCCAGATGACGTGGTGATAATTGACGCTCCTCAGCTGGAGGACCACGCCGGCATAGCTCGTTCGGCGATGCGGTACGCCGACGAGATTCTGATCCCGTGTGCGCCCAGCCCCATCGAGATCAACCGCACCGCGCCAGTTCGCGACGAGATCACCGAGATCGAAGCGGTCAGGGACAGGCCCGTGCGTTCCGCGGTGCTCCTGAACCGGTGCATTACCCGCGCACACTCGCCAGCTCACGCCCGGGAGGTCCTGGGCGGTCTGGGCTACGACGTGCTGCGGACGTCCGTGCCCAGGCTGGAGATTTACGCTCAGAGTTTCGGCCTGCCGATCCCCGGGATGGGCCGCGACGTATGGCGCGACGTGGCCCATGACCTCATCGAACGATGCGTTTCCCTCGGGAAGGTACCGCGATGACCAGAGAGCAGGAGCGGCACAGAGCACAGATGGCTGCGGCCGCGGCCAGACGCATAGAACCGGATGCCCGTCCAGCCGGCCGGACAGCGATCCGGTCAAAGCCGGTGAGGATCACCCTTGACCTTAGCCCAGAGCTCTACCGCCAGCTCACCGAGTGGGCGCACTTGACCGCGATCAAGCTGGATGTGCCGCGCATCGCGCTGTCGGACGCAGTGCGCGCCATGATCAAGGTCGCGACAGAGAACCCAGACGAGGTCATCGATCAGATCCGCCGCGACCGGGAGCTGTAGTGATCTCCAGGCTCCAGCCGCGGGAAAGGGGCAATCCGCTCAGGCACTATTCGGCCCGGCTGGCACACTCAGCCCGATCATCTCCACCATCGTGAGTTACCCTCTAGTTATGGTCGGCCGATCCGACTGGCGGCGATTGACCGTACGCCGCCGCAATGACCCGAACGGCGATGATCGTCCGGACGATGCGATTCCCCTCGATGAGGTCTGGGCGGAGGAAGCGAAGCGGACGAGACGGCGGCAGCGTGCTCGTAAGGCTCTTGAGACCGCTATTGACACCCTCTACACAGTGCAGGATATCGGTAACTGGTGGTGATGGCGCTGTGCGCCATGTCGGCGGCTCCCCCCGGCTGAGCCGTAGACCGGACTGATGGGAGTGACGGAGATACGGCCCGCCGCCGGCGCCGGCGCAGCGCAATGGTTGCTGCGACCTGATATTGGCTGGTGGGATCTTGTCCGGTACGGCCCGCCTGGCTTTGACGCGTATGTGCGTATCGCATTTCCCCACGATTCCCGGGGGGATACCGGCAACCCCCCAGGTGAAGCACCGGTCGATGCCGTTCGGGCAGCACTGGGGGCTCTTGGTTCATACACGACCACGCCGTCTCAGGGGTATGCGGCAATATGGGAGGGCTGGGTGGCCGGGACGCCGGCTCCTCAGGCGCCGCGAGTGGAGATTCCTCATCGGGCGATGCTGCTGTTCACCGGCCCTGTCGAAGCACTCAGAGACGCACCAGCTCAGGCTTGGTGCGGGTCTGTAGCAGACGGCTCACCAGAACCGCACCTGGTGTGGCCGGCGGATCAAGCCTGGTGTCTGGCCTGCGAGGTCGACGAGGAGATCGAGTTCACCGTGGGTTGTTCCGGGGAGGCGTCCCAGGCTTTGGCGAGAACCCTGCCGGGCGCGGTCCGGCGGGTGCGTTACGGGGAACCGGCTCCGTTGTACCGCGACCAGGCGCCAGGGCTGGATCACCCCCAGGTCCAGGTGCCGCCGAAGAAGCGGCCGTTGTAGCCGCCGGACAAGACCACGATGCCAGTGGCCGCGTCGTAAGCCGCACACTGGTTACCGTGAACCGAGTTGTGGTCGCTGGGTGCGCCGGAAGTGGCAAATCCACCCTGGCCAAGGAGCTGGCCGCGCGGACCGGCCTGCCTCTGATCGAGCGGGACGCGCTGGGCACGCTCGGCTCCGCGGAGTATCAGACGGCTATCAGCGAGATGGCCTTCGCCCCCTGCTGGATCCTTGATGGCGCCCCCTACTATGCCGACGAGCTTGTCTACGCGGCCGCTGACACCGTGATCTTCCTCGACTACCCCAAGCTCGTAGTGATGTGGCGGGTCCTGCGGCGAACACTCAGGATCGAGCTGTCCCGGCGTCCCGCCGGTGCACATCAGCCGCAGGGGCTGGCGGCCTGGCGTGACCCCGAACATGCGGTCCGATGGGCGTGGATCTCCCACCGTGACCGCCACCACGAGGGCCTGGCACTGGCGGCCCGGCCGGAACTCGCTGATGCGCAGATCATCCGGTTTACCCGGCCCGCCGTGGCCAAGCGGTGGCTCAGTCAGCGCGGACCATCCCGACGGGGCAGGCCACGCCGGTGCCATGATCGGGGCAGTACCCGTACGGGTTTTTGGTGGTCGAAAGATACTGCTGGTGGTAGCCCTCGGCGAAGTAGAACTCGCCGGCGGGGACGATCTCGGTGGTGATCTTCCCGTACCCGGCCTCGGTGAGCCGCTTCTGGTAGGCGTCGCGTGACTGGATGGCCGCCGCCTGCTGGCCGGCCGACCGGTAGAAGATGGCCGAGCGGTACTGGGTGCCGATGTCGTTGCCCTGACGCATCTCCTGCGTCGGGTCGTGCGACTCCCAGAACGTCTTGAGCAGATCGGCGTAGGACACCTTGGCCGGGTCGAACACGACCCGCACGGTCTCGGCGTGGCCGGTGCGGCCGCTGCAGACCTCCTCGTAGGTCGGGTTCGGCGTGAAGCCGCCCTCGTAGCCGACAGCGGTCGACACCACGCCCGGCATCTGCCAGAACGTCTTCTCCTCCCCCCAGAAGCAGCCGAGCGCGAACTCGGCGATCTGCGTGCCTGGCGGGTAGGGCGGTGCGATCGGGCCGCCCAGCACCTCGTGGCGCTCGGGGACCGGCATCGGGGTCTGCCGCCCGGGCAGGGCCTCCTCGGCGGTGACCGCCCGCGTCTTGTGTGAACTGAACAAGCCCATGATCTCTCCTTCTGGCTCTGGTGGCTGAGCAGGTAGGCTCGCGCCGTGTCGGAGCCGTCATATATAAAGAACGCTGGCGGGGCGGCGGACCATCCCGCGCTGGCGGACCGCCGGGGCAGGATCGGGTCCGCCGGAGTATGGCACGGGATACCGCGCCGTAGCCCGGCCGCCTGTAACTGAACGACGGATGGCATCGAACGTGTGCGTCTATACATCGTTCGAGCATGTAATCCAATCGGGCGATTGGGACGTCCCCGAGATAGGAACCTGCAGAGAGGCCCGGGATGAGATCACGTCTGATCACGCTTCTGGTCACATGCGCCACCGTGCTGGGCGGCGGCACCGCCCCCGCGCTGGCGGGAAGCGCGGTCGCGGGGGGCGGCGGGCACCAGCTCGCGGGCCGCTCACCGGCAGGCGTCAGATCCCCGGCCGCGGTCCAGCTTCCCGACGTTCCCTCCGCCACGCCGGTGAGCTGGACGCCGAACGTCTACGCGGGTAGCTCCTGCGGCACCGCGTGCAACCCGTCCACGATCTACAGCACCGTCGTCGTGAACGGCGAGGTCGTTGTGGCCGGAGCGTTCACCCAGGTATGTACTCCCGCGCCGGCCAGCTTCGCACAGTGCCCCACTACAGCGGCGGTCACCCACATTTTCGCGTTCAACCTGCAGACCGGCGCGATCGACCCGAACTTCACGCCAGTGCTGGACCAGGGACCGGTCATGGCCCTGGCGGCCGGACCGAACAACACGGTGTACGCGGGTGGCAAGTTCACCACCGTGAACGGCACCTCCAGCCCGGGGATCGCCCAGCTCTCCGTGACCCCGGGACAGCCCACCGACGGGCAGCTCGTGCCCGGGTTCTCCGGCCAGGCCAACGGCGTCGTCAGCAACCTGGCGGTCAGCGGGAACGCGTTGTACGCCGGCGGCACGTTCAGCACCGTGGACGGCAGCACGCAGCACGCGATCGCGCGGCTGAACGCGACCACGGGCGCCCTGGACAGCTCCTTCCACATCACCCTGGGCACCCCCACCCAGGGGGCGACGCTTCAGGTCCAGGCGATGTCGCTGACCCCGGACGGCCATACGCTGGCCATCGGCGGCTCGTTCCAGACCGTCAGCGGCCAGGCCATCTCCAGGCTCGCGCTGATCAACACCGGCGGCGCGCTGGGGGCGACCGCGACCGTGGACAACTGGTCGGCGCCCATCCTGACCAACAACTGCTTCAAGCAGCACAACTACGTGAACGCGATTGACTTCTCGCCGGACGGCTCGTTCTTCGTCGCGGTCACCACCGGGTACAAGACCGCGGGCGGGCCGGCCATCTGCGACACGGCCACGCGGTTCGAGACCGGCGCCACGGGCAGCAACGTGCAGCCCACCTGGGTCAACTACACGGGCGGCGACTCGCTGCACTCGGTCGTGGTGACCGGCTCCGTGGTCTACGTGGGCGGCCACAACCGGTGGACGAACAACGAGTGTGGCAACAACCGCGACTGCGAGGCCAACGCGGCCCTGGTCAATGGCATCGAGGCGATCGACGCGAACACCGGGCTGAGCCTGCCCTGGTGGCACCCGGGCACGGCGCGCGGTGTGGGCGTGCAGTCGCTGACCGCCTTCCCGGCCGGCGCCTATCCCGGCTCGGACGGCGGGCTGCTGCTCGGCACGGATGTGAACATCATCGGCGGGGCCAGCCACAGCGAACTGGCCATGTTCCCGCTCACGTCCACGACCCCGCAGACTCCTGGCGGGCCGATCCCCTCCGGGATGTTCAGCGACGGCCGGCTCGGTGGCAGCGAGGGCGTCAACACCGGTACGCCCGCCATGTGCGCGGACGACGCCCACAACGGCTCCGCGCCGGGCACCAAGGTCCAGCTCTCCACGTGCGTCAACGACGCCGAGCAGAACTGGCTGGTCGCGTCCGGCGGCGCGGTCCAGATCAACGGCCTGTGCCTGGACACCTCCGGCGGCGGGACCGCCCCGGGAACCAAGGTGGTCGTGAACACCTGCACGGGCGCCACCAGCCAGGTCTGGACTCCGGGCGCCGGGTACAGCCTGGTCAACCAGGCGTCCGGGCTGTGCCTGGACGACCCGGGGGCCAGCACCACCAGCGGCATCCAGCTCGACATCGCGGCCTGCTCCGGTGCTAGCTCCCAGGCCTGGCCGCTGCCCGCCGCCCAGGCGCCGCCGCCGCCCCCGCCGGCCGGGACGGTGTCCATGAAATCGCTGATCCAGGCCAGCACCCAGGTGCCGTGCATGCAGGACCACCTCAACAAGGCCAAGCCCGGCGCGATCGTCGAGATCTTCACCTGCTTCGAGGAAGTCCAGCAGATCTGGACCGTACAGTCAGACCAGACGATCCGGATCAACGGGCTGTGCCTGGACACCCAGGGCGGCGGTACCGCGTCCGGGACGCCCATCATCCTGAACACCTGCAACGGCGGCGCGAGCCAGCAGTGGAAGCCGGGATCCACCTACACCCTGGTCCAGCAGGCCTCGAACCTGTGCCTGACCGACCCGGGCTCGAACACCGCCAACGGCACCCAGCTCCAGATCTCGGCCTGCAGCAGCTCCGCCACGAACCTGAAGTGGCGGCTGCCGGCCGTCTGAGATAGTCGAGGGTTCGCGAAGACTTCGGCCGGCGATCACCGGCCGAACTCTTCGCCTTGCTGGCTAAGAGCCTGCTTGAGAACCCTCGGTGGGTGCGGGCGGTGTCTGGGTGGTGTCCCGGCAAGGCGGAGGAGGAGCCGATAGTGGGGCTATCGCCGACGACGACAACGCCGCCGGGGCGCCGCATGGGCGCCGATCCGCGCCGCCATGGGGTTCTCAAGCAGGCCCTAAGCAGGCGGCGGGGCGTCGATGCCGGGCGGGCCGCGAGGATTCGTCCCCGGCCGGAGGTAATCCCCCGGCCGGTCCCGGGCGTCTTCTAATTGGGACGAACTCTGGGGGGTTTCATGCCATCACGTATGGCCCGTTTTCTTGTCGTCTGCGTCACAGCGCTGACCAGTCTGGGGCTTCTGACCGGCGGCGCGGCCGCGGCGGCCGCGGCCGGGGGGCCAGCGGCCCAGCGGCTGCCTGCCTCCGGCATCCAGCTCCCCAGCCTGGTGTCGCAGAGCCCGCTCAGCTACACGCCAAACGTGTACGCCGGGAACACCTGCGGCAACGCCTGTAGCCCGTCGACCGTTTATGGCACCGTCGTGGTGAACGGCGAGGTCGTCGTGGCCGGGGCGTTCACCCAGGCGTGCACCCCGGCACCCGTCAGCTTCGCGCAGTGCCCCAACACAGTTCCGGTCAGCTACATCTTCGCCTACGACCCCACCACCGGCGCGATCGATCCGAACTTCATGCCCGTGCTGGACCAGGGGCCGGTCCTGGCCCTGGCCGCCGGGCCGGACAACACCGTGTACGTGGGCGGCAAGTTCACCACCGTGAACGGCACCTCCAGCCCGGGGATCGCCCAGCTCTCCGTGACCCCGGGACAGCCGGCCGACGGGCAGCTCGTCCCCGGCTTCGCCGGGCAGGCGACCGGTGGCGCGGTGCGAGCGCTGGCTTTCAACGGTGGCGCGCTCTACGCGGGTGGTGCCTTCGGCCAGGTGGATGGGGTGAAGACGAAGGGGATCGCACGGCTGGACGCGACCACGGGCGCGCTCGACCCGTCGTTCCACATCGTCCTGAGCCAACCGAATTCCGGGGCCGCGCTCCAGGTCCTGACGATGTCGCTCACCCCGGACGGCCACACGCTGGCCATCGGCGGCTCGTTCCTGTCGGTGAACGGCCAGTCGATCCCCCGGGTTGCGCTCATCCAGACTGGCGGCGGCGTGGGGGCGACGGCGACGCTCGACAACTGGTCCGCGCCCGTCCTGGCCAACGCCTGCTCCGCGGAGCACGACTACGTGAACGCCATCGACTTCGCTCCGGACGGCTCGTTCTTCGTCATCGACACGACTGGTTACAAGTCGGCCGGGGGCGCGAGCGTCTGCGACGCGGCCGCGCGGTTCGAGACCGGCGCCACCGGCACGAACATCCAGCCGACCTGGGTCAACTACTCCGGTGGCGACAGCTTCCACTCGGTCCTGGTGACCGGCTCGGTGGTCTACCTCGGCGGGCACAACCGCTGGGTGAACAACGAGTGCGGCAACAACCGCGTGTGCGAGGCGAACTCGGTCCTGGTCATGGGCCTGTCCGCAGTTGATGCGAATACCGGGCTGGCATTGCCCTGGTGGCACCCGATGACATCGCGCGGTGTCGGCGTCCAGTCGCTGACCCCCTACCCGGCCGGAGCGTTCCCCGGCTCGGGCGGCGGGCTGATCATCGGGACGGACGTGAGCAGCATCGGCGGCGCCGCGCACAGTGAGCTGGCCATGTTCCCGCTGGCCTCGACCTCGTCCCAGACCCCGGGCGGCCCGATCATGTCCGGGATGTTCAGCACCGGCCGGATCGGCGGGCTCGACGAGACCAACCAGGGCATCCCGGACATGTGCGTGGACGACAGCACGCAACCGGGCAACCCGGTGCAGCTCTCCACCTGCCTGGACAACGACGAGCAGAACTGGACCATCGAGCCGGACGGGACCATCCAGAACAACGGCCTGTGCCTGGATACGCAGAACCAGGGGACCACCAGTGGGACGCCAGTTGTGGCCAGTCCCTGCAGCCCTGGCACCACCAGCCAGCAGTGGCTGCCCGGCACCGGGAACACCCTGGCCAACCAGGCGTCAGGCCTGTGCCTGGATGACCCCGGCGCCAGCACCACCAGCGGCGCCCAGCTCGACATCGCGACCTGCGACGGCAGCATCCAGCAATCTTGGCCGCTGCCCGTCGCCCAGGCGCCACCGCCGCCGCCCCCGGCCGGCCCGGTGTTCTCCGCCCTGGTTCAGTCCAGCACCCAGCCGCCGTGCCTGACCGACAAGGGTGGCCGGGCGAAGCCCGGCGCGGCCGTCGTCCTCTCCACCTGCCTCGGGCAAGCCACGCAGAACTGGATCGCGGAAGCCGATGGGACCTTCCGGATCAACGGCCTGTGCCTGGACACTTCAGGCGGCGGGACCTCCGTGGGCACACCGGTCGTGCTGAACACCTGCAACGGTGGCACCAGCCAGGTCTGGACGCCGGGGACGCCGGGGACGGACAACCAGCTGGTCCAGCAGGCGTCCGGGCTGTGTCTGGACGATCCGGGCTCGAACACCGCCAACGGCACCCAGCTCCAGATCTACTCGTGCAGCGGCGGGGGCAACCAGCAATGGTGGCTGCCCACCGTGTAGCCGCACCAGGCCAGGGAGCGGGTTGAGCCGTCGCGCGCGGCCGAGCCGTCCCGGGAGGGACGATCAGCGGCGGCCGTTGACCGCGCGTGCCTCGTCGTAGATCCGCAGCGTGGCCCGGACGAGCACGTCCCAGTCGTATCGCGCTTCCACTCGGCGCCGGCCGGCCGCCCCGAGGCGGGACCGCAGGGCGGGATCTTCGGCCAGCCGGACCATGGCGTCGGCGAGCCCGCGGACGGTGGCCTCCGGGGACGACACGTCGACCAGGATGCCGACCTGCTCATCGACGGTCCCGAGGTGCCCGCCCCAGGCGGTGGCGATCACCGGGCGGGCGCAGGCCATCGCTTCGAGCACGGTGATGCCGCCCGACTCCTGCAGGCTGGGCGAGATGTGGACGTCACAGTCCCGCAGGCGGCGGGCGCATTCCTGCTGGTCGAGCCAGCCGGTGAGGGTGACCTCCGCGCCGAGCCCGAGCGAGGTGGCCTGGGCGGCGAGCCTGGGCCCCTCGGGTCCATCGCCGACGATCTCGAGCCGCGCCGGGATCTTGTCCTTCACCAGGGCGAACGCGTCGATGAGCAGGTCGAGGCCCTTCCAGCCAACCAGGCGGCCGATGCACAGGAAGCGGGTCGGCCCGGCGACGGGCCGGGAGCCGCCGGAGGCAGGCCAGTCGTCAAGCACCACGCCGATATCGGAGATCTCAATGGCCCGTTCCCTGACCGAGCCAGGCAGCAGGGACCGGGTCCGGTCGTTGGCGACCAGCAGGACGTCGGCCAGCGGACGTCCTCGCATGATCCGGTTCATCACCGCAGCGACGGCCGGACGCATGGCCTTGACCAGCGCGTACAGAGATGAGTCGCGGTCGCGGAAGGCGGGCGGCAGCCCCATGCCCCCGTTCATGGGTCCCATGACCACGGGGACCCCCAGCCGGGTCAACGGCGACGGGATGACCGGCGACACGCTGATGGGCTGGTGCACGACATCGATGCCCAGCTCACGAACCAGCCGACGGGCCACAGGCACCATGGCGATCTGCCGTTCGACCTGGGTGATCGCCCAGGCGATCGTCCGCAGCCCGACCGGCAGCCGTTCGCCCAGAGTGAAGACCGGCCCGAGCCCGCGTAGCCCCGGCACGAAAATGACCCGCTCGAAATCAGCCTCGGACAGCAGCCCGGCCAGTTCGGCCCGCGAGCTGACGTGCGTCAGCAGCCACGCGTCCACTCCGTGCGCCCGCAGCCGGCCGAACAGCCGCAGCGGGATCGAGCCGGCCCCGCCCGTGCTCTCGGAAGCGTAATGGCCCACGACCAGCACCCTGCGCCCCGGCCGGTGCTCGTCTCCAACGTGGCTAGGCTCGCCTGGAGGCTCCACAGCCCGTCTTACCTCCACACGACAGCGGCCCGCGGGATCAGCAGATTACCAGCATCACGGCCTCACCGTGGTGCATTGCGATGGCCAGCCCGGGGCAATGCGCAGGGCCGCCCGGAATGCGCCATTGGCTGCTAAGTCGTCTCCCTGATGGAAGCGGACTCGACCTAATGAAAACGGTGCGGGGCCAGCAGAGGTTCATGCCGTCACGCGGGCCCGGTCATCCGCCGCGCTGGACGACGAAGTCGCACAGCGACTCGAAGGCCTCCCGCGCCGCCCCCGGCGGCAGGGCGAGGATTTCCCGGCGGGCCACGTCGGCCCAACCGCGCAGGTCGGCGAAGGCCGCCTCGATGGCCGGGTGGTCGCGCAGCAGCGCCAGCGCCTCGGCGTGCAGCAGCGGGTCACTGAGATCGGCGAGGCCCAGCAGTTCGATGAGCCGCGCGTCCGCCGGGTCGGCCGAGCGCAGCGCGTACAGCATCGGCAGCGTCCGCACGCCCTCGCGCAGGTCGGTGCCCGGTGTCTTGCCGGACTCGGCCTGGTCGCTGATCACGTCCAGGATGTCGTCGGACAGCTGGAAGGCGACGCCGAGCGCCTCACAGGCGGGGGTGAGCCGCGCGATGACCTGGGCGGGAGCGTCCGACAGCATCCCGCCGAACCGGCCCGCCGTCGCGATCAGCGAGGCGGTCTTGTTCGTCACTACCCGCAGGTAGTGGTCGAGAGCGTCGGTGCCCGGCGGGGGGCCGGCGGTCTCCTCCACCTGGCCGGTCACCAGCCGGATGAACGTCTCGGCCTGGATCCGCACCGCTTCGGGTCCGAGATCGGCCAGGATCTGGGAGGCGCGGGCGAACAGGTAGTCCCCGGTGAGGATCGCGATCGTGTTGTCCCACCGGGAGTTGGCGCTCGGCAGGCCGCGGCGTATCGATGCCTCGTCCATCACGTCGTCGTGATACAGCGTGGCCAGGTGGGTGAGCTCGATGGCGACCGCGCCGGGCACCACCCGCGCGTCGTGCGGGTTGCCGAACTGGGCGGCCAGCAGCACGAGGGTGGCGCGGAATCGCTTGCCGCCGGCGTCGATCAGATGCCGCGACGCGTCAGCCAGCAGGGCGTCGTCGGTGCGCGCGGACTCCTGCAGGGCATACTCCACTTGCGCCAGACCTTCGGTGACGTCGGCGCTCAGCGGCGAGTCAGATAGCTCGAGGGGTACGGTGGTGACCACTCAGCCTCCAGTCGTCGGCGTAGCCCGCGTTATGCCCGCTGTCCTCGGGCCGACACTACCGTCGCGGATCTCCTGCCGATGACGCGGGCTCAGCGGACGAACAACTGGCGGGCCGCGTGGGTGGCCAGGCCGAGCAGCGGCTGCGGTACGACGCCCAGGATGACGGTGGCCAGCACGCCCAGCCCCACCGCCGCCGAGGTGAACAGGCTCGGCGTCACCACCGACGGCGCGTCCGGCGCCGGGTCGGAGAAGAACATCAGCACGATGATCCGGATGTAGAAGAACGCGGCTATCGCGCTGCTCAGCACGCCCACGATCACCAGCGGGATGGCCCCGCCCGAGGTCGCGGCCTGGAAGACGGCGAACTTCCCGGTGAATCCGCTGGTCAGCGGGATGCCGGCGAAGGCGAGCAGGAAAAAAGCGAAGATGCCGGCCACCAGCGGCGAGCGCTTACCCAGGCCCGCCCAGCGCGAGAGGTGCGCCGCCTCGCCGGTGCTGTCCCGCACCAGGGTTACCACCGCGAACGCGCCGATCGTCGTGAACCCGTACGCAGCCAGGTAGAACAGGCTGCTCGAAAGGCCGGCCACAGTGGCGGCAATAACGCCGGTGAGGATGAATCCGGCATGCGCGATCGACGAGTAGGCCAGCAACCGCTTGACGTCGGTCTGGGTGACCGCGATGATCGCGCCCACCACCATGGTCAGGATGGCCACCCCCCACATGACCGGCCGCCAGTCCCAGGTGAGCAGCCCGAACCCCACGTAGAACACGCGCAGCAGGGCCCCGAACGCGGAGACCACGGTGCACGAGGCCATCAGCGCGGTCACCGGCGTCGGCGCGCCCTGGTACACGTCCGGCTTCCAGCCCTGGAAGGGCACCGCGCCGATCTTGAACAGCAGGCCCAGCCCGACCAGCGCGACCCCGGCCAGCAGCAGCGTGGTGTTGCTGGTGTCCGACGAGGCGGCCGCGGCGATGGCCGACAGCCGCACCGAGCCGGAGAAGCCGTACAACAGCGCGATGCCGAACAGGAAGAAAGCCGAGGAGAACGCGCCGAGCAGGAAGTACTTCATGGCCGCTTCCTGGGAGAGCAGGCGGCGGCGCCGGGCCAGCCCGCACAGCAGGTACAGCGGCAGCGACAGCACTTCGAGCGCGATGAACATGGTGAGCAGGTCGTTGGCGGCCGGGAACAACAGCATGCCGCCCACCGCGAACAGCGTCAGCGGGTACACCTCGGTGTGCGTGATGCCCGCCTCCAGCCCCTCGCGCTCCTCCGGGCTGCCGGGCACCGCGGCCGCCTGCGCGGCGAACGGGCTCACGTCGTGCGAGGACTCGGCGATCAACAGCACGCTGACGAAGGCGAGCACGATGATCGTGCCCTGGATGAACAGCGTCGGCCGGTCCACCGCGACCGCTCCCATCGCGGCCACGTGGCCGGCCGCGCCGCCGCCGAACAGGCTCTTGGACGCCGCGATGACGACGGTGAGGATGAACGCCGCGACCAGCCCGCCGAGGGTCAGCACCAGATGGATGCCGCGCCGGGACGGCCGGGGGGTGAACGCCTCCACCAGCACGCCGGCCACCGCCGCGCCGAAGACGATGAGCATGGGCGCGAGCTGGCTGTACTCGATGCTCGGCGGATGGATGGTCGCCGGAGCGACCGCCCCGGCGACTGCGACGGCAAGGCTCACGGGCTGACTCCGTTCGCAGTGCTAGCCCGGGGGGACGACCCCCGGACCCCCCGAAGGAGGTT
>DASZAD010000004.1:0-6541 GCA_035945415.1 Streptosporangiaceae bacterium
GACGATGGGCCGGGAGCTGGCCGGCAGGTCCTCCAGCAGCGCCCGCAGCGCGGTCACGCCGATCCCCCCGGCGATCAGCACGGCCCGGCCGCGCTGCTGGGCGTGGCGGGTGAACGCTCCGTAGGGCCCCTCCACGGCGACCGGCGTGCCCGGGCGGAGCCGGGCCAGTGCGGCTGAGTGATCGCCCACAGCCTTGACCGTCAGCCGCAGGTACGGCGGCCGGGGAAGGGCGGACAGCGAGTACGGGTGCGCCTGCCACCACAGCCCCGGGGCCAGGAAGCGCCAGCAGAAGAACTGGCCGCCCGCGACAGCCAGGCGATCCAGCTGGCGGCCCGAGCAGATGATCGACACCACCCCTGGCGCCTCCTGCCGCACCTCGGCCACCCGCAGCCGGTGCCGCAGGCTGCGCACGACCGGCAGGCCCACCCGGTAGCTGAGCACCAGGCCGGCCGTTGCCGCCCAGGCCGCTGACCACACCACCTGGGTCAGGGGATGGTTGACGAACGACGGCCCGAGCACGATCACGTGGGCGAACGAGATGGCCAGCGCCAGGTACATGACCAGGTGCACCGCCCACCAGGTCTCGCGGCGCAGCCGCTGCCGGACGGCCCGGATGGAGATGGTCCCGGCCAGGCACATGAGCGCCAGCCCGACCGTGGCGGTGATCATGTCGGGGTAGCTGCGGATCAGCACCGCGACCTGGTGCGCCAGGCCGGTCCTGGCCGCCTGGGCATAGCCCACGGTGATGAGGAGGGCGTGCGCCACGAGCAGGCTGATCGGCCAAGGCGCGAGCCGCCGGTGCCAGCGCAGCAGGCCGTCCTGGCCCAGCACCTGCTCGACAAACGGGATGCGGCTGACCAGCAGCACCATCACCAGAGCCAGGTAGGTTCCGATCAGGCCGGTGAGGCTGCCCAGGAACGTCGCCACCCCGCCAGCCCCGCTGAGCTGGCTGGCGGTCTCGGCCGTCAGGGCCAGCGCCGTCACCGCGCCCAGCCCGATCCCGATCACCGCCAGCGCTGCCCGCACCAGGGCGGGCCGGGGGGCGGCGGCCGGCCGGTAGCTGGTCTTCTGGCGCCGGGGCGCCGACGGCCGCTCAGCGCCGTAGGTGACCGGTGATGAGCTCATGACGGGATAGGATGCCAGGTCAATCTAACGGCTGGATGAACGGTCCTTCTGAGCTGCCGCTGAGACGGCCCGGAGACTCATCGGCGTCCGCCTGGATCCCGCATCCAACATGCCGTCCGTACCGTGTGCAAAGCACCACCTAGCGGAGTTACTGTCAAGGTAGAGCGTGCGGAGCGGCCGCACTGGCGTCGCGGTGTCGGAGCAGTCATGAGTTCCTGGGTCGTCTGGCTGATCGTGGCCGCGGTGCTCGGGGTGACCGAGTTGCTCACGGTGACGCTGGCGCTCGGCCTGCTGGCCGTGGCGGCGGTCGCGGCGGCGGTGGCCGGCGCGGCCGGCCTGGGCGTGGCGGCGGAGCTGGGCGCGTTCGCGGTGATCGCGGCGGCGGGGCTGGGACTGGTCCGCCCGATCGCGATGCGCCATATCAAGCGGCCCCCGCTGCTGCGGACCGGAGTAGCCGCGCTGATCGGGAAATCCGCGATCGTCATTCAGGAGGTCAACGGCCACTCGGGCCGGGTCCGTATCGGCGGCGAGGAGTGGTCCTCGCGTGCCTACGATGAGACCCTGGTCATCCCGGTGGGCGCCAAGGTGGACGTGTTGCAGATCGAGGGCGTCACCGCCCTGGTCTACCCACGGGAGTAACGGGGAGGTAGGGGAGAAGCCATGGCTGGGGCCATCATCGCTCTCATCGTCGTCGTGCTGGCGATCCTCACGGTGCTGCGCTCGGTGCGCATCGTGCCGCAGGCCCGGGCGCGCAACATCGAGCGGCTCGGCCGCTATCGCAAGACGCTGGAACCGGGGATGAACTTCATCATCCCGTTCATCGACCGGGTCAAGCCGCTGATCGACTTGCGCGAGCAGGTGGTCTCGTTCAAGGGCCAGCCGGTCATCACCGAGGACAACCTGGTCGTGCTCATCGACACGGTGCTGTTCTTCCAGGTCACCGACCCGCGGGCGGCGGACTACGAGATCGTGGACTATATCCAGGCGATCGAGCAGATCACCGCCACCATGCTGCGCAGCGTGATCGGCTCGATGGACCTGGAGCAGACCCTCACCTCCCGCGACAAGATCAACAACATGCTGCGCGGCGTGCTCGACGAAGCCTCGGGCAAGTGGGGCATCCGGGTGACCCGGGTGGAGATCAAGGCGATCGACCCGCCGAAGAGCGTCGTGGACGCGATGGAGAAGCAGATGCGGGCCGAGCGCGAGAAGCGCGCCGCCATCCTGAACGCCGAAGGTGCCCGTCAGTCCAAGATCCTCACCGCCGAGGGCGACAAGCAGAGCGCGATCCTGCGGGCCGAGGGTGACAAGCAGAGCCAGATCCTGCGCGCGGAAGGGCAGGCCAAGGCGATCGGCGCGGTCTTCCAGTCGATCCACGAGGGCAACCCGGACCCGAAGGTCCTGGCCTACCAGTACCTGCAGACGCTGCCCCAGATCGCGCAGGGCCAGGGCAACACGTTCTGGGTCATCCCCAGCGAGGTGACCTCCGCGCTGAAGACCCTGTCCTCCGCGTTCGACCCGGACTCGGGATCTGCGCCGACGGCCTCCGGCCTGGCGTCGGCGGCGGCATCCATCCCCGGGATTCCGGCGCCCAGTGCGCTCCCGCAGCCGGGGAGGCATCCCGCCGTGGGTTCCTCGATTCAGCCGAACGGTGCTCCGGCTGGCCAGTCACCCGACCTGGCTCAGCCTGCGGGCGCGCCCGAGCCGGACGGCACCGGCCTGCCTGCGCAGCCTGGCGGCGCCCACCCGGAGGGAGTGCCCGCGGGGCCGCCGCTCGGCCTGACCCAGCCACCCGCCGGGCTAGAGCCGGACGGCCAGCCCGACGGCGAGCAGCGCGCCGAAGGCGAGCTGGGCCCGGCCGGTCTGACCTAGCACGGCGATCAGGACTCGCCCCGAGGCTCCCGAGGCGACCAGCCGGACCGGGGCCAGCGCCAGCGGCACGGCGGCCAGCGTCAGCAGGGCGAGCGGCCGCACCGGGGCGATGGCGATCGCCGCGCCGAACGGCAGCAGCGCGCACGCGCCGTACAGGACGCGGGAGCGCCGGTCGCCCAGCAGGACGGCCAGCGTGCGCTTGCCCGCGGTGGCGTCAGTGCCGATGTCCCGCAGGTTGTTGACCACCAGCAGCGCGCAGGCCAGCAGGCCGACGGGGATGGCGGCGGCCAGCCCGAGCCAGGTCAGCTCGCGCATCTGCACGTACGCGGTGCCGGTCACGGCCAGCAGGCCGAAGAACACGAACACCGCGACCTCGCCCAGCCCGCGATATCCGTAGGGCCGGCGCCCGCCGGTATAGAACCAGGCGGCCAGCACAGCCGCCGCCCCGGGCGCCACCAGCCACCAGGCGGTCACCGCGGCCAGGGCGAAGCCGGCCAGGCACGCGGCCAGCAAGCAGCCGATCGCGGCCGCGAGCACCCGGCGCGGCGACGCCAGCCGGCTGGCCACCAGCCGGACCGGCCCGGTGCGGTTCTCGTCCGTGCCGCGCACGCCGTCGCTGTAGTCGTTGGCGTAGTTGACCCCGACCTGCAGGGCGAGCGCGACGAACAGCGCCAGCGCGGCGCGCCAGGCCGAGAACTTCCCGTACCCGGCCGCCACCGCCGACCCCGCCAGCACCGGAACGACCGCCGCAGGCAACGTCCTGGGCCGCGCCCCGGCCACCCATTCCCGTGCGGTCGCCACGCTCATCCCTCACTTCTACTCGCCGGCCAAGGCTACCCGCGGGGCGGGACGGGACCTCCACTGGCCGGCTCGGACTGCGCCGAATGCCGGCCGGCCAAGGCTACCCGCGGGGCGGGGCGGGACCTCCACCGGCTGGCTCGGACTTCGCCGAATGCCGGCCAGCGAAGGCCCCGCCCCGCCTACTCCGCTGCCTCAACCCGCACGTGCATCCGGATCAGCGGCACGGCCGTACCCATATCGAGCTCCCCGCGAGCCCCATCCGTCGCCCACCCGGCCGACCGCAAGAACTCTTGTGCCCCGGAGTCCCCTTCGAGTACCCAGGCACTCACGGTGCCGAACCCGTCCTCGGCCAGCGTCTCCGCCGCCGCGTTGAGCAGCCGGCTGCCGTGCCCGTGCTTTCTCTGCCGCGGCTCAACGCACAGCTCGTACAGCTCGGCGTCCGTCGCCGGCCACCGGTCAGCATCCGTAGCAGGCCCGAACGCCGCGAACCCCGCCACGACCCGCCCGGTGCCGGTTCGCCTCGCGCCCGCGACCAGCACCCGGTGCCTGCTGGTAGGAGGCTGCTTCAGCGACTGAGCCCAGTGCTCCCGCCACCGTGCCTCAGCTTCCCCGCTGGTCAGCTCGCCCAGCACGTCAGCGGGCACCAGCCCCGCATAGTCCTCCCGCCACCGGGCCACCTGGATCCGGGCCAGATCCCCAGCGTCGGCAACCCGCCCTTTCCGGACGAAGCTCTGGCTCTCGGCCGCCCCCAAACCTTCACCGCGCCAGCAAGCTGATATCCCTGGCGGCCCCGGTAGACGCCGAGGTCGCCAGCGCCGCATACACCTGCAACGCAGCACTGACCGCCCGTCGGCGGTCCCGCGGCCGGAACCCGCCGAGTTCGCTCTTGATCCGTTCGTGGCGGTCCCGCAGTTCCGCGTCGGGCACGTCCAGGCGTAGCTCCCGGTGCGGGATGTCGATCAGGATCCGGTCTCCGTCCTGCACGAGCGCGATCAGGCCGCCGAGTGCTGCTTCCGGTGCTACGTGGCAGATCGACAGGCCCGACGTCCCGCCGGAGAATCGCCCGTCGGTGATCAGCGCGCAGGCGCGGCCGAGGCCGCGTCCCTTCAGGTAACTGGTCGGATACAGCATCTCCTGCATGCCGGGTCCGCCCCGGGGGCCTTCGTAACGGATGATCACGACATCGCCCGGGCCGGCCACGCCGCCCAGGATCCCCTCGACCGCGTCCTCCTGGCTCTCGAACACCCTGGCCGGCCCGCTGAACGTGAACAGCTCCTCCGGCACCCCGGCGGTCTTCACGATCGCACCATCCGGGGCGATGTTGCCGTAGAGGACGGCCAGCCCGCCGTCGGCGGAGTAGGCGTGGGCCACGTCCCGGACGCAGCCCGCCTCGACGTCGGCATCCAGGCTGTCCCAGCGCGCGTCCTGGGAGTACGGCCGGGTGGTCCGGACCCCGCCGGGCGCGGCGTGGAACAGCTCGGCCGCCTCGGCGCTGACGCCGGGCCGTCGCACGTCCCACCGGTCAAGGAAATCCTCCAGCGAGCGGCTGTGCACGGTGTGCACGCCCCGGTCGAGCAGCCCGGCCCGGTCCAGCTCACCCAGGATGGCCGGGATGCCGCCCGCCCGGTGCACGTCCTCCACGTGGTAGCTGCTGCTCGGCGCCACCTTGCACAGGCAGGGCACACGGCGCGACAGCTCGTCGATGTCCTTGAGCCCGAAGCTGACGCCCGCCTCGTGCGCGGCGGCCAGCAGGTGCAGGATCGTGTTGGTGGACCCGCCCATGGCCACGTCCAGGGCCATGGCGTTCTCGAACGCGTCCCGGCTGGCGACCGACCGGGGCAGCACCGACTCGTCGCCATCCTCGTAATACCGCCGGGTGATGCCCACCAGCACCCGGGCGGCCCGCTGGAACAGCTCACGCCGCGCCACATGCGTGGCGAGCGTGGTGCCGTTACCCGGCAGGGCCAGCCCGATGGCTTCGGTCAGGCAGTTCATCGAGTTCGCGGTGAACATGCCGGAGCAGGACCCGCAGGTCGGGCACGCCGCTTCCTCGATCCCGGCCAGCGTCTCGTCGGACACCGACGGGTCGGCCGAGGCCACCATGGAGTCGATCAGGTCGAGCTTGCGCCCCGCGTCAGGCCCCCGGCCCGCCTCCATCGGCCCGCCGGACACGAACACCGTGGGGATGTTCAGCCGCAGGGCCGCGATCAGCATGCCCGGCGTAATTTTGTCGCAGTTCGACACGCAGATCATCGCGTCCGCGCAGTGCGCGTTGACCATGTACTCCACCGAGTCCGCGATGAGCTCGCGGCTGGGCAGCGAGTAGAGCATCCCGCCGTGCCCCATCGCGATCCCGTCGTCCACCGCGATCGTATTGAACTCGCGCGGCACCGCCCCGGCCGCCCGGACGGCCTCCGCGACCACTTGGCCGACCTCGCGCAGGTGCACGTGCCCGGGGACGAACTCGGTGAAGCTGTTGGCCACCGCGACGATCGGCTTACCCAGATCCTCCCGCGCCACCCCGGTGGCCCGCAGCAGCGCCCGCGCGCCCGCCATGTTCCTGCCGTGCGTGACCGTCCGCGACCGAAGCGCCGGCATAATAATCTCCCCTTAGCTGGAGGGCAAGAGCTGAGTAGGAAAACCAGCCTACCGGGACGCGGGTCGGCTAGCAGGCTCGCTCACAGGACCGCCATCCGGATAGTCAGCCGGGCAGTCAGCAGGTCAGCTCGCGGTGTCGTGCAAG
>DASZAD010000005.1:0-14523 GCA_035945415.1 Streptosporangiaceae bacterium
CGCAGCGCCCGCGCGGCGGTGGCGGCCGGGGCGCGGGTGGAACGAGCGCTGGAGATACTCGGCGAGGACGCGCCACCGCACCTGACGGACGCCGGCCAGCTGCGCGTCGCCAACCGGCAGGCCAGCCTGGAGGAGCTTGGCCAGCTCGCCGACCCGCCCATGACCAAGGACGCGATCGCGGGCCGGATCCGGCGGTTGCTGGCGATGGCCGACCGGCGGGCCGAGGAACTGGGGGTGCCGGGTACCGAGGCCAGCCTGCCCCCGGACATGCTGTTGTAAGGTTCGCCCGGGGCGGCGACGGTAAGGTTCGCCCGGGGCGGGCCGGAGCTGGCGACAAGGAACTCAGGACCGGCCCGGGCCGGCCAGGAGAGTCAAGGAGATCTACTGTGACCATTCGGGTGGGCATCAACGGGTTCGGCCGGATCGGCCGGAGCTTCTGGCGGGCCGTGAACGCCCAGGCGGCCGGCCAGGCCGGCGCGCCGGGCCCGGCTGGCGACATCGAGATCGTCGCGGCCAACGACATCGGCGACGTGGCCACGATGGCGCACCTGCTCAAATACGACAGCGTGCTGGGCAACCTGCACATGGATGTGTCCGCCTCGGGCGACACGATCACGGCCGGCGGCCGCTCGCTCCGCGTCTTCGCCGAGCGGGATCCGGCGCAGCTCCCCTGGCGGGAGCTGGGCGTGGACGTGGTGGTCGAGTCCTCGGGACGGTTCACCAGCAGGGACGGGGCGAGCAAGCACCTGGAGGCCGGCGCCAGGAAGGTGGTCATCTCGGCCCCGGCCAAGGACGAAGACATCACGATCGTGATGGGGGTCAACGACGACGCCTACGACCCGGCCGCACACAACATCATCTCCAACGCCTCCTGCACCACCAACTGCGTCGCGCCGATGGCCAAGGTGCTGCTGGACAGCTTCGGTATCGTCCGCGGCATGATGACCACGGTGCACGCCTACACCAGCGACCAGATGCTGCAGGACGGCCCGCACCGGGACCTGCGCCGGGCCCGCGCCGCCGCGCTGAATATCATCCCCACCACGACCGGCGCCGCCAAGGCGACCGCGCTGGTGCTGCCCGCGCTCAAGGGCCGCATGGACGGCCTGTCGCTGCGCGTCCCGGTCCCCGACGGCTCGGTCACCGACCTGGTCGCTCAAGTCGGCCGCGAGGTCACCAAGGAGGAGGTCAACGCCGCGTTCGCGGCCGCCGCCGACGGCGGGCTCAAGGGCTACCTCGTCTATACCGAGGATGCCATCGTGTCCTCTGACATCGTCGGCTCGTCCGCCTCCTGCACCTTCGACTCCTCGCTGACGATGGCCTACGGCGACCAGGTCAAGGTCATCGGCTGGTACGACAACGAGTGGGGCTACTCGTGCCGGCTCGCTGACCTGACCCGCCTGGTGGGCTCCAGGCTCGCGTGATGAGAAGGATCGACGACCTGGAGCCCAGCGGCCGGCCGGTCCTGCTCCGGGCCGACCTCAACGTGCCGCTGGACGGCGACAGGATCACCGACGACCTCCGGATCCGGGCCAGCCTGCCGACGATCAGGAAGCTGGCCGGCCGGGGCGCGCGGGTCATCGTGATAGCGCACCTGGGCCGTCCCAAGGGGGCCGATTATTACGAACGTGCCGGGGCCGGTCCTTCGCTCGCACCGGCCGGCCACCATCTGGCCAGCCTGCTCGGCCAGCCCGTCGCGTTCGCCAGCGATGTGGCCGGCCCGTCGGCGGCCGGGGTGGCCACACGACTGCGGGACGGCGAGGTCGCGCTGCTGGAGAACGTCCGCTTCGAGCCGGCCGAGACCAGCAAGAACGACGGGGAGCGGGCCGCGCTGGCGGCCAGGCTCGCGGCGCTTGGCGGTCCGGACGCGCTCTACGTCGGCGACGGCTTCGGGGCGGTGCACCGCAAGCACGCCAGCGTCTACGACCTGCCGTGGCTGCTGCCGCACGCGGCCGGCGATCTGGTCCTGGCCGAGCTGACCGTGCTGCGCCAGCTGACCAGCAACCCGGCCCGGCCGTACGTGCTGGTCCTGGGCGGCGCGAAGGTGTCGGACAAGCTCGGCGTGATCGGCAACCTGCTCGGCCAGGCGGACCGGCTGCTCATCGGCGGCGGTATGTCCTATACGTTCCTGGCCGCCCAGGGCTACGAGGTCGGTAAGTCGCTGCTGGAGGCCAGCCAGATCCCGCAAGTGGCGGAGCTGCTCGACGAGGCGGCCCGGCGCGGGGTGGAGATCGTGCTGCCCGAGGACATCGTGGCGGCCACGCACTTCGCCGCCGACGCCGAGAACGAGGTGGTGCCGGCCAAGGCCATCCCGGCCGGCCGCGAGGGCGTGGACATCGGGCCGGCCACGCGGGCGCTGTTCGCCCGGAAGCTGGCCGACGCCAGGACGGTGTTCTGGAACGGGCCGATGGGCGTGTTCGAGTTCCCCGCTTTCGCGGCGGGGACCCGTGCCGTGGCCGAGGCCATCGCCGGCGTCCAGGGCCTGACCGTGGTGGGCGGCGGCGACTCGGCAGCGGCCGTCAGGTCGCTGGGCCTGCCCGAGAACGCGTTCGGCCACATCTCGACCGGCGGCGGCGCGAGCCTGGAGTACCTGGAAGGCACCGAGCTGCCCGGGCTGACCGCGCTGGACGGTGACGGTTCGTGACCCGCAAAGGCGGCCCACCGCGAGGTGAGGCTACACAGCGAGGCCTGGCTCGACTGCCGCTGATCGCCGGCAACTGGAAGATGCACGGCAACCACCTCGAAGCGATAGCACTGGTCCAGAGGGTGGCCTTCACGCTGTCGAACAAGGACTACGACGCGACCGAGGTAGTGGTGCTACCGCCGTTCACCGCGCTGCGCAGCGTGCAGACGCTGGTCTTCGGCGACAAGCTCCGGATCGGCTACGGCGCGCAGGACGTCTCGCCGCATCCGGACGGCCCCTACACCGGGGACATCTCCGCGTCCATGCTGGTCAAGCTGGGATGCAGCTACGTGCTGGCCGGGCATTCCGAGCGCAGGCAGCACCATGGCGAGGATGACGCGCTGGTCAACCGTAAGATAAAGGCGATGCTGGCAGCCGGCCTGACGCCGATCGTGTGCGTGGGCGAGTCCCTGGAGATCCGGCAGCAGGGCGAGCACCTGCCGTACGTGCTGGCCCAGCTCGACGGCTCGCTGGCGGGCCTGGACGTGGCGCAGGCTGCCCGGCTGGTGATCACCTACGAGCCGGTGTGGGCCATCGGCACCGGGGAGGTGGCCACGCCGCAGGAGGCGCAGGAGATGAGCGAGGCCATCCGGACCAGGATTTCCGCGGTTCATGGCGGCGAAACGGCCGCGGGGATGCGTATTCTGTATGGCGGGTCAGTCAAGGCGGATAACATCGCCGCGATCATGGAGCAGCAGGACATCGACGGTGCGCTTGTTGGCGGGGCCAGCCTGGATGCCGGGGAATTCGCCCGGATTTGCCGGTACCGTGAATTGGCAAGCAATCGCTGAGCGTAGGTGCGGAGAGCTAGGGGAGCATAGTGACCATCGGGATCTCCATCGTCCTGATCATCACCAGCCTGCTGATGGTCGTGCTCGTACTGCTGCACCGGGGCAAGGGAGGCGGCCTGTCCGACTTGTTCGGCGGCGGCGTGACCTCTTCGCTGGGCTCGTCGTCAGTGGTTGAGCGAAACCTTGACCGGCTCACGATCATCACTGGCATCATCTGGTTTGTCAGCATCGTGGTGCTCGGCATCCTGCTCAACAGGTAATGCCTGGAGCGCGCGAGCGCCAGCCAATCCACGAACCCCGCCGACTTACTCGGGGAACGATCGCACACCAGGAGGGTAGTCCGTGAGCAGTGGCAACGCGATCCGCGGCAGCCGGGTCGGCGCGGGTCCGATGGG
Organism: Streptosporangiaceae bacterium; assembly: GCA_035945415.1. GTDB lineage: Bacteria > Actinomycetota > Actinomycetes > Streptosporangiales > Streptosporangiaceae > PALSA-505. The sequence continues at coordinate 3,870 of DASZAD010000005.1, forward strand.
CGAGGCCGAGCGCGGCGAGTCCGCGCCCCGCGTGTGGGTGTCATTCTGGTGCGCGAACCGGCACGAGACGCGGCCCAGCTTTGCCACCGACGCGGCTGTCCCGGAGATCTGGGAGTGCCCGCGCTGCGGCTTCCCGGCCGGCCAGGACGAGCAGAACCCCCCGGCGCCGCCTCGCGTGGAGCCGTACAAGACACATCTCGCGTACGTGAAGGAGCGGCGCAGCGACGCCGATGGGGCGGCGATCCTGGCTGAGGCGCTGGACCGGTTGCGTAAGGGGGCATGACCGGCCCTGGTGCCGGGCGGAAGTCAGAGCGTAGCTGGAACCGGGCAGCGCGTTTTGACGTCTGATCCATGTGATGAAGAGCACGAGGCTCGCCGGAGCGATCGTTCTCTCGGCGCTGACGGTGGTGCTGACAGTGGTGCTGACGGCGGCGTGCGGGAGCCAAGTGGCGGGCGGTTCTCCTGCTGCCCCGGGCAGTGGGACAGTGGTCGAGCGCCCAGCGGTTAAGGGTCCAGTGGTCAAAGGAACAGTGGTCAAGGGCACAGTGGCGGCTGGGCCGGTCCTTCCCGTTAGCAGGCCGGGACAACCGGACAACCGCCCTGTCCGTGGAGCAACCGTCGAGGCGCTGCGCGGCGGCGAGGTTGTGGCGGTCACCCGCACCGATGCGGCGGGGCGGTACGAGCTCCGGCTGAACCCCGGCGCGTATTTGATCGTCGCGAGTTCGGACAAGTACCTGCGCGGACGGCAGAGCCGTTCAGTGAGCGTCTCCGCGACCGGATCCAAGACCGTGGACTTCGTGCTTGATACCGGCATCCGGTGAAGTTCCGGGGGCGGTTACGCGGGGGCGGAATAGGTTAGGTGAGGGGGACGGAACTCAACCAGGACCAATCCGCCGCTGAAGGGGAGCGTGCCATGCCTGAGGACGAGAGGTACGACCCGTCATACGGGCTGGAAGATAGAGAACTGGAAGACGACGGCGTGCTGGACGCCTCGGACACGCTTGATGACGACCCGGTGGAAGATCCGCTGGACACCGGGATCGCGCCGCCGGACCGGTGGTCGGCGGGGGAGGGTTTCGGCACGACCCTGGAGGAGGAACGGTCCGGGGAGTCGCTCGACCAGCTGCTCGCCGAGGAAGAACCCGAGCCCGACCCGTATGCCGAGGCCGCGGACGACGAGGACTTCCCGGGGGATGCGCCGCTGGGCCGGGAGGAGCCGGAGCCCCGGTCCGGGCGCCTGGTGGCCGAAGACGAGGGGGCACACCCCGATGTGGAGCCGGATCTGGTGGCGCGGGACGTTGGTATCGACGCCGGAGCCGCGTCGGCCGAAGAGGCGGCCGTGCACACCGAGGAAGAAACCGACAACCCTGGCTTGTAGCGGGCTAGGAATGCGTGCAGGCGGTGGCCAGGTCCGGGGGCTGCAGTCTGGCACGTACTTCGCCGGCCCTGGGATGGCTCAGGTCGTCCAGGATGGTCAGGGCCTGTTGCCAGGCGCTACGGGCGGATTCCAGGTCTCCGGCGCCCCGATAGGTGTCGCCGAGGTTGGTTAATGCGTCGGCGTGCAGGTAGCGGGCGCCGAGGTCGCGCCACAGGGCGACGGCGCGCAGGTAGCTCCGAGTGGCCTGGCGGTGGTCGTCGAGGTGACGGTAGATATAGCCGAGGCTGTCCCAGGTGGTGGCCTCCAGCGATGGGCTGTCGAGCCCGCGGTGCAGGCGGAGCGCCCGCCGGCAGTACGTGAGCGCCGTCGCGAAGTCGCCGAGCATCGCGTAGCAGTACCCGACGTTGTTGGAGGCAGTGGCCCGTAGCTCGAGGTGCCCGGTGGCCTCGGCCAGGTCCAGCGCCCGCTGGCTGCTGCGCAGCGATTCGGCGAACTGGTCTCCGCCCTGGTAGACCACGCCGGCCATGAGGTGGGCGCGGGCCTCCCCGACCTGATCTGCCAGCCTCAGGTACAACTCGATGGCCTGCTCAAGGTGCGCGCGGGCCAGATCGAGGCGGCCGAGCCTGACATGAGCACGGGCGAGGTTGCGGTGGGTGCGTGCTTGCCCTGACAGGTCATCAAGGCGCTGCGAGCAGGCCAGGGCCAGGTGATTCGTGGTGATGATGTCCTGCCAGCGTCCGGCCCGGTCGAGGAACGTGACCAGCATCCAGGGCAGCAGCCGCGCGCAGGTGTCGAACCGGTTCGCTGCCGCCTGCTCGATGACCGCCAGCAGGACCTTATGCTCGGCGTAGAACCAGGCCAGTGCCTGGTCGCAGCCGATGATGGCCTCTAGCGTCACGCCGGGCCGCGGCGGGTCGTGCGGTACGAGCTCCTGGTTCGGCTCCAGTGCGCAGGCTGCGGTTTCCGTGGCGTACAGGTAGTGGTCGAGCATCTGGCCCGTCGCGGCCCGGCGTTCCTGGATCGGGTCCTGAGCTTCCGCCTGCTCGGCTGCGTAGGCGCGCAACAGGTCGTGAAAGGCGAACCGGCCGGGCACCCGTTCGGTGATGAGGTTGGCCAGCGCCAGCTCGCGCAACGCCGCCTGTCCCCGGCGCGGTGGCAGGCCAGCCAGGCTGGCCGCCGCGGCGGCCGAGATGTCCGGGCCCGGGTGCATCCCCAGCAGCCGGAAGAGCCTGGCCGCCGGCCCGCTCAACTGCCGGTAGGACCAGGAGAACACCTCCCGCAGGCTGCTGGTTGCGCTCTCGCCTTCCAGCGCCTCCAGCCTGCCGCTGACGTCGCGCAACTCGGCGACCAGAGCCGCGAGCGGGAATCCCGGCCGCGCCGTGGCCCGGGCGGCGGCGATGCTCAGGGCCAGCGGCAGCCGCGCGCACAGCCCGATCAGCTCATCGGCTGCCGCTGGCTCGGCGGTCATCAGACCGGTCCCGAGCCGGCGGGTGAGCAGGTCGCGGGCCTCACTCCGGCTGGGCCGGTCGAGGACCAGCAGGCGGGCGCCGTCGGCTGTGGCCAGGCCGGTGAGCGTAGCCCGGCTGGTCACCAGCACCAGGCACCCGGGTGAGCCGGGCAGCAACGGGCGGACCTGATCGGTATCGTGCGCGTTGTCCAGCAGGATCAGCAGCCGCTTCCCGGCCGCGAGCGTGCGGTAGAGCGCGACCTGTGCTCCGGGCTGGGCCGGGATCCGCCCTGGTGGGGTCCCGAGCGCATCGAGGAAGTCGAGCACCGCTTCCGCCGGCGTGACCGGCGTCCCTGACGGGTCGAAGCCCCGCAGGTTCACGTAGAGCTGCCCGTCGGGGAACCTGTCCGCCACCCGGTGGGCCCAGTGCACCGCCAGCGCTGTCTTGCCGATCCCCGCGGTCCCGCCGATGGACGAGATCACCACGGTGCCGCCCGGCTGGCCCACCTCACCGAGCAGCCGGTCCAGCGCGGCCAGCTCGTCCGTCCGGCCCGCGAAGTGACGCAGGCTGGCGGGCATCTGATGCGGCGGCAGCCCGGGGAGGCCGGAAGCCCCGTCCGGGCTCAAGCGCGAATCCGGGGCGGCGCCGGCCCGGGAGGCCAGTACGAGCGCGGGGTCCGCGGCGAGGATCCGCTGATGAAGCTGCTGAAGATCCGGTCCGGGCTCGATGCCGAGCTCGCCCACCAGCGATTGGCGGATGGCCCGGTACGCGGCGAGCGCTTCGCCCTGCCGGCCGCACCGGTACAGGGCCAGCATGAGCTGGACGCGGAAGCGCTCACGCAGCGGCTGTTCCCGGACCAGCGCCTCGAGCTCGGGCAGCAGCTCACTGTGCCGGCCGAGGTGGAGCCCGGCTTCCAGCCGCCACTCGATGGCCTGCATCCGCATTGACTCCAGCACCAGCACATGCTCGTCCCGCAACGCTCGCGACGGAATGTCGGCCAGTGGGGTTCCGCGCCACAGGCTCAGCGCGCTGTCCAGCAAGTCCCAGGCCCGCTGCCACTCGCTTCGCTGCAGCGCCGCGGCGCCGTACCGGCACAGCCGGATGAAGGCCAGCGCGTCCACCTCGTCGTCGGCGGCGTCGAGCAGGTACCCGGGCGCGCAGGTGACGATCCGGCCGCCGGCGGGGCCCAGCGTGTACCGCAGCCGGCTCACGTAATTGCGCACCGTCACCTGCGCCTTGGCGGACGGGGAGCCATCCCAGATGGTCTTGGCCAGCTCCTGGAACGACACCGCCTGCCGTGCCCTGAGCGCCAGGGTCGCCAGCACGATCCGCTGCCGGGCCGCCGCCACCCCGAACGCCGCGTCACCGCAGCGCACATACAGCGGCCCTAGCAGCCCGAACTGTGTCTCCACAGCGCCCTCCGCACCGATCATCCCACGTATGCCCGATATGACCAGTGTTCGCGCCAGGGAGTAACCGGGCCACGCGGACGATACCCAGGTGATACGCCCGTGACGGAACCTCTCTTGTGAGGGCGGGTGCAGAATCCCTGCCCCTCAGGCACCTGTTGGAAAGAGGTGGTAACCGCACATGACGAGATCCCGTTGGGGCGGGCTGGTCACGGCCGTGACCCTGGCCCTTCCCCTGGTCCTGTCGCAGGGCCTCCCCGCTCAGGCAGCCTCGCCGGCCCGCCCGTACATGCCCGCGGTCGCGGCGAAGGCCGGCCCGCCCGCGCCGGCCGCCCGCATCGGCCGCCCGGACGCGGGAGGTGGCGACGGCTGCAACCCCAACCGGCAAAACGATTTCAAGTACATCCGGTACGACGGCTGGGACCGGAACCCGGGCACCACGGTAGGAGGGGTGTACTCCGACATCTACAACTACTCGCCGTGGGTGTACTACATCAACGCGACGTCGTCGTGGGTGTCGAACTGGGTCGCGATCGGCGCCAGCTCCTACTACGCGCAGATCGGATGGCTGGAGGAGCCGCACGGCGCGCGTTACATCTTCACCGAGACCTTCGATCACAACGGGGACAACGTTCGCTACTTCAGCCCCGAGCCGATCAACTCGCAAAGCTATTACGACGTCTTGTTCAACAACACTCCCGGCGAGTTCACGTTCGAGGTCAACAACAGCGTGATCGACGTGTCGACGGCGAGCTTCACGCCGAACTTCGGCGAGACCTACGGCGAAACACATTCCCACGCCGATCAGATGCCCGGCGGCTACAACCAGAACGAGTACTTCACCGACACGCATATCTGGTACTCCGGCGGATGGCACAGCTTCAGCGGGTCACCGTACGACCAGTCGCCGTCCGACTACGGGAACTCCAAGCCGTCCGGCACCGAGCTGCTGATCTGGGACTGGAAGTGCCCCAACTAGGAAGCAACCGTGACGTGGAGGTGCATCCATGAAATTCCACCGGCCCGGCCACGGCAGGCTCCTGGCCTTTCCCCTGCTCATCACCGCGGCGGCCGTAGCAGGCACGCTGGCGTTCAACACGGCTTCGTCGGCCTCGTCGGCCTCGTCACAGTCGCCGGGGGCGTCGGCGAGCCCGCTGGCGGGAACCCTCTCGTCAGCTCTGTATAAGCAAGGGCTTGAATTCACGCGGCCCGCCGCCCGGACAGGCCCGCACATCAGCGAGCAGGCTGCCGTGGCGGCGGCTCAGGCCCAGCCCATCGCGCCGTCCCACGGCGTCCAGCAGGCGGCGCTGGCGCACGTCACCTTTTACCGGATGCGGCCCGCGATCAGCGGTCTGTTCTGGGTGATATCGCTCAAGCCCGCCGGAAACATCCCCTCCAACGGCCTGCCGGGCAGGCACCCGCAGCCGCGGAAGGCTAAGTACTACTACGTCGTGATCAACGCCGTCACAGGCCATTTCACCTGGGCGTCGATCGGAGGCTGACGACCGGGGCCGGGGGCGCCGCGAACGGGCGTCCCCGGCTCACGTCAGTGGGCGAAGGACTGGCGGTTGCCGGGCGGCACGAGCGGGACGGTAACGGCCGTGGGATGCTCCTCCAGCGCCTTCACCTGGGCACGGATGTCGGTGAGCAGAAGATCGGCCAGGTCCATGCTGAAGCCGTTGCGGATCACGAAGCGCAGCACGCTGGTATCCGTCATGTTCTGCGGGAAGGTGTAGGCGGGAACCAGCCAGCCGCGCTGGCGGAGCCGTTCGGAGATATCGAAGACCGAATACCCGCAATCGGGGTTACCGAGCTTGACCGCGAAGACCGGCAGGTCGCTGCCGTCGGTCAGCAGCTCGAACGGGCCGATGCGCGCGATCTCGCGGGACAGGTGGAGAGCGACGTCCTGGCAGCTCCGCTGGACCTCCCGGTAGCCCTCGAAGCCCAGCCGGATGAAGTTGTAGTACTGGGCCGCCACCTGGCCGCCGGGCCTGGAGAAGTTCAGCGCGAACGTTGGCATCTCCCCGCCGAGGTAGTTGACCCGGAACACGAGATCTTCGGGTAGCGCGTCGCGCTCGCGCCAGACGATCCAGCCGACACCCGGGTACACCAGCCCGTACTTGTGCCCGGAGGCGTTGATGGACTGCACGCGCGGGACGCGGAAGTCCCAGGCCAGGGCGGGCTGCAGGAACGGGGCTACGAAGCCGCCCGAGGCCCCGTCCACGTGCACCGGGACGTCCAGGCCGCGCTCGGCCTGGAGCTGGTCAAGCGCCTGGCTGATCCCGGCCACCGGCTCGTAGCTGCCGTCCATGGTGGAGCCCATGACGGCGACCACGCCGATCGTGTTCTCATCGCATCTGGCGACTGCCTCGGGACCGGTGAGGTGCAGGCGCCCCGGCTCCATCGGCACCAGGCGCGGCTCCACCTGCCAGTACCGGCAGAACTTCTCCCAGCAGACCTGCACGTTCGCGCCCATGACCAGGTTGGGCTGCCCGTGGTGAGGCTGCCCGTGGTGGGGCTGCCCGTGGTTGGGCTGGCCGTGGTTGGGCTCGCCGCCGGCGGGCCCCGCGGCGGAACGGGCTGCCCGCCAGCGCCACAGCAGCGCCATGCCGCCGAGCATGCACGCCTCGCTGGAGCCGGTGGTGGAGCAGCCGGGCGCCAGGCTGCCATCCGGCGCGTGCCAGAGCGTGCCGAGGATGTTGACGCAGCGCCGTTCGAGCTCCGCCGTCTGCGGGTACTCGTCCTTGTCGATCATATTCTTGTCGAAGCACTCGGCCATCAGCTGGGCCGCCTGCGGTTCCATCCAGGTGGTGACGAACGTGGCCAGATTAAGCCGGGCGTTCCCATCCAGGATGAGCTCGTCCCGCACCACCTGCAGGGCCGTGTCCGGCAGCATGCCGCGGTCGGGGAGACGGTACCGGGGCACCCCGTGCCCCGACACGCGGACGTAGACCGGATTGACGGCGACCTCGGCCTCACGGTCGTCTTCGCTCACCTTGCCGTGCAGTGGCATCTGCTCTCCCCACGCAGGTGTTGATCAACAGCGAGCCCAGGCTATCGCCCGGCTCGGGTGTACCGGCAGAACAGATGATCGTCGTCTTCGAGCACGTGCGCCAGCCGCAGTGGCGCCGGGGAGCCCGGCCCGACTGCCGTGGTGATCCTGCCCGCGCCACCGAGGGCGAGCAGCGGGCTCAGCGTGAGGTCCAGCTCATCCAGGACCTCCTGCTCGGCGAGCTCGGTGAGCATGTGTGGCCCGCCCTCGGCCAGGACGCGCGGATAACCGCGCTCGGCCAGCGCGCTCAGGACCACGGGCAGCTCACAGCTCTCGGCTCCCGCGATGATGACGTCCGCGACGAGCTGGGCCGAGGCGCGCAGCTCGGCCGGCGCCTGCTCAGTAGTGATCACTATGGTCCTGGCCCCTGGCTGCGCGGCGGTGAACAGCCGGCTCGACAGGTCCAGGCTCAGCCGCCGGGTGACCACGGCGATCGGCGGCACCGGCGTCCGGCCCTCGCGCAGGCCTGGCGTCATCTCGTCCGGGCGGACGGCTCCGTAGTGCTCGGCCCTGACCGTGCCCGCGCCGACCATGATCACGTCGCAGAGCGTGCGCAGCAGGGCGAACAGCCGCCGGTCGGCCTCGCTGGACAAGCCACGGCTGCGGCCGTTCACCGACGCCGCGCCGTCCGCACTCGACACGAAGTTCGCCCGCACCCACGGCGCGGGGGGGTAGGCGTACAGGTCCGCGAGATCCGGCGTTCCGATCCCGGCTCCGGAAGCGGTGGGGAAGATCAATCGCACGGTCAGCAGTCAACCAGACCCAGCCGGCCGAGGAGTGCACCCGCCGCCGGCCGGGCCACATTGCTCGTCATCCGGTGAGGTCGCCGCCGCGGCCGTCATCTTCGCCGACGGCCCGCAGGACCATGATCGTCCGGCCGGCGACCATCACCTGGCCGCCGGGCCGCAGCCCGCTCTCCGTGTTCTCCCACGCCCGTTCGGTCACGCTGGCGGCCGTATCGATGACGATCTCCCATTGCTTCCCGTACGCCGCTTCGGGCAACGTGAACCCGGCGGGCTCGCCCTGCCCGTTGAACAGCAGCAGGAAACCGTCATCCCGGACCCGCTCGCCGCGCGGGCCTGGCGCGTTGATCGCGGCACCGTTGAGGAACATGGCCAGGCGCTGCCGGGTCTGCCAGTCATGGTGGGTCATCTCCCGGCCCGCCACGGTCAGCCACACCACGTCAGGCAGCTCGTCGCCGTCAGAGCCTGCGGGCGGCCCGGCGGGAGCGTCAGGCCCGGCGGGAGCGTCAGGCCCGGCGCTGGCGCGGCGGCCGCGGAAGAACTCGCGCCGGCGGAAAACCGGATGCTCGTGCCGCAGCCGGGCGAGCGTGCGGGTGAAGGCGAGCAGGTCCCGCTCGGTCTCCAGGCCGGTCCAGTCCACCCAGGACAGCTCGTTGTCCTGGCAGTACGGGTTGTTGTTGCCGCCTTGCGTGCGGCCGATCTCGTCGCCGGCCAGCAGCATCGGCACGCCTTGCGAGCAGAACAGCGTGACCAGCATGTTCCGCTTCTGCCTGGCCCGCAGCGCGGTGACCTCAGGGTCGGTGGACGGGCCTTCCACGCCGCAGTTCCACGACCGGTTGTGGTCGTTGCCGTCCCTGTTGCCCTCGCCGTTGGCCCCGTTGTGCTTGCGGTCGTAGCTGACCAGGTCATGCAGTGTGAAACCGTCGTGACAGGTGACGTAGTTGACCGACGCGGCCGGTCCCCGGCCGCTGGCCTGGAACAGGTCGCTGGAACCGGTCAGCCGGGAGGCGAGCGGGGGCAGAGCGGCCCGGTGGCCGCGCCAGTAGTCCCGCGCCGTGTCGGAGAACTTTCCGTTCCATTCCGACCACGGTGCCGGGAAGCCGCCCTGCTGGTAGCCGCCCGGACCGGCGTCCCACGGCTCCGCGATGAGCTTGACCTGCGACAGCACCGGGTCCTGCTGGACCGCGCGGAAGAACCCGGAGCGCCGGTCCACCTCGCCGTGGTCGCGGGCCAGCGCCGGCGCCAGGTCGAACCGGAAGCCGTCCACGTGCATTTGTGTGACCCAGTACCGCAGCGAGTCCATGATGAGCTGGAACGCGTACGGATGGCTCACGTTCACGGTGTTGCCGCAGCCGGTGTGGTCGGTGTAACACCGCGGGTCATCCTCCCGCAGCCGGTAGTACGCGGCGTTGTCCAGGCCGCGGAAGCACAGTGTCGGGCCGGACGGCCCGCCTTCGGCGGTGTGGTTGTAGACCACGTCGAGGATCACCTCGAGCCCGGCCCGGTGCAGGGCACGGACCATGGACTTGAACTCCCGCACCTGGGCGCCGCGACCTCGGCTCTCGCCGGGCTGGCCCGCCGAGGAGTACCGGCGATGCGGGGCGAAGAACCCGATCGAGTTGTAGCCCCAGTAGTTGGTCAGGCCACGGCGGATCAGCCAGGGCTCGGGCAGGTGCTGGTGCACCGGCATGAGCTGCACGGCGGTCACGCCCAGCCGCTTCAGGTGGTCAAGGACGGCGGGGAACGCCAGGCCGGCATAGGTGCCGCGCAGCTCCGGCGGGACCCGCGGGTGCCGCCGGGTCAGGCCGCGTACGTGCGCCTCGTAGATCACGGTGCCGGTGAGCGGGGTGCCGGGCGGGCTGTCATCGCCCCAGTCGAAGCTCGTATCCACCACGACGCCGCGCGGCACGTACGGGGCGCTGTCGGCCGGGCTCGCCGCGTCTGGGTCGTCCGGCTGGTGGCCGAACACCGGCCCGGACCACCTGACGTCACCCTCGATGGCCTTTGCGTACGGGTCCAGCAGCAGCTTGGCCGGGTTGCAGCGCAGCCCGTCCGCGGGCGCGTAGCGGCCGTGCACCCGGTAGCCGTACTGCTGGCCGGGGCCGGCGCCGGCCAGGTAGCCGTGCCAGACGCCCCCCTCCACCTCGGTGAGCTCGACCCGGCTTTCCCGGCTCGCGTCGTCGAACAGGCACAGCTCCACCCGCTCGGCCACGCCGGAAAACAGCGCGAAGTTGGTTCCCGCACCGTCCCAGGTCGCCCCCAGCGGATGCCGGCTCCCCGGCCAAGCGCGCATGTACCTCCCTCGTCCGGCCCCGCCCCCTGCAGAGGCTTAGAGGGAGGTTACCCGCGCACGGTCCAGGACGGGATCAAGGTCCAGCCCGCCCGGGAGAGTCCCGAACGCATACCCGCCGCCGCCCGCGGCCGCCGGGCCGAGCCGGGAGGCGCAGAACGCATCGGCGACGGCCGGCGGCGCGTGCCGGACCAGGAGCGCGCCCTGCAACGCGGTAGCGATCAGCCCGGCCAGCCGCCGGGCCGCGGGCTCATCAGCGCCGGGGAGGGCGCGGCGCAGCGCGGCGGCCGCCTCGTCCAGCCGCCGGTCCGCCCCGGCGGCCAGGTCCAGTTCG
>DASZAD010000006.1:0-6978 GCA_035945415.1 Streptosporangiaceae bacterium
TCCGAGGCCGGCGGACCGACCTGCTGGAGGAGGTGGCAGGAGATCCGCTCGCCGTCGAAGACGGCGCGACGACAGTGGACCTGCCACCCTGCGGCCTGGCCTCGCTGGCCTTCGACGTCGCCCCCGCCGCGCCGGCCCGGAAGCCGGCCCCCCCGGAGCAAGACCCGGCCGGCTCCGGCGCTGAGCCCGCCCAGCCCGTCTACACCCGTTACTGGCTGCACGGCAAGGGTCCGGCTCCCGCCGGGAACCTGCCGGTGGCCGTCCACATCCGGCCCGGCCGGGCCGCACTGGGCCAGGAGCCTGAGGACCGGACCAGCGTGCGGGTCAGCGTGGCCTGCGGCCCCGAGCCCGCCCGCGGCCGGGTCGAGCTCGACGTCCCCGGCGCCCTGATCGCCGATCCGGCCGGGCCGCTGGACTATGACCTGCCGGCCCGCGGCCACGCCGCCTGGGAGGTCACCGTCACGGCGGCGCCCGGCGCCCGCCCGGGGCGCTACTTCCTGGCCGCCCGGATCCGCGACGGGCTCGGCCAGCTGCTCGAAGACGCCGCGCTGGTGACCGTGCGGCAGCCAGGCCCGCCCGACCTCAGCCTGCCGCTCGACGAGCTGCTACCGCTCATCGAGGCCGACCAGCAGTCCCTCGCGGGCGAGGTCGGCCTGGCCCTGTCCGCCGGTGAGCTCACCCTGGCGCCGGGCGGGCGCGGGGAGCTGGCCGTCACCGTCACCAACCGGACCGGCTCGCGCATCAGAGGCGAGGCTCAGCTGGTCTCGCCGTATGGCAGCTGGAGCGTCATCGGGCCCTGGACGCTCGGATTCGCCGCGGATCCCGGCGGCGAGACCACCATCAGGTACCCGGTGCGCGTGCCGGTCAGCGCGCGGCCCGGGACGGAATGGTGGGCACTGGTCAAGATCATGTACTTCGGGCGCGTCCGCTACACCAGCGCCGTGCGGGTCGCGGTCACCGGCTGATCACAGACCGTGTCTACATACTGAAATGCGCAGAGCGGCGCATGTGCGGGCGTCGTGGTCAGGCCTACCGTCGAGGTCTGCTCACGATGCGCGCGCCCGCGGACCGGTGAACGATGCCGGCCACCGCCCGGTAGGCCGCCTAGAGGGGGGGTGGCCAGCCACGACGCGCGGGTGCGACAGGCGGGTCCGGCCGCGTCCGGACCCGCCGAGCAGATCACAGCCCGGGCGGACGGTTCTCGTACGGCGTGCTCAGCACGATCGTCGTGCGGGTGGACACGCTGGCCGCGGTCCGGATCTCCCGCAGCAGCTCCTCCAGCGCGGCCGGTGAGGCCACCCGCACCTTGAGGATGTAGTTCTCCTCCCCCGCGACGCTGTGACAGGCCTCGATGGCCGACAGGTGCGCCAGCCGCTGCGGCGGGTCGTCGGGCGCGGCCGGATCGAAGGGCTTGATCGACACGAACGCGGTCAGCGGCAGGCCAGCATCGTCCGGGTTGATCAGCGCGGCGTACCCGGTGATCACGCCGCGCCCTTCCAGGCGGCGCACCCGCTGGTGAGCCGCTGACACCGACAGGCCGGTCTGCTTGGCCAGCTCGGTGAAGCTCATCCGCCCGTCCCGCGACAGCAGCGAGACGATCATGCGGTCGATCTCTTCCACGCCGCCACCGTAGCCGAGCATTAGATAACGAAACGATAACGCCCGTTACACTCCCGTAACAAACGGCGGTGCGTGTTCCCCGCCGGGCCGGCCGCCGGCTTAGGCTGCCCGCACCGGCAAACTCACAGTTACAGCTCACACGTATGGAGCGCGGCGATGGCCCAGATCGTTCTCGACAAGATCGACATGGTCTACCCAGGCGGCGTGAAGGCCGTGAACGAGCTCAGCCTGGACATCAAGGACGCCGAGTTCATGGTCCTGGTCGGCCCGTCCGGGTCGGGCAAGTCCACCGCCTTGCGGGCGATCGCCGGCCTGGAGCAGATCAGCGCGGGCACGATCACGATCGGCGACCGGGTGGTCAACGACCTGCCGCCCAAGGACCGGGACATCGCCATGGTGTTCCAGAACTACGCGCTCTACCCGCACATGACGGTGGAGCAGAACCTGGCGTTCGGCTTGCAGCTCCGCCATACCCACAAGGACGAGATCCGGCGCCGCGTCGTCGGGGCGGCCAGGATGCTCGGACTGGAGCCATACCTGAAGCGCAAGCCGGCGGCGCTGTCCGGCGGCCAGCGGCAGCGGGTCGCGATGGGCCGGGCGATCGTCAGGGAGCCGCAGGCGTTCCTGATGGACGAGCCGCTGTCCAACCTGGACGCCAAGCTGCGGGTGTCCATGCGGGCCTCGCTGAACCAGCTCCACGAGAGGCTCCGGGTGACCACCGTCTACGTGACCCACGATCAGGTGGAGGCGATGACCCTGGGGCACCGGGTGTGCGTGCTCAGAGACGGCCGGCTCCAGCAGGTGGACACCCCGCAGCGGCTCTTTGACAAGCCGGTCAACCTGTTCGTGGCCGGCTTCATCGGCTCCCCCGCGATGAACTTCGTGACGGCCGGGCTGGTGCGGGACGGTGGCCCTGCGGTCACCTTCGCCAGCTACAAGCTGCCGTTGCCCGCGTCGCTGATCAGCTCCCGGCCCGGCCTGGACGCCTACTTCGGCCGGGAGGTCATCCTGGGCATCCGGCCTTCTGACTTCGAGGACGCCAGCCTGGCCGAGCCGGACTGGCCCCGGATGCCGATCACCGCCGGGGTGACCGAGGAGCTTGGCAGCGAGATCCACGTGATCTTCACGATCGAGGCGCCGCCGGTCGAGCACGCCCACCTCGCCGAAGCGGTCCAGAGCGACGAAGGCGAGGACGAGGCCGCGGTCGCCCTGGCGGGCGGCAAGTCACTGTGGACCGCCCGGGTGGCCGCCCGCAGCCACGTCCGGCCCGGCAGCCCCCTCGAGCTCGCCGTGGACACCAGCAACCTGCACTTCTTCGACCCGGTCAGCGGGCTGTCGATCGGTCACCCCGACGCAGCGCCCGGGGCGGCCAGCGCGCCCGGCGAGGCCGCGGTCACGGCCTAGCCCGGGGCCGGGCGGGTTATCCGGTTCAGGACCGTCCTGATCTTGCCGGTCTCCAGCGGAGGGGCGCCGACCGGACAGCAGACCCGGCTCTCCGGCTGCGGCGGCCGCCGTCCGGGGGTCCCGGTGAGCACGCTGTTGTCGACCAGTAGCGCCGACAGCACGGCGCTCGTCGCCACCAGACCGGCGCACACGATCATGGCCATACGGAAGCCATGCCCGAACTCAGGCGGCGACCGGTAGCTGGCGGGGGTCAGCCCGACCGCGACAGGCAGCCCGGCCACCGCGAGCAGCCCGGCCGACCGGGCCACGGCGTTGTTCACCCCGCTGGCCAGGCCGGCGTGGCTGACGTCGACGCTGGCCATCACCGTCGCGGTCAGCGGGGCCACGGTGATCGCCAGGCCCACACCGAACACGCAGACCGGCGGCAGAACGTCCGTCAGGTACGAGGCGTGCGCCCCGATCCGGGCCATCAGCAGCACCCCGATCGCGGCGAGCGCGGTGCCGCCGGCCATCAGCCACCGCGGCCCGAACCGTTGCGCCAGGCCGCCGGCCCGCGACGACAGAGCCAGCATCAGCAGGGTGGCTGGCAGCAACGACAGGCCCGCGCGCAGCGGCGAATATCCCGAGACGATCTGCAGCTGGAGTATGAGCAGGAAGAACACCCCGCCGAACGCTCCATACAGCAGGAACGTCACCACGTTGACCACGGTGAACTCGCGGGAGCCGAACACGTTCACCGGCATCATGGCCGGGATGCGGGAGTCTGGCCTGGTGCGCCTTCGTTCGGTGAGAACGAAAGCCACGGCGGCGGCGACGCCCACGGCGGCGGCGGCCCACACTCGCCCGCCACCCCCGGGCGCCTCGATGAGCGCATAGCTGATGCCAGCCAGCGCCAGCGCGCCGGAAACGGCGCCGCTGATATCGAACCGGCCGTGCGCGGAGGGATCGGTGGTCTCCGGCACGTGCCGCAGCGTGACCGCGATCACCACCGCGGCCACGGGCAGGTTGATCAGGAACACCCAGCGCCATCCCGCGGCCGACACGAGCCAGCCGCCGAGCAACGGCCCGGCCGCCCCGGCGATGCCGCCCAGGCCCGACCACGCCCCCACCGCGCGCGGCCGGTCCTCCTGGGCGAACGACGCCTGGATGATGGCCAGGGATCCCGGGGTGAGCAGCGCGCCGCCGATGCCCTGTAGTGCCCGCGCGGCGATCAGCACGTTGATGTTGGGGGCCGCGCCGCACAGCGCCGACATCAGCGCGAACCAGATCACCCCGATCAGGAAGATACGGCGGCGGCCGAGATGGTCGCCGAGCGAGCCGCCGAGCAGGATCAGCCCGGCCAGCGTGAGGGTGTAGGCGGAGATCGTCCACTGCAGGCCGGCCAGTGAGGCGCCCAGGTGCCGGCCGATGGCGGGCAGCGCCACGTTGACGACCGTGGAGTCGAGAAAGGCCATGCCGGAGCCGAGGACGGTGGCCAGGATCACCCAGCGCCCGGCCGGCTGACTGAGCCTGATCGCGGGCTCGTCCATCCGGCGCTCCCCCCGGCTACTGGGCCTTGGTCAGCCAGCGGCCAATGACCAGCCGCTGGATCTGGTTCGTCCCCTCCACGATCTGCATGGCCTTGGCCTCGCGGAGGTATCGCTCGACCGGGAAGTCCTCCACGTAGCCGTAGCCGCCGAGGACCTGGACCGCGTCGGTGGCCACCCGCATCGCCGTGTCGCTCGCGAACAGCTTGGCCATCGCCGCCTGCGGCCCGTAGGTCAGGCCCGCGTCCTTGCGCCTGGCCGCCTCCAGGTAGAGGGCACGGGACGCCTCGATGGCGGTGGCCATGTCGGCGAGCATGAACGACACGCCCTGGAACTCGGCGATCGGCCGGCCGAACTGCTCGCGTTCGCGGGCGTACCGGGTCGCGGCCTCCAGCGCCGCCCGGGCCAGCCCGGTCGAGCAGGCGGCGATCCCGAGCCGCCCCGCGTCCAGGGCGGCCAGTGCGAGCGAGAAGCCCTGGCCCTCCTCCCCGATCATGTGGTCGCGGGCGAGACGGGCCGAGGAGAAGACCATCTGCGCGGTGGTGGAGCCGCGCATGCCCATCTTGTGCTCCGGGGCGGCCGCGCTCACCCCGCTGGTGGCGGCGGGGACGTGGAAGCAGCTGATCCCCTTGGCCCGCTGCGGGCCGTCGCTGTCGCCTGAGGTCCGGGCGAACAGGGTGTAGTAGTCAGCCTGGCCGGCGTGCGAGATCCAGGCCTTCACCCCGTCGATCTGGTAGCCGTCCCCGGTAGCGGTCGCCCGGGTACGGAGCGCGGCCGCGTCGGACCCGCAGTGCGGCTCGGACAGGCAGTAGGCGCCGAGCTGTTCGCCGCTGAGCGCCGGGACCAGCCATCGCTCCTGCTGTGCCGCGGTGCCCGCCGCCGCCAGCGGGAAGCAGGTGAGCGTGTGCACGCTCAGCCCCAGGCCGACGGTCAGCCAGGCGCTGGACAGCTCTTCGATGACCTGCAGGTACACCTCGTACGGCTGGTCTCCGCCGCCCAGCGCCTCCGGATAGGGCAGGCTGAGCAGCCCGGCCTTGCCGAGCGTGCGGAACGCCTCACGCGGGAACCTGGCTGATCGCTCGGCCGCGTCCGCGGCGGGACGCAGCTCGGCGTCGGCGATGTCCTGGACCAGCCCGAGCAGCGCGCGGGTCTCGTCGTCTAGCCCTGGCCTGTCGATCATCCGGCGTCCACCACGATCAGTTCGCGAGTGACGTGGTTGACCCGTTCGTAGCCGCCTTCGGTGCACACCACGATGTCCTCGATCCTCGCGCCGTGCGGTCCGGGGTAGATCCCCGGTTCGACCGAGAATGCCATGCCTGACTCCAGCGGCTGGGCATTCCCCGCCACGATATACGGGTCCTCGTGGGTCTCCAGGCCGATGCCGTGACCCGTCCGGTGGAAAAAGCTCTCGCCGTAGCCGGCGGCCGTGATCGGCTCACGCGCGGCAGCGTCGACGGCTTCGGCGGGCACGCCCGGCCGGACCGCCGCGCAGGCCGCCTCCTGGGCGTCCTTGAGCACCTTGTAGTAGGCGGCGAACGCGGCGGGCGGCGCGCCGATCGCGTAGGTCCTGGTGCAATCCGAGCAGTACCCGCTGGGCATGGTGCCGCCGATGTCCACCACCACGACGTCACCGGGAGCCAGCACCCGGCTGGACAGCTCGTGGTGCGGGCTGGCCGCGTTCGGCCCCGAACCCACGACGACGAAGTCCGTCCTGGCGTGTCCCTCGGCGAGGATCGCCGCCGCGATGTCTTCCCCGACCTCGCGCTCGGTCCGGCCCGGCCGCAGCCAGCCGGGCACCTTCGCGTGCACCCGGTCGATGGCCGCGCCCGCCTCGCGAAGCGCCGCCACCTCGGCCGCGCTCTTGCGGATCCGCATGCCGCGCAGCGCCACGCTGGCCAGCGTCATGCCGCGGCCCGGCCACTCGTCACGGAACCTGAGCAGCATCATCGCCCACATCCGGTCGCTGACGCCGATCGTCCCTTCTGCTGCGAGCCGGCCGGCGATCAGATGGTACGGATCCTCCGTCTCCGGCCAGGCGACGAGCTCGAGATCCAGCCGGCCCGCCGGTGACGCCTGTGCGGCGGCCAGTTCGAGCCGCGGCACGACCATGAACGGTCCCCCGCCCCCGCCCCCGCCTCTGGCCGGCGGCACCACCAGGCAGGTGAGCCGTTCGAGCGCCATCGCGTCGTAGCCGGTCAGGTAGCGCAGATCCGGACCGGGCGTGATCAGCAGGGCGGCGAGCCCCGCGTCACCGGCCGCTTCCGCCGCGGCGGCCAGCCGGCTGGACGGATACAGTTCCGTTTCCGAGGGGTGAGATACCACCTGATGGCTCCCGTTCTTCAGGCCGCGTTCCTCCGGTTGTCGCCGCGCCAGCCCGGCCATGGCCGGAAATCGCCGGCGGGCATACGCGGCGTGTTGGCCGATTCTC
>DASZAD010000007.1:0-8733 GCA_035945415.1 Streptosporangiaceae bacterium
GCAGCCGGCGTTCGGCTTGCCGACGGCCGGCGGAGCGGGCACCTGTCTCAGCGCCCAGCAGATCTAAGTGTTCAGCGTGGTCTTCTGAACTTGCAGCAGGAACTCAGCGTTGCTCTTGGTCTCCCGCATCTTGTCGAGAAGCACCTCCAGCGCCTGCTGGGGTTCGAGCGCGTGCAGCACCCGGCGAAGCTGCCACACGATCCGCAGCTCCTCCGGAGACATCAGCAACTCTTCCTTCCGCGTGCTGGACGCGTCCACGTCCACCGCCGGGAAGATCCGCTTCTCGGCCAGCTCGCGGCGGAGTCTCAACTCCATGTTCCCGGTGCCCTTGAACTCCTCGAAGATGACCTCATCCGCGCGGGAGCCGGTCTCGATCAGCGCCGTGGCCAGCACCGTGATCGATCCGCCCTGCTCGATGTTGCGCGCCGCGCCGAAGAACCGCTTCGGCGGGTAGAGGGCGGTGGAGTCCACACCGCCCGACATGATCCTCCCGCTGGCCGGCGCGGCCAGGTTGTACGCCCGGCCCAGCCTGGTCATGTTGTCCAGCAGGACGACGACATCGTGCCCCATCTCGGCCAGCCGCTTGGCGCGCTCGATGGCGAGCTCGGCGACGATCGTGTGGTCGTCGGCCGGGCGGTCGAAGGTCGAGTCGATCACCTCGCCCTTGACCGAGCGCTGCATGTCGGTGACCTCCTCCGGCCGCTCGTCCACGAGGACGACCATGAGGTGGCACTCCGGGTTGTTCTTGGTGATCGCGTTGGCGATCGCCTGCATGATCATCGTCTTGCCCGCCTTGGGCGGCGACACGATCAGGCCGCGCTGTCCCTTGCCGATGGGGGCGATCAGGTCGATGATCCGCGTGGTCAGGTTGGTCTGGTCGGTCTCCAGCCGCAGCCGCTCCTGCGGGTAGAGGGGGGTCAGCTTGGAGAACTCGGGCCGGTTGCGGGCCTGCTCGGGCTCCAGCCCGTTGACCTTGTCCAGCCGGACCAGCGCGTTGAACTTCTCCCGGCGCTCGCCCTCCCGGGGCTGGCGCACCGCGCCTTCGATGACGTCGCCCTTGCGCAGGCCGTACCGGCGCACCTGGGACAGCGAGACGTAGACGTCGTTCGGGCCGGGAAGGTAGCCGGTGGTCCGGACGAAGGCGTAGTTTTCGAGCACGTCGAGGATGCCCGCGATCGGGATCAGCACGTCGTCCTCGGCGATGACCGGCTCGGAGTCACCCGGGCGCTCGCGGCGCCGGTTGCGGTTCCTGAACCGGTCCCGGCTGCGGCGGCGGCCCTGGCCGTCGGCGTCATCGTCGCCCCGGCCGCCCTGCTGGTCGTTGTACTGGCTGCGGCCCCCGCCGCCCTGGTCGCCAGACTGCTCGCGGCGCTGGTCGCCAGACTGGTCGCGGCGCTGGTCGCCAGACTGCTCGCGGCGCTGGTCAGACTCACCGCGCTCCGCGCGGGGGCGGGACTGGTCCTGCCTGCTGCCATTGCGGCGACGCGCCTCGGTCCTGGCCTGGCCCTCGCCGCGCGGCGAGCGCTCTGCCCGCTGCCCGTCTCCCGAGGCCCTGCCGTCGTCACCGCGTGGCGCGCTGGTCTGCCGCGAGCCGTCGGTTGACGTGCCGGACTCCGTCCGGTCGAAGGGCAGTTCGTCTCCTCGCTGCGGGCGGGCCGGCTCAGCCGTCCGGGCACCCTGGCCCTGGTCATCGCCGAGACCGCGGATCTGGTCCGCGCTGCCCAGACCGCCGGCCCGTGGGCCGCCCACGCCTGATGTCGTCGATGTGTCAGTTTGCATGGCGTCCTGCTCAAGATGGCGGGGGGCACCTGCTCCCGCAGGCACATCCCGCTGCGTCGAGTTGTCGCGCGGCGCGCTCGCCTGTCCTGGCGGCGTGCGCGACGCACTGCCGCCGCTCTGCCTCTCCTGGATCGCCGTGATGATCTCGCCCTTGCGCATCCGGCCGGTTCCCTTGATGCCCATCGACTGGGCAAGTTGCTGCAGCTCAGGCAGCAGCATCGAGGTCAGGCCCGCGCCCCCGCCCGCTCTCCGACGGGATCTACCCGGCGAGGCGGCAGTCATGCCAGCATCGGCGGCGTTGGCGGTGCCATGATCGACGGCGTCAGCGTTGCCGCGCGGGCTGGCGATGAATTCGGTG
The DNA here is from genome assembly GCA_035945415.1 of Streptosporangiaceae bacterium. Classification (GTDB taxonomy): domain Bacteria; phylum Actinomycetota; class Actinomycetes; order Streptosporangiales; family Streptosporangiaceae; genus PALSA-505. Next base: position 2,138 of record DASZAD010000007.1, read on the forward strand.
GTTTCGCTCACAAGGGATCCTTCCAGGGGCGGGCGCCGGCGGCCCCAGCGGCCGGCTGACCCGGTTTCGCGGCCTGGCCACGGTGCCAGGCCAGGGTTCTGCTTTGTCTTCCATCCGCACGCGGTCCCGGTCCGGGACCTGGTGATGTTCATGTAACCGAGGTCCTGTAGCCGGGGCAGGAAGCTCGGAGCGCGTCCAGATGACGCAGGTGGAATGGGTGCGTCGCCGCGCTGACCCGGGCTGGCTCCCTGGAGCCCGCTCCGTCCGGGTCCCTTCCCCCGGTTCCCCGTTCCCGCTCGATCCGCCTGGCCGCCTGTCGCCTGCGTGGCTGCAGAGGAGGTTCGGACGACCGATACGGCAATGGAGTGCCTGTGCCCGGAAACGGCTTCGCCGGCCAGGCAGTGAGGGACTAGCGAGCACCTGTTCCCGTGATGGGACATCTGGTGCACTGCTCAGCCTAACACCAAGAGAGCCCACGGCATTCCCTCAGAGCTGTCCGTGTTGCGCGGAAGGAGACTTGAGGTCCCAAGAGGACCGCCCGGCTTGGCCCGCCCGCGTCCTGAGCAGGCCGGAACCCTGTTGTCCATGTCTCGCGCCGCTTCGGATGCGCTCGCCCTGCGGGACGGTCCGGATGGTGGCGCCTTGACGATCGACGTCCAGGGAGCTTACGAGCCACTGATTACCCGTTTGGCTCGCGATTGAATCCACCTCACTCGGTCCTGGCGACGGTCCGTCCACGGTGAGGGCCATCACGGCGGGCCCAGCCCCGGACAGCACCGCGGCGATTCCCGCCCCGCGGAGCCGGCCGATCAGATCGGCCGTGGCTGGCATGAGCGTCGCCCGGTAGGGCTCGTGCAGCAGGTCTTCGGTGGCGTCGAGCAGCAGGTCAGGGTGCTGGGTGAGGGCGGCGACGAGCAGCGCGCTGCGGCCGGCGCTGGCGGCGGCGTCCCGGTGGCTGATCATGGCGGGCAGGGCGCCGCGGGCCACCGAGGTCGCCAACGAGGTCGCGGGCACGCAGATCACCGGCTTGATGACCGGATGGGACGAGAGCCGGACGGCGCGGGGCCCCGCCGCCGTGGTCCAGGAGATGGTCAGCCCGCCGGCCAGGCAGGCGGCCGCGTTGTCCGGATGCCCTTCGAGTTCGGTAGCCAGCCCCAGCAGCGCCTGGTCTGAGAGGGATTCGGATTCTCGGCCGGCACCGTCGCCGCCGAGCAACCCGCGCGCGCCCAGCAGGCCGGCCACGACGGCGCCGGCCGAGGACCCGAGCCCGCGGCGCTGCGGGATCGCGTTCACGCAGTGCAGCGCCAGCCCCGGAGGCTGCTCGCCCACCGCGGCGAAGTACGCCCGCATGGCCCGGACCACGAGATGCCGCTCCCCCGCGCCGGCCGTCTGGCTGCCCTCGCCGGTCACCTCGATGCACAGCCCGCCGCCGGTGATCTCGGCCTGCACTTCGTCGTACCAGGCCAGCGCCAGGCCGAGGGCGTCAAAGCCGGGCCCGAGGTTGGCACTCGTGGCCGGGACGCGCACCCGCACCGTCCGCCCGTTCCTCACCCGTATCAGCCCCCGCGGGTTCACGCCTGCCGGCAACGTATATCAAGGTCTGAGTTCGAGGGCGGTCGCCATCGCGGTCACGTTGGCCGGCACGACCGGCGGGACCGGGGCGGCCGAGACCGCCCAGTCCGGATCCTTCAGCCCGTTTCCCGTGATAGTACAGACCACCCGGCAGCCCGCGTCCAGCCTGCCATCCGCGCTGGCCTGCAGCAGGCCGGCCACGCTGGCCGCGGAGGCTAGCTCGCCGAACACCGCCTCCTGCCCGGCCAGCAGCCGGTAGGCGGCCAGGATCTGCCGGTCGGTGACCGCACCGATCAGCCCGCTGGAGGCATCCCTGGCGGCCTCGGCGGCCCGCCACGACGCCGGGTTCCCGATCCTGATCGCGGTGGCGATGGTCTGGGGGCGCAGCACCGGCTTCCCGGTCACGATGGGCGCGGCGCCGCTCGCCTGGAAGCCGAACATCCTCGGAGTCCGCGTGGCCAGGCCGCGCTCGGCGCACTCGAGGTAGCCCATCCAGTACGCGGTTATGTTGCCCGCGTTCCCGACCGGGAGGCAGTGCACGTCGGGCGCGTCGCCGAACTCGTCCACGATCTCGAAGGCGGCGGTCTTCTGGCCTTGCAGCCGGTCCGGGTTAACCGAGTTGACCAGCGCCACCGGGTATTCGGCAGCGAGCTTGCGAGCCAGCTCAAGGCAGTCGTCGAAGCTGCCCTCCACCTGGAGCACACGGGCCCCGTGCACCAGTGCCTGGGCCAGCTTGCCGATGGCGATCTTCCCGCGGGGCGCGAGCACGGCGCAGGTCAGGCCCGCCCTGGCCGCGTACGCGGCGGCGCTCGCGCTGGTGTTGCCGGTGGACGCGCAGATCACCGCCTTGGCCCCACGGGCCGCCGCCAGGCTGATCGCCACCGTCATCCCGCGGTCCTTGAACGAGCCGGTCGGATTTCCGCCCTCGACCTTCAGGTACACCTCGCAGCCGGTGCGGGCGGACAGGACCGGCGCGGGCAGCAGCGGGGTCCCGCCCTCGCGCAGCGTGACGACGGGCGTGCCCGGAGGGATCGGCAGCCGGTCGCGGTATTCGGCGATCACGCCTCGCCACGGCCGCGACGCCGCCGCGGAGGTCACCGGTCCTCCTGTCCCTCGACTCGCATCACGCTGGCCACCGAGCGCACCGCCGGCATGGCTCGCAGATCGGCCACGGTAGCGGCCAGCGCCGCGTCCCGCGCCTGGTGCGTGACGATCACGAGCTGGGCCGCCTCGCCCCTGCCCTCCTGCCTGACCGCCCGGATCGACACGTCGTGGCGGGCGTAGGCTTCGGCGACCTGGGCCAGCACGCCAGGCTTGTCCGCCACGTCCAGGGCCACGTGATAGCAGGTCAGCGTCTCGCCCATGGGCAGCACCGGCAGGCCGGCGTAGGTACTGGCGTCCGGCCCCCTGGTGCCCGCCAGCCGGTTGCGGGCCACGGCCACCAGGTCCCCCAGTACCGCGCTCGCGGTCGGCGCGCCGCCCGCGCCCGCACCGTAGAACATGAGCCGGCCAGCCGACTCCGCTTCCACGAACACCGCGTTGTAGGCCTCCCGCACGCCGGCCAGCGGGTGGCCACGCGGGATCATCGCCGGGTGCACCCGCACGCTGACCCCGGCCGTCGAGCGCTCGCAGATGGCCAGCAGCTTGACCACGCAGCCGAGCGTCCTGGCGCTCTCGATGTCGGCGGGCCGCACCCCGGTGATGCCTTCGCGGTGCACGTCGGCCACGGTGACCGGGGTGTGGAAGGCCAGTCCGGCCAGGATGGCCGCCTTGGCCGCGGCGTCGAAACCCTCCACGTCGGCGGTCGGGTCGGCTTCGGCGTAGCCCAGCGACTGCGCCTCCTCCAGCGCGTCGGCGAACCCCGCGCCCGAGCTGTCCATCCGGTCCAGGATGTAGTTCGTGGTCCCGTTCACGATGCCGAGCACCCGGTGCACCGCATCGCCTGCCAGCGACTCGCGCAGCGGCCGCAGCAGCGGGATCGCGCCCGCCACCGCGGCCTCGTAGTAGAGGTCGGCGCCGGACGCGCGCGACGCCGCGTGGACGGCGGCGCCGTCTTCGGCGAGCAGCGCCTTGTTGGCGGTGATGACCGGCTTGCCCGCCTTCATCGCCGCCATGATCAGCGAGCGGGCCGGCTCGATGCCGCCGATCACCTCGATCACGATGTCAACGTCCGGCCTGGTCACCAGGTCCATCGCGTCGCTGGTCAGCAGCCCGCGCTCGACCACGGCGGGGCGCACGCGCCCCGGCCGCCGCACCGCGATGCCGCTCACCACGACCGGAGCGCCGATCCTCGCGGCCAGGTCGGCCGACTGCTCGCGCAGCAGCCTGACCACCTCGGAGCCGACCACCCCGCAGCCGAGCAGGGCGACACGCAGTGGCGTCATCCGGGGCGTCATCCGGGGCGTCATCCGGGGCGTCATCCGGCGTCCAGCCGGAGTAGATCGTCCAGGGTCTCACGCCGGACCAGCACCCGCGCGACGCCGTTACGCACGCCCACCACCGCGGGCCGCGGAACGTGGTTGTAGTTGCTGGCCGCCGACCGGCAGTACGCGCCAGTCGCCGCCACCGCCAGCAGGTCGCCCGGCGCCAGGTCAGCCGGCAGGTTGACGTCTTTGACCACGATGTCCCCGTTCTCGCAGTGCTTGCCGACCACCCGGGAGAGCACCAGCGGCCCGGTCGCCTGCCTGGAGGCGAGCACGCAGGTATAGCTGGCGTCATACAGCGCGGTCCTGATGTTGTCGCTCATCCCGCCGTCCACGCTGACGTAGGTCCGTGGCCCCTCCTCCGCGGGGACCGCTTTGACGGTGCCCACTTCGTACAGCGTCACGGTGCCCGGCCCGGCGATCGCCCGGCCTGGCTCCACCGTCAGCCGGGGCGGCCGGAGGCCGGTCTGCTGGCAGCTTGCGGTGACGGTCCCGGTCAGCAGCTGCGCGATCTGAGCCGGGCCGGCCGGCTCGTCCCCGGCCGTGTAGGCGATGGCGAACCCGCCGCCCAGGTTGAGCTCGTCCACTCTCGCCCCGTGCTCGCAGACCCTGGCGGCGAGGTCCACCAGCAGCTCCGCCGCCCGGGCGAACCGCGTCAGGTCGGTGACCTGCGAGCCGATGTGCGAGTGCAACCCGGCGAAGTCGAGGTCGGGGCAGCCGAGCACGCGCCGGGCGGCCTCTTCGGCGGCACCCGAGGCCAGCGAGAAGCCGAACTTCTGGTCGTCGTGGGCGGTGGCGATGTATTCATGTGTGCTGGCGTCCACCCCCGTGGTCACCCGGACCAGGACCCTGGGCCGGACCCCGCCGCGGTTGGCCAGGTAGCCGAGCCGCGCGATCTCCTCGAACGAATCCACCACGATGCGCCCGAGCCCGGCCTCGACCGCGCGGGCGAGCTCAGCCATCGACTTGTTGTTGCCGTGGAAGGTCACGGCCTCGGGCGGCACGCCCGCCGACAGCGCGACCTCGAGCTCGCCGCCCGTGCACACGTCCACCCCGAGGCCTTCTTCCACGGCCCAGCGCAGCACACCGCGGCAGCAGAACGCCTTTGCGGCGTAGCACACCGCGGCGCCGGGACCGAACGCGACGCGAAACGAGCGGCACCGGCTCCTGAAGTCCTCTTCATCGCACACGAACAGCGGCGTGCCGTAGGCCGTGGCCAGCTCCCGCACGTCGAGACCGCCCAGCATGAGCACGCCATCGGCCCGGCGGGCCGTGTGCGGCCAGATGCCCGGGTCGAGAGCGTCCAGGTCGCGGGGCGTCACCACGTCGCCGGATCGTGACCCGTCCCGGGGCCGTGCCTCGTCACGGGGCCTCGCGTGGTCATGGGCGGCGCTGGTCATCGGGCTCCTATCACAGCCGGTCCGGCGCGTCCACCCCGAGCAGGCCCAGGCCCGCGGCCAGAGCCGTCCTGGCCGCGGCGACCAGCCACAGCCGGGCCTCGCCGGCGCGGGCGTCGCGCGGAGCGCTGCGCCCGCCGAACGGGAGCGCCGGGCACCGCTCCCGGCAGTCGTAATATGCCGCCGCCAGCTCCTCCAGGTACCGGGTCAGCTCGCGCGGCTGCCCGCGGCGTGCCGCCCCGGCGACCCGTTCGGGGAGCCAGGACAGGACGCCGAGCAACACCCGCTCCGTAGGGTGGGTGAGCAGGCACGGCCCGGGCTCGGCCTCATCCCTCAGGACGATTCCGAGGTCAGCGGCCTGGCGCAGCGTCGACGCGGCGTGTGCGTGCGCGTAACGAACAGCATAAACGGGACTGTCGAGGTGCCACCGGATGGAGCCCGCAGGCTCTCCTGCGAGCAGGGCGTACCGGACCATCCCCGGCCCGGCGAAGGCGAGGATCTCGCTGAGCCCGGTGCCGCCCGGCCGGCTGCCGGTCAGGAGGCCAGCCGGTCGCCGTTCAGGCAAAATTCCAGCGACGATATCGGCACCAGCCGCGCGGGCCAGCCTGACGGTAGCCTCGGCGGCAACCTGAGCTCGGGCCTCTGCCCAGCTAGCGGGGGTAGCCAGGTCCGCGACCTGCGCTGCGGGCATCGTCACGGCGCGCAGGATGTCGCTGTGTGCGCAGGCCGGCGCCCCGGCCCGGACAATGCGGACGGCGACGCCAGCGAGCGCCTGATCGGTGACCGCGACGGTCAAGTACCCAGAGCCGGTCACGGCCGTCCCGGCGACCCAGGGAAGCTCACGAAGGCGGCCGGCCAGCGTGCCCGCGACGCGCCGTGGATCAGCGCCACCCGCCGCGGCGAGGAGGTAAGGCAGCGTGGAGGCGTAACGACCGGACCCGCCGCCAAGCCCATCCGGCACCGGGCGAAGCGAGCTACCGTCGGCCGTCAGTTCGCCCCGGGCCGGCACAACGCAGGCGGCATCCCAGATCGCACGTCTGACGTCCGCTGTGATCACGATGTGCAGGCTACCCGGCCGCGGCCGGCCCGCCGCTGGGCTGGATCACGGGGCTGGATCACGGGGCTGGATCACGGGGCTGGATCACGGGGCTGGATCACGGGGCTGGATCACCGTGCTGGATCACCGTGCTGGATGACTGGACCG
>DASZAD010000008.1:0-12068 GCA_035945415.1 Streptosporangiaceae bacterium
GAGGCGTTCGGCGGCGGGCTGGGGCATGCCGTGTGGAAAGCCGGGACGTACCCAGTCGGCCATCACCCGAGCGGGCTGATCGCCTTCGCCGCCATCTACATCCTGGCGAAGGCCTACGCGAACGGCGGATCCTCGCTGACCGGAATCGAGGCCGTCTCCAACGCGGTCAGCGCGCTGCGCCCCCCGGAGGGTCGCAACGCGCGGCGGGTGCTGGTCACCCAGGGCTGCATCGTCGCGTTCCTGATCGGCGGAATCTCCTGGCTGGCCCACCTCACCCGCGCGGTACCGTACGTGACTGGCGTGCCCACCGTGGTCTCGCAGGAGGCCAGGCTGGTGTTCGGCTCTACCCTGGGTGGCCAGATCCTGTTCTATCTCCTCCAGCTCGGCGCCGCGTCCATCCTGTTCACCGGCGGCAACACAAGCTTCAGCGGATTCCCGTTCCTGACCAGCTTCGTCGCGGAGGACTCGTTCCTGCCCCGGTGGCTGTCCAAGCGCGGTCACCGGCTCGTCTTCTCCAACGGGATCATCGTGTTGACCGTACTGGCATTGTCCCTGCTGTTCGCCGTCGGCGCTAATACCGCCAACCTGGTGCCGTTCTACGCGATCGGCGTGTTCACCGGCTTCTCCATGGCCGGCTTCGGCATGGTGCGCTACCACCTCCGACAGCGGGAGCAGGGCTGGCGCCGGCGGCTGATCATCAATCTCATCGGCGGGATCTACACCGCGCTCGTCGTGGTGATCTTCGCGGTCACCAAGTTCACCCAGGGTGCCTGGCTCGTCGTGGTGGTATTTCCGATCGGGGTGTTCGCGTTCATCCGGCTCAACCGGGAGTACCGGAGGGAGAGCCAGGTGCTGGCCACGATCGGCGGCCGTCAGCCGCCGCCGCTGCCGCACTACGCCCGGCGCACCGTGCTGGTGTTCGTGGACGACTTCGACCTGGCCGCACTGGCCGCGTTGCGCTATGCCCGCAGCCTGCGGCCCACCACGCTGCGCGCGGTGCACTTCGTCATCGACAGCGCCAGGGCCGATAAGCTTCGCCGGGACTGGACTCAGGCGGACCGCGGCGTGGCCCTGGACTTCGTGGACTGCCCGGACCGCCGGCTGTCCCGGTGCGCGGCCGATCTGGTCTGCCGGGAGGTCGCCGACCCCGGGACCCACGTGACAGTGATCCTGCCCCGGCGCAGCTACTCGCCGCTGCTCGGCCGGCTGTTGCACGACCGGACCGCCGACAAGATCGCCGGGGCGGTGAGCCGCATACCCCGCTCGGCGGCCACGATCATCCCCTACGACGTGCAGAGCCGTCTAGAGGCGCTGCACGACCGGGAGGCGGCGGGCCAGCCGATCGTGGCTGGCCCGGGACAGGCCGTCAAGCTGGCCTCAGAGGAGATCCCTGGTCCTGCGGTCCGGCCGGAGCACAAACCCCGCCCCAAGTCCGCGGTCGAGGACTACGAGCGGCCCGCCCCGCCGGCCAGCGTGGATTCGATCGGCTCGCTGACTTCGCCGGGCCGGGCCACCGTGACAGGCCGGGTGCACAGCGTCGAGATCCGTCCGGCCGGGCAGAGCAGCGTGCTGGCCGCCGAGGTTGCGGACTCCACCGGGGTGCTGACCGCGCTGTTCTACGGTCGCCAGCACATCGCGGGCGTGGAGCCGGGCGCCAAGGTCCGGCTCACCGGGGCTGTCGGCATGCGAGACGGCCGGCCGACGATGATCAACCCGGACTACGTCCTGCTGACCGGCCACTAGCCGGCCGGGCTCCGCTAGCCGGCCGGGCTGGGCTCCTCGGGGCCGGCGGCGACCAGCTCGTAGCCGGGGTTGACCATGAACGGGCGGCCCTTGCGCATTCCCACCGGCCCGCTGAAGCGGACGCGCGCCCCGCACGTCACCCCGGGAATGCGGGACCGGCCGTAGAACAGCGCGGTCAGCACCCCGGTCGAGTCCGCCACCTCGGCGGCCAGGACCGTGTTGTGCTCCACCGGCCGCAGTTCCAGCGCGCGGACCCGGCCCTCCACGGTGGCCCGGCCCGGCCCGGTCAGCGAGCCGATGGGATTCACACCGGGCGGCGGCACCGGCCCGCTGTAGTCATCACCGGCCGCGCCGCCCGGCCCCTTCTTGCGCCGGGCTCCGATCCTGCCCGGCCGCCGGCCGTCCGGTCCCTCGGCCTTCCTGCTGGGCGGCCAAGCGCGAGCGTCAGGTCCGCCGCGTTTCCGCCCGGCCGGCGGGTCGGGCCCGGCCGGGATCGTATGAATGATCTCCGCCGCGGGTGGCTGTCCGGCTGGCCCGCCGTCCGGTGCCGGGCCGGCCGGGGTGAGGCTGGCCGGCCTGCCCGCGCCGTCGGCGGTCTTCGCGGCTTCGGCGCGCTGCTTCTCCTGCATCGTCGCCAGGCGGCTCTGCACGTCGTAGGGGATGATCGTGGCCGCCGAACGGGGGATGCGGCTCACCGCCCCGGCGATCTTGTCGGCCGTGTGGTCGTGCAGCAGCCGGCCGAGCAGCGGGGAGAAGCTGCGCCGGGGCAGGATCACGGTGACGTGGGTGCCGGGGTCGGCGATCTCCCGGGTGACCAGGTCGGCGGCCGCCTTGACCAGCCGCCGGTCCGGGACGTCCACGAAGTCCAGGGCCACGCCGCGGTCGGCGCCCATCCACTGCTCGCGCAGCAGGTCGGCGCGGGCGCTGTCGATGACGAAGTGCACCGCGCGCAGCGTGGTCGGCCGCAGGCTGCGGGCGTAGCGCAACGCGGCCAGCGTGGCCAGGTCGAAGCTGTCCACGAACACGAACACAGTCCGCCGGGAGTACGTCGGGGGCGGTGGCGGCTGACGGCCGCTGATGGTGGCCAGCACGTCGGCCTCCATGGCGTACTCGCGATTCAGCCGGATCAGCGCGGGCACCAGGACGATGAAGAGAACGACGACGATCCACGCACCCTCGGTGAACTTGACCACCGCGAAGATCACGACCACGATCCCGGTCAGAGCGCCGGCCGAAGCGTTGATGACCAGCCTGCGACGCCAGCCCGGCTCCCTGCGGCGCAGGTGATACCGGGCCATGCCGAAGCCGGCCATGGAGAACGCGGTGAACACGCCGATCGCGTACAGCGGCACCAGGCTGTTGACGTTCGCCCCGCGGATGATGATCAAGGCGATCGAGATCACGGTCAGCATGATGATCGCGTTGGAGAACACCAGCCGGTGGCCGCGCTTGAGCAGCCACCGGGGCAGGAACGCGTCGCCGGCGACGTAGCTGGCCAGGAACGGGAACCCGTTGAAGCTGGTGTTGCCACCGGTGAACAGGATCAGTGCGGTCGCCGCCTGGAGCAGGTAGAACAGCACGCGGCCCACCCCGCCGCCGAAGATCAGGGTGGCCTCCTGAGCGAGAACGGTAGGAGCCCCCAGCAGCCGGGGCGTGGCCCGGGTCACATGGGCCAGCCAGGAGATCCCGGCGACCAGCACGCCCAGGATCATCCCTTCGGCGACCAGCACCCGCCGGGCGTTGATGCCCTCCGGCGGGCGGAACGCGCCGACCGCGTCGCTGACCGCCTCGATGCCGGTCAGCGACGCACCGCCGTTGGCGAACGCGCGCAGTAGCGTGAAGATCATAGCCACGCTGATCAGGCCCTGGGCGCCGGTGCCGATCGGATAGGTGCCGTGCAGGGCGCCCGGGTCATATGGGTGCAGGTTTCCGATGATCTCCCGGATCAGGCCGGCCACGATCATCAGCAGCACCGAGCCGGCGAACAGGTACGTCGGGACCGCGAACGCGCGGCCGGCCTCACGGATGCCGCGCAGGTTCCCGTAGCACATGATCAGGATGGCCAGGACCGAGATGATCAGGAGCACTGCCTTCGTCGACAGCCCCAAGCTCCTGGGCAGCTCCGGGAAGGCGGACACGATGGCTGCCGCGCCGCCCGCGGTCTGCACGGCCACCGTCACGATGTAGTCGATCAGCAGGGCCACGGCGGCGACCTGGGCCACCCTGGGGCCGAAGTTCTCCCTGGCCACCACGTAGGAGCCACCCGGCCTGATGTAAACCATCACGACCTCGCGGTAGGACAGCACCACGAGCGTCATGACGAACAAGATGACCAGCGTCATCGGCAGGATCAGTGCGTACGCCGCCAGGCCCGCCAGCGGCAGCAGGGCGATGAGGATTTCCTCCGGGCCGTAGGCCGAGGACGAGATCCCGTCCGGCGACAGCACCCCCAGCGCCAGCGGGTTGGACAGCCGTTGCTCGGCGAGCTGCTCGTTGACCAGCGGCCGCCCGAGCAGACGCCGCTTGATCGTGTACGAGAAGCCCTCGGGAGCGGCCGCGCGCTCGCTGAGCGAGCCAACCGCCCTGCGCATGGCCACCCTGATCACGTCCTTCGTTCACACCGTGCACTGGCCTTCATACCACCCCGCAAACGCTTTCCATACGCCTCCCGCCCGCCGCCGTCACAGTTAACCGGGGCGTGGCAGGGTAAAGGATGTCGAGATCGCCCACGAGGGGAACGCAGAGCCATGACCGCGACCCCGGCTGCCGCCCCCGTCCCTGACATGGGACGCAGCCGCACCCTGACCCTGTCCGCGCTGCTGGGACGCCCGATCACGGCCCGCGACGGGGAGTCGCTCGGCCGTCTGTCCGACGTCATCGTCCGGCTGCGCGGAGACGACTACTCGCTGGTCACAGGCCTGGTCGCCACGGTCGGCGGGCGGCAGGTCTATGTCCCCATGGAGCAGGTCGAATCCTTCGACACCGAGGAGCTGAAGCTGACCAGCGCCCGGATCGACCTGCGCCGGTTCGAGCGCAGGCACGGCGAGGTGCTGCTGCGCGCCGACGTGCTCGGGCACCGGCTGATCGACGTGGAGAGCGCGCGGCTGGTCCGGGCGGCCGACCTTCAGCTCGCCGAGCGAGACGGCGAGCAGGTGCTGGTGGGCGTGGACACCAGGCGCCGCCCCAGCCGGGTGCTCGGCTGGCTTGGCCTGGGCGGACGTGAGCCGGAGCCGGGAGTCTTCCGGGACTCGAAGCAGTTCGAGCCGCTGATCGGCCACAGCGGGAGCGCGCTGCTGCGCCGGCCGTTCGGGCGCATCCGGCGACTCAAGCCGGCCCAGATCGCCGACCTGCTCGAAGAGGCGTCCAAGGAGGAGGAGACCGAGATCCTCGGGCAAGTCCACGCCGACCCCGAGCTGGAGGCGGACGTCTTCGAGGAGCTGGACGAGGACAAGGCCACCCGGCTGTTCGGTGAGCGATCCGACCAGGAGGTGGCCGAGGTGGTGAGCCGCATGCGCGCTGACGACGCCGCCGACGCGATCGGCGAGCTCCCGCAGCGGCGCCGCCAGGCGGTGCTCGACCTCCTCCCGCCCGGCCAGCGCACCAAGGTGCTGACGCTGATGGGCTTCAACCCGACCAGCGCCGGCGGCCTGATGGGCATGGACTTCATCACGCTGCCCGAGGACATCCGGGTGGATGAGGTGCTGGAGGCGGTCCGCCTGGCCAAGACCCTCCAGCCGGAAGCGCTGACCAGCGTGCACGCCACCAGCGAGGACGGGCGGCTGGCCGGGGTCGCCCGGCTGGTCGGGCTGGTGCAGGCCGATTCCGGCGCGCGGCTCCTGGACGTGTGCGACACCGATCCGGTGCGGGTGGGACCGGACACCGACGTCGTCGACGTCGCGGTGCTGATGACCGACTACAACCTGATCACGATCCCGGTCGTGGACGAGCAGTGCCGGATGCTCGGCCTGATCACCGTGGACGACGTGCTCGAGATCACGCTTCCCGGCGACTGGCGGCGCCGTGAGGCGGCCGAGCCGCCGGACCACCACCGCGGAGACTCCCCGTGACCGGGCCGCCGCCCGGCCAGAAGCCGCCGCGGCAGCTCGAGCGGCCGAGCGCGGTTCTCGACGAGGCACACCTGGGTGACATCGAGGGCGCGCTGGGCCGGATCCGGGTCGATCAGGACACCCGCGGCGGGCTGCGCCGCAAGCTGGTGACGTTCCTCGCCATCATCGGGCCCGGCCTGATCGTCATGGTGGGCGACAACGACGCCGGCGGGGTGTCCACCTACGCCCAGGCCGGCCAGAACTACGGCTACACCCTGCTCTGGGTCCTGTTGCTGCTGATCCCCGTGCTGATCGTCAACCAGGAGATGGTGGTCCGGCTGGGCGCGGTCACCGGGGTGGGGCACGCCCGGCTGATCAACGAGCGGTTCGGTCGCTTCTGGGGCTGGTTCAGTGTCGGGGACCTGTTCATCCTGAACTTCCTGACGATCGCGACCGAGTTCATCGGTGTCTCGCTGGCCCTGCGGTACTTCGGCGTCAGCCCGTACGTCTCCGTCCCGGCCACCGCCGTCGTCCTGGTGATGATCACCACCAGCGGCAGCTTCCGCCGCTGGGAACGCGCCATGTTCGTGTTCATCGGGGTGAGCCTGCTGCTCGTGCCGCTGGCGCTGTTGTCCCACCCGCACTACGGCGCGGCCTTCTTCCACCTGGTGGTGCCGGGCGTCCAAGGTGGATTCAGCTCGAACGCGGTCCTGCTGATCATCGCGATCGTCGGGACGACCGTCGCTCCCTGGCAGCTGTTCTTCCAGCAGTCCAACGTCATCGACAAGCGGATCACGCCGAGGTTCATCGGGTACGAGCGCGCCGACACCACGCTGGGCTCGCTCGTGGTGGTGGGTGGCGCCGCGGCCCTGGTGATCGTGGCCGGCTACGCGGTCAGGGGGACCAGCCTGGCCGGGCACTTCACCGACGCGCTCGGGGTCGCGCACGCGCTGGAGAGACACAGCAGCGTGCTCGGCGCGTTCTTCGCCGTCGTCCTGCTCGACGCCAGCATCCTCGGCGCGGCCGCGGTCACGCTGGCCACCAGCTATGCCTTCGGCGACGTGTTCGGCCTGCGGCACTCGCTGCATCGCAAGTTCCGCGAGGCGAAGTTCTTCTATCTCACCTATACCGGGGTGGTGGTGCTCGCGGCGGGGATCGTGCTGCTGCCCGGCGCCCCGCTCGGCCTGATCACCACCAGCGTCCAGGCCCTGGCCGGGGTGCTGCTGCCAAGCGCGAGCGTGTTCCTGCTGCTGCTCTGCAACGATCCCGAAGTGCTCGGGCCGTGGGTCAACCCGCGCTGGCTCAACATCGTGGCCACCGTCATCATCGGCATCCTGATCATGCTGTCCGGCACGCTGATGGCCAGCACGCTCTTCCCGCACATCGACGTCAAGCAGGTCGCGATCTGGCTGTTCGTGGCGCTGGCGGCCGGCTTCGCCGCGACCGGTGTGGGGCTGCGGATCCTCCGCTCCCGCACCGGCCGGCCCGCGCCACCGCGGCCTACCTGGGACCGGTCGGACAGAAGTCACTGGCGGATGCCCCCGCTGGCCCTGCTCAAGCCGGTCGTCTGGTCCCCGGGGACCAAGCTGGGCATGCTGTCCCTGCGCTGCTACCTGGTCATCTCGGTGGTCCTGCTGGCCATCAAGGCGGCCAGGCTCGGCCACTGACGCTCAAACCGCTCGTCTCCAAGCTCGATGGAGACTTTCTATTACGCCAGTAGATGAAAGTCCCCATCGATCATGGTCGAGCCCGGCCACAGAGGGTCGCGGCGATGCCTCGCTCATCGTCGAGGCCAGCCGTCGCGGGCCGGGCGATCAGGCGACCGTGCCTGCTCGCCGCAGGGCGGCGATCTCGGGCCCGGACAGGCCGAGCTCCGCAAGCACGGCGTCGGTGTCGGCGCCGGGCCGGGGCGGGGCGACCGGTTCGCCGGCGGCTGTCCGGCTGAACCTGGGGGCCGGGGCGGGCGAGAGCACCCCGCCGGTTTCGATGAACGTGCCCCGGGCGGCGATGTGCGGGTGGCGGGGCGCCTCGCTCGGGGTCAGGACCGGGGCTACGCAGGCGTCGGAGCCGCTGAAGTGCTCGGTCCACTCGTCCCTGGTCCGCTCGGCGAACACGGCGGCGATCCGCTCCCGCAGCACCGGCCACCCCGTCCGGTCGTACTGGCCCGGTAGACCGGCATCGTCGAGCCCGAGCTTGGCCAGCAGCTCGGCGTAAAACTTCGGCTCGAGCGCCCCCACGGCCACGTGCCTGCCGTCGGCGGTCTGGTAGGTGTCGTAGAACGGCGCTCCGCCATCGAGCAGGTTGGTGCCGCGTTCCTCCTGCCAGCCGCCGGTGGCAAGCAAGCCGTACAGGAACGCGTTCAGCAGCGCCGACCCGTCCACCATGGCCACGTCGACCACCTGCCCCCGCCCGGACCGCTCCCGTTCGATGAGCGCGGCCAGCACGCCCACTGCCAGCAGCATCCCGCCACCGCCGAAGTCGCCGACCAGGTTGAGCGGCGGCACCGGGCGCTGGCCGGCCCGTCCGATCCCGTGCAGCACGCCAGACACCCCGATGTAGTCGATGTCGTGCCCGGCCGTCCGCGCGAGCGGGCCTTCCTGGCCCCACCCGGTCATCCGGGCGAAGACGAGCCGGGGATTGCGCGCCAGGCACTGCTCCGGCCCCACCCCCAGGCGCTCGGCCACGCCCGGCCGGAAGCCCTCGACCAGCACGTCGGCCGTCGCGACCAGCCGGAGCAGCAGTTCGGCTCCGTTGGCATCGCTCAGGTTCAGGCCGATCGACCGCCTGCCCCGGACAAGCGGATCCTTCGGCGCGGGGGCGTCGGGCCCGCATTGGCTGGCGCGGTCGACGCGCAGCACGTCCGCGCCGAGATCTGACAAGATCATGCACCCGAACGGTGCCGGAGCCAGGCTCGCGATCTCGATGACCCTGATGCCGTGCAATGGTCCCATCGCCCCGCCTCCTCGTTCTCGATGATCCCATCGCCGGTGCGGGCGGCCCGGCCGGGCTGTGCCGGGCCAGAGATCACCCCCAGGTGCCATCGCAGTTCCTGAGACGTGATCCCGCGGCGAGCCTGGCTGGTTAAAGTTCGTGTGTGGCCACTCAGGTGCCCGGCGAGGGATTGACCTCGGTGGAGCAGTCGCTGGTCGAACGGGCCGGCCGAGGGGAATGGCTCGACCTGGCCGCCGATGACGAGGCGGTCGATGACGCCGCGATGCGGTCGTGGGGGGAGTCCCGGAGCTGCCGGGCGAGCGTGATCCGCGACATCTTGCGCGGGAGGCTCGCCGCGGACATTGATCCGCATGGGGTGCGGCTTCGGGGGGCCCGGATCACGGGCCAGCTTGATCTGGAGAACCTCACCACGGATGTCTGGCTTGAGCTGGCGGATTGCCTGCTGGAGGAAGGCGTCGTCGCCCGGGATGCCCGGCTGCCCGGCCTCTGGCTGAGCGGATGCCAGATCGAGCATCCGGCTGAGTCACCTTTTGACGGCACTGCGCTCAGCTGCGGCCTGCTGGGCCTGACCGGGGCGAGAATCATCGGTCACACCGGCGACGGCGCCGTCGAGCTGCTCGCTGCCCACATCAGCGGCCGGCTTGATTGCACCGAGATGAAGCTGTGCAACGACTCCGGCCCTGCCCTGAGCGCCAACACCTTGGAAGTCGGCCAGAACATGCGCCTGAGCGGCGAGTTCACCGGCAGCGGCGGTGACGGCGCGGTTTGCCTGCTCGGCGCTCGCATCGCGGGCCACCTCATCTTTGACGGGGCGCAGATGCGCAACGACTCCGGACCCGCCCTGCTCGCCGAAAGCCTGCGAGTCGGCGAGCACCTGTTTCTGCGCTGGTTCACCGCGACCGGCGGAGGTCCTGGTGAGGCGGTCAACTTGAAAGGTGCGCAGGTGGGCGCGGCGTTCCAGTTCGCTCCTGAGCGGCTGGAGCACAAGGATGATTCCCACCGGCGGCTCGCGGCGGACGGGCTGACCTATGCCGGTGTGCCCGGGCGGATCTCTGCGGAGGACTGGCGGGAGCTGCTGCGGGAGGGCACCCCCGACTACGCCGCGCAGCCGTATCAGCAGCTGGCCGCCGGATACCGGGCGCTGGGCGATGACCGGCAGGCCCGCCAGACGCTGATGGCACAACGCGACGACCAGCTCGCCCGTGCGGACACGCGCTGGCCGGAGCGGTGGTGGGGCAAAATCACCAAGGTCACCCTCGGGTACGGCTACCAGCCCTGGCGGGCGCTGTGGTTCCTCGCCGGAGTGGTGGCGCTGTCTTGCGTGCTGGCGGTGGTCCTTGGCTCGCACGGTGCGCTGGCGCAAACCACCCAGACGGCAACCCCGGGCCGGTCGTGCACGGCGGTTCAGCAGGTCAGCACGGGACTGGATCTGACCCTGCCGGTGGGCACCAGCGTGGCCCGGGTGGACTGCGACCTGACCACCGATCCAGCCAGTGTGACCGCGGCGTGGCTGTCCGCGGCCGGCTGGGTG
The DNA here is from genome assembly GCA_035945415.1 of Streptosporangiaceae bacterium. Lineage (GTDB taxonomy): Bacteria > Actinomycetota > Actinomycetes > Streptosporangiales > Streptosporangiaceae > PALSA-505. The sequence goes on from DASZAD010000008.1 coordinate 10,273, forward strand.
TTGCGGCTGCTGGCCTGGGCGTTCGCCGCATTGTTCATCGCGGGCTTCACCAGTGCGGTACGCAAGACATGATCTATGTGCGGTCGCAGTCGTTGGCCTGCCGGTCCTGAGTGAGCGCCTCCGGCGCCCTCCAGCGCATCAGGGAGAAGCGAACCGCTCAAAGGCTCTCAGATTGTCCAGCCGCTCGCCGCGCTTGACCCGCCAGGCCCACTCCCTGCGGATGGAGGAGCCGAAGCCGAGCTCAAGCGCCGTGTTGAAGTTGTCATCGGAATAGCTGAGCACGCACCCAAGCAGCCGGTCGACCTCGTCCGGCGTGACACACTCCAGCGGCAGCCGCCCGGCCAGGTACACGTCACCGACCGGGTCCAGCGCGAAGTGCACGCCATACATCCGCGCCCCGCGTTCGAGCAGGAACCGGTAGAACTGGGCGTGGTTCTCGTCCGGCTGCCGGCAGAAGAACGCCTCCACCTGCAGGCTGTGCGTCCCGGCGATCAGCCAGGTCATGGTGGCCAGCTTGCGCTGGCCCTCCAGCCGGACCAGGAAGGCGCCCGGCCTGGGGTTCTCGTATGAGAGTCCCAGTTCGGTGAGGGCGTTCTGGATGATCCCGGCCGGGTCCGGGGCGGGGTCGCTCACGCGTCCACTCTGGCCATGTCGTTCATGGCCCCGGTATACACCGTCAGAAGCTGGTCCACCGCGCTCGCCCAGCTGAAGCGGGACGCGTGAACGATCGCGCCGCGAGACAGCCGGGCCTGTCCGGCCGGAGATCCGATCAGGTCCCGCAACACCCGGGCGTAGTCCGCCGGGTCGTGCCCGGGCACCAGCACACCGGAGACGCCGTGTCGCACGGCCGTGCGCAGGCCTCCCACGGAGGCCGCCACGACCGGGGTGCCGCACGCCTGAGCCTCCACGGCGACCAGGCCGAACGACTCCGAGTACGAGGGCACCAGCACGGCGGTCGCGGCCCGGTACCACACGGCCAGCTCCGGCTGCGGGCACGGTGGCTCGAGCCGGACGACGGGCGAGATGCCCAGCCGGGCGGCCAGCTCGACGATCAGATCCGGGTCGGCCCGGCCGGAGCCGCTCGGCCCGCCGACGAACGCCACCACCAGCCGCCCGGCCAGCGACGGGTCTTCCGCGAGCAGCCGGGCGGCGGCGTGCAGGACCACGTGCGGTGCCTTGAGCGGCTGCACCCGGCCGGCGGACATCAGCACCACCGCGTCAGCCGGCAGCCCCAGGGCGCGCCGGGCCTCCAGCCTGGATCCCGGATGGAAGACCGACAGGTCCACCCCCGGGTTCACGGTGGCGACCCGGACCGGCTCGGCCCCGTACAGTCCGGTGAGCTGGCCGGCCTCAGCGGCCGTGTTGGCCACCAGGCGGTCGGCGGCGGCGATGACCTCCTCCTCGCCCCTGATCCTGACCTCGGGCTCGGCGGCGTCACCCGTCGCGAGCGCGGCGTTCTTTACCTTGCCCAGGGTGTGCATCGACTGCACCAGCGGGACCGACCAGCGGGCCTTTGCGGCTGCGCCGACCTGGCCGGACAGCCAGTAGTGCGCGTGGATGAGGTCGTACCGCCCGGGCGCGTACGCGGCCTCGGTGCGCAGCACCTCCAGCGTGAAGTGGCAGAGCTGCGCGGGCAGGTCGCACCGGTCCAGTTCCTCGAACGGGCCCGCGACGATGTGCCTGACCAGGACGCCGGGAACGAGTTCCACGACCGGCGGCGCCGCGCGGGAGACCGCGCGGGTGAAGATCTCAACCTCGACTCCCCGGGCGGCGAGGCGCTTGGCCACCTCCACCAC
>DASZAD010000009.1:0-5387 GCA_035945415.1 Streptosporangiaceae bacterium
GTGCGGCAGCAGCTGCACGAGCTGCTGCTGGCCGAGCTGAACGCGGCCGGCGCGCTGGACTGGTCCAAGGCCGTGATCGACAGCTCGCACGTGCGGGCGGTGAAGGGCGGCCCAAAACCGGACCGAGCCCGGTCGACCGCGCCAAGCCGGGCTCCAAGCACCACGTGATCACTGAGGCGCACGGGATCCCGCTGGCGGTGACGCTGACCGGCGGCCAGCGTAACGACGTCACCCAGCTGATGCCGCTGCTCGCGGCCATCCCGCCGGTCCGCGGCCGCCGTGGCCGGCCCCGGCAGCGGCCGGGGACGGTCTATGCCGACCGGGCTATGACCATGACAAGTACCGCCGCCAGGTCCGGGACAAGGGGATCACTCCGGTGATCGCCCGCCGCGGCACGGCGCATGGTTCGGGCCTGGGCGTGCACCGCTGGGTGGCCGAGCAGACCGTCGCGTTGTGGCACTGGTTCCGGCGGCTGCCCATCCGCTGGGAGATCCGGACGACATCCACGAGGCGTTCCTCAGCCTGGCCTGCGCCATCATCTGCTGGCGCCGGCTAGCCAGCGCCTCCCTTCGTGAGGAGTGCTCAGAGGTTGTCTCGCTTACTTCGTGATAGAACGTGGCTGATGGGCGTCAAGTGCGCCGGCGGTGCCGTAGCCCATCACGGTTCCGGGACGGCCGATGACCGGTGCCGACCCACGCATGCCGGGAAGTGCAAGGAGGCAACGATGAGCACCGATGAGCAGGCCACGGCCCCGACCGAACTCCTCGACGAGCAGTTCCTGCGCGACTTCGCCTCCCGCTGGCATGCTGCCTGGAACGCCTACGACCCGCAGCAGGTCGCCGCCCTGTGCACCGACGACGTCGAATGGCAGCAGTCGTCATCGCCGCCGCTGCCACGCGGCTACGACGGCGCGGCCCTGCTCGTCAAGCAGCTCCAGCGCGCCTCCCCTGACTACCGCTTCGCCGAGACCGAGCCGCCCTACGCCTCGTTCGACCGGCGTAAGGCGATCGTGCCCTGGCGCCTCACGGGCACGATGACCGGGCCGCTGGACCCGCCGGGCTTTGCCCCGACCGGCACGCGCATCCAGATTGAGGGCGACGACCACTGGGAGTTCCGCGGCAACCTGGTGTATCGGTGCCGGATCCTCTACGACGCCAATGACGTCGCGATGCAGCTGGGCGCCGTCCCGGCGCCCGGGTCGCGCGGTGAGCGGCTGGGGGTGATGCTGCAGCGCCTGCAGGCGCGACGCATACGCCGCCGCGCCGGCCGCTAGCCGCAAGGTGAGCGAAACAACATCTGAGCATTCCTCACGAAGTGAGGCGCCGGCCAGCCGGCGCCCAGCCCGGAACCATGCTTCGTGCCGGGGCGGGCGATCACGGGGGTGATGTCCTTCTTCCGGACCTGCTTGCGGTACTTGTCGTGGTCGTACCTGAGTTGGGCCAAATCAGTGCACACCTTGTTCCCGGTGGATGCGGTTGAGGGTGTTGTGGTGGTCGTTGGCCGGTCCACGGGGGCGCCGTCCAGACCAGGGTGGAGCCCGGCCTGCCCGGCGACCAGGTGCTGCCAGGCAGCTGCCCTCAAGACCTCCAGCTGGGCGTCGTCGGCAAACCCTGAGGTCAGCGCCTTGCGGAGTCGCTCAAGGCCGAAACGTGGTCCAGGTCAGGTAAGACTGCGTACTTCACTCTGGCCGACGAGTCCTTGTGCCGTCCCGGGGCCTGACGGTGACATAGGCCGCCGTTACTGACCAAGGCCTTGGATCGAATAGTCCACCCATCCGGGCGCGGAGGAGGCGAAACACACCAGCCGCCTGTCATCACCAGGCCAAGTGCTGCTGGTCGGAGTCGAGAACACAACATCAAAGGTGGACGACGAACTGTCGATCCCGTCATAGGCGCTGAACGCCTTGAGGCAGCGCGCATGTCCGTGGTCATGGACCGCTTGATCCCCCGGATAGGCCAGTGACCGCGGCCAGGCGTTGCCTGCGAAGAACACCTCGGCTGTGTGCGGCTGGGTGCAGGGGACCCCGGTGAAAGGGCCGTTCCCTTGGCTGAAGTCCTCCACGGTCTGGCCCGAACCCTGCAGGCAGTCCCCGACCTGGAGCTGACGCATCGTCAGCTGGCCCGTCGAGGGGATGGAGGACGTCGTGGCGATGGAGGACGTCGAGGACCACGGATCGTTCAAAGCCAGAATGAGCCAGCCCACCACCAGCAGTGCAGTGGCCACGCCGACAGTAGCCAGGAGACGCCGTGACGGGCCGCTGCGCCCAGCCGGCCGGGCGACCGCCGGGCCTGAGGCTGACGGCGGATAGCTGGCAGGGGCTCCGCACCGGGCGCAGACCTCGGCCGCCTCAGCATTTTCCGCCCCGCACTCCAGGCATCTGATCCGTACCGCCCCTGCCGCCTGGTCGGCTGCCACGGACCGCAGCCGGGCGGCGTGGGCCCGGGCACCAGCCTGGTCGGTCAGCCTCACTTCGGCCTCATCGAGGAAGGCGTCAACCTCCTCCTGGTCGTAGCCGGGCCGCAGCCGGGTGGTCGAGAACTGCTTGGTCCGGATCTCATCGGGCGTCAGGGACGGCTCCCGTATTCCGAGGAACGTATCCCGGATGGCGCTGAGGAAGGCGTCAACTTCCTCTATGTCATAGCCGGGCCGCAGCCGGGTGGTCGAGAACTGCGTTGCCCGTACCCACTGGGTGAGTCTGGCGCCGTCGACTTCCGAATCTTGCGCAAATTCTGCGGGCCGTTGTCCCACACTGGCGCCAGCGGCAGCCGGCACGGCCCAGCCTGCCGCGTCGCTATCCGGCGGATCGGCCGTGCTGTCCCCGGTACCGCCCGGTCCGGCCAGCGCGTTCGCTCCAGCCGCCGGGTCTCGCTTCACCCAGAATCTCCGCTGGTGTACCGGGTCGCGCTTGACCCAGGCGCGGGAACCGCGCCGAGCCGATGCGGCCGACGGCCGGGGGGCGGGAGCCCCGCACACGACACAGGCGGGCGTTACGTTAGCAGTCTCGACCCCGCACTCCAGGCATCTCATCTGCGCCGCCCAGCCCGGCGGGCAATCTTGGTGGTGGCCAGCCCTGCCCCTGAGGTCATGGCTCATTATGGCGACTGCGCGCTGAGCCGGGAGCGAACATGGGCAAATCTCCGCAGGCCAGACCGTAGATAGTGTCCCGGCTGCCGCTGCGTCTGCGCGGCGGGCGCCCTCGCTCGGCCCTGGCCCGGGCTGACCTCCGGGCCCAGTTCGGCTCGCCATTGCAGCACCCCGTGGGTGCGTGCAACTGTGACGGCCCGGCCCTGGCGCCCATGACGCATTGCCTCCTGGCCAGGCCGGGCATGGCCGCCGACAGGCTGAACGGCGCAGGCCGCGGGTGCTGGCCCTCGAGCTCAGCCTCCCGCCCGGCGGCAGCCGCCAGCCCCACTCTGCGCCCGAGGATTAGTCCGCAAATTCACCGGTCGCGAGCGGCAAACCCTGAGATGAGCGCCCCGCGGAGTCGCTCAAGGCCCAAACGTGGCCCAAGACTGGTCATAGCTGCGACCGGCGTAGACCGCGGCCGCGCACCGGCGGGATGGCCGCTATCAGCGGCATCAGCTGGGTGAGGTCGTTGCGGTGGCTGCCGGTCAGCGATACCGCCAGCGGGATGCCGTGCGCTTCGCCGATCACGTGGTGCTCCGAGCCTGGCCGGGCACGGTTTCGGGCCGCCTTTCCAGCGCTCGCACGTGAGAGCTGTCGATCACCGCCCTGGACCAGTCCAGCATCCCGGCCGCGTGCAGCTCGGCCAGCAGCGCCAGGTGCAGCCGCCGCCAGCACGTCATCCCCGACCCGACGCCCAGCTTCTGCGGCAAGAACTCCCACGGAATCTCCGTGTACAGGACGTACAAGATCCCGCATACGCCTCGCGACCATCAGCCGCCTGCGGCCAGGGTGATCAGCCCAGTGAGGGATCACAGGTAACAACAGCTCGATCCACGCCCAAAGCTCACCAGAAACCACCCACGATAGCAGCTGTCCCTTCTTCACGGCGTCCTCACCTAGCCGTATCCATCGCCATTCCAGATCATTCTGTTAGGAGTTCTAAATGGGGACGGTCACCGGCCTGACGATCATGGCCGGCTGGCGGCACCGGTCCTAGCGGCTTATGACAGGGCAGTAGGTGCCCTAGTTCAGTTCGGGGAAGAGGCACCGGAGTTTCGCGAGGTAACACAGGGTTTGATCGCGTTGGTGGAGGCGCAGAAGGCTCGTGTCAGGGAGCTAGCGGAGGCTGGGGGTGGGCAACCGCCCGGCCGGGCCTTCGAGCTGGTCGCAGAGCAGGAAGCGCTAGTCGATGATGTGCAGGATGCGGAAGCGGAGGCTGGGGGCAAAGGGACGGGCTTCTGGAGAAAGATCATGGACTGGCTGGGCAAGGCCGGCAGACGGCTGTGGGTGATGATCTCACGCGTGACGACGGTCAAGGAGTGGTCAATTACCGGCACGGTGGGTAATAGCGTGCTGGGTCTTGCCGGGGCGAGCATCTCGGTGACTTTCGGTCAATAGTCTGCGCTTGCGGAATTCCGGTTGATGGGCGGATTCGGTGTTCGTGACCGGCAGACGTAACCTGCGTTGGCATAACGCTCGGTTGCTGGCCGGGGCGGGGGGTGCTGGTCCACCGGGTGTTCATCGCCAACGATGAGACCATGTCATCTGGCGCGTCCCTGGCCCAGGTGGCGGAGGCGAAGGCCATCTGCGCGGGGTGCCAGGTCCGGCGTGACTGCCTGGCCTTCGCGTTGCGGACCCATCAGGTCCACGGCGTGTGGGGCGGCCTGAGCGAACGAGAGCGTTACCCGCTGTGGTCAGCCACCCTCACAGGGGCGCGCGGGCAAACAGCCGGAGTCGACACCGTTCACGCCGCGCTCACTGGAGGCGATGAGGGTTAATGAGCCTCCCCCGCGTGCTCGATAACGATGCGGGTGAGCTCGACGCGTGAGGCGATGCTGAGCTTGCGGAAGGCCTGGCGGAGGTGGTGGGCGACGGTGTGGGTGCTGATATACATGCGGGCGGCGACCTGGTTGTTGTACAGTCCCTCGGCGACCAGGCCGGCCACGGCCTGCTCGGTGTCGGTCAGGCTGTCCCACCCGGTGACGGGCCTGGCGGCAGCCGTGCTCCAGTGGCGTCGGCGGATACCGAGCTGGCGCAGCCGACGCCGGACGCGGGCCTGGTCACGGTCGGCGCCGACCTGGCGGTATCCGTCGAGTGCTTCCTTCAGGTGGTCGATCGCCCGATCCCGGTCGCCTAGCCCGCCGTACAGGACGCCGAGGTCTTCGGCTGCTGAGGCCCGGGCCCACGGATCGGGGTGCCGCGCGGCTTGGGCTAGGAGGACAGGGTCGCGGCGGGCCAGGCCCCGGCTGTGGGCCGCGGCC
>DASZAD010000010.1:0-10792 GCA_035945415.1 Streptosporangiaceae bacterium
GGCCAGGCTGTCCAGCACGGCGGGCTGGGTGTGCTTGTTGCCGAGCTGGTCGCTTAAGGTCACGGCCTGCTGGCAATAGTCCAGCGCCTGGGAGTAGCGGCCGAGCTGGGCCAGGTCCCAGCCGACCTGGTTGAGCGCCTCGGCCAGCAGCGGCGCAGCGGGCGGGCCGGCGGCCTGGGCCAGCCGCAGGCCCGCCCGGCTGTGGGCCAGCGCCTGGCGGTAGCGGCCCTGGGCCTCCAGCGCCCAGCCGGTGTACAGGTGCACCCGGGCCTGGCCGTAGCGGTCCCCGGCCTGCTGGCGCAGCTCCAGCGCGGTGGCCAGGTGACCCAGCGCCTGAGCCGGGCGGCCGGTCTGCAGCTGCGCGTTGGCGATCCCGCTGTGGGCCAGGGTCTGGGCGTAACCGTCGCCCAGCCGCCGGGCGGCCGCCAGCGCGGTCTGCTGGGTGGCCGCCCAGTCCTGCCAGTGGCTGCGCCGGTAAAAGAACGTCTCCAGGCTGAAGGCCAGCTGCCAGGCGTGTACGTCAAAACCCTGCCTGGCGGCCAGGGTCACGGCCGCGACCAGCCCGCGGTGCTCGGCCTCCAGCCAGGCCAGCGCCTGCCCGTGGCCGGCCAGCTGCTCCGGGCTCACCCCCGGCCGGGCCGGGGCCAGCTCGACCCGCCGCCGCAGCGGGTACAGCGACCGGTCAGCGGCGGCCGCGGTATGCAGGTAGTAATCCAGCACCCGGCCCAGAGCCGCCCGCCGGCCCGCCCGCGAGCCAGCCGCGGCGGCGTGCTCGATCGCATAAGCGCGCAGCAGGTCATGGCAGCCGAACCGGCCGGGGGCCTGCTCGGTGATGAGGCTGGCATCGGCTAGTTCGCGCAGCGCAATCCGCGCCCGCAGGAGTGAGACACCAGCCAGGCAGGCGGCGGCGTGAACGGTGACATCGGGACCTGGATGCAGGCCCAGAAGCCGGAACAGCCGTGCTCCAGCCCGGCTGAGCTGATCATAGGACCAGGAGAACACCGCGCGCACGCTGCTGGCCGCATCCCCGGCATCCAGGGCGTCGAGCCGGCCGGACTCATCGCGGAGTTCGGCGGCCAGCCCGGCGAGGGGGAAACCCGGCCGGGCGGCGGCGCGCGCCGCGACGATGGCCAGGGCCAGCGGAAGCCGGGCGCTCAGCCTGATCAGCTCGCTCACCGCTGCAGGCTCGGCCGCCACCCGGGCGGCGCCCAGCCGGCCAGCCAGCAGCTGCCAGGCCTCGTCTTCCGAAAGAACGTCCAGGACGAGCAGGTGAGCGGCCTCGCCGACGGCCAGCCCGGCCAGCGACGCCCGGCTGGTGATCAGCACCAGGCATCCCGGTGAGCCGGGCAGCAGCGGGCGGACCTGCCCGGCGTCCCGCGCGTTATCCAGCACGATCAGCAGCCGCCGGCCCGCGATAAGGCTGCGGTACAGGCCCGCCCGGGCCTCCAGGCCCGATGGCCAGCCCTCGGGGGCCACGCCCAGGGCGGTGAGGAACCCGCTGACCGCCTCGGCGGCTGCCAGCGGCGTGCCCGATGGCCCGAACCCGCGCAGGTTCACATACAGTTGCCCGTCGGGGAACTTCGCGCTGACCTGGCGCGCCCAGTGCACCGCCAGCGCGGTCTTCCCGATTCCCGCGGTGCCCCCGATCGCCGAGATCACCACCGTGCCGCCCGCCGGCTGCTCGCCCGCCCGGCCGGCAAGTTCGTCCAGCGCCCTGAGCTCGCGTTCCCGGCCGGCGAACTGGGCTACCGCGGCCGGTAGCTGGCTGGGCCGAGCGAGTCCGGTCCCGGCGCTGCCACCCCGGCCACGGCCCGCCAGATCATTCAGCCCGCTTCGCTGTGCGTCGGTTAGCTTCAGCGCGTCGGCGAGCAAGCGCACCGAGCGGAAGTAGGGCCGGGCGGACCGGTCTCGCTCCAGGTCCCTGATCGCCCGCACACTGAGACCTGACCGGGCTGCCAGCTCTTCCTGTGTCAGCCCGGCCGCCAGCCGGTGCTGGCGCAGCGCCTCGCTGAACCTCCGCGGCGCTGGCCGGGTCGGGTTGATCGCCCCGCCCTCTCCCTTGCGGCATCACGACGAACGCGCACTCTACTCCCCCATCATGCAATACCCCGTTCAAGCTCTGCCGGGACTCTGCCGGCCGGACTGCCTGTTCCGGCGTCGCCGCCTTGCCGGCCATGATGCCCGTCCCGTAAGTCAAAAGCTTGGCAGGTACGCACGCCCGATGCGAGGAAAAGTGGATGAGAATGGTGTCGTAAGGGCAACGGCCCGTGCTTGCCCTGGATGGCGATCAGGCTGGGATGGCCTCCTGATACACGTTGTTGTAGTAGACGTAGATCCACCCTTGGACCAGGAAGCCGTTGCGCGTGCTGCAGTAGGCGTAAGATCCGCGTCTGTCACCCGCCCAGCGCACCACACCGGTGGTGATCCACGTTACCTGAACAATGTTTTCGCAGAGGGCGACCGCCTGGTAGGTCCAGTTCGGCCCGTTGCCGTCGCACCAGCCGCCGACTGTCTCGTTGTCATTCCACGGGTGGCAGGCGCCAAGCCAGGAGGTCATCGGGCGTACGGTCGCGGCCGCCGCCGGGGCGGCCGTCGCGGTGGTGGTGCCCAGAACGAGCGCAGCCGCGGCCAGGATTGCCGCCATCTTCTTACGTGATCTCGCCATTACGTCACTCCTCCTATGTGGTTCCCACTTAGGCCAGCAAACCTAACTCGCCGCCAGCAGCCTGAACAGGAATTCCACCGGCAGTCCACCGGCAGAGTTCAAGCTGGACGGCACGGTGCAAACCGTCATTCTGGAGCGTTAGCATCTTTGGCCGGCCCGGCCCTGCCGCGGTCAGGGGAGGCCGGCCGCGATGCGGTAGTACGGCAGCCTCCATTCGGCTGGTGACCTGGGGCGGCGCGTGAGAATCCTGGGGTATGAACGCAGCCGCCTCATGATCATGCGTGTGTGACGACAACAGGATGGAGGGCGGTTGCCGCCGCCGGGCGCCAGGAAGCAGAGGAAGACGGCCCCGTGCCGCGCCGGAGACGTCGAGCACTCGCTGAAGGTCCAGCGGTTCCCTGCTTGGCTCGGGTCGCTGGTTAGGTCTCGTTGACGAGGAACGCCTGCGAGTGCCCGGAGCTGTCGGTGTAGTACCCGCCGGCGCTGCAGTTGCCCGCTGAGCCGCACGACACGAAAAGGGCCTGGGCGTGAATGACGCCAGCCGGGTCATGCCGCCGGTGCCAGCTCGGCCTCGGTGGCGGCCGAGCTGGAGACGGTCAGCAGCTATACCGCGTCCTCTGACGGCGGCATCACCTACACCAACCACTACACCAGCAACACCGCCAGCAGTCCAGCCTGGGTCTCCGGCAGCGACAACAGCTGGACCCGGTCTGTCGACTTCAACGGCAACCTCGCCGCCGACGTCACTGCTTCGGGCGTAACTCTCGAACTGCCAGATCTTCACGGCGACATCATGGCTACCGCTGGGACGAGTTCTGCTTCGGCTGGACCCGCAGCCACCTACGTGTATAACGAATTTGGCGTCGCTGAAAGCGGGACAACCGGCGGGTACGGCTGGCTGGGTGCGCATCAGATCTCCGGCAATGCCCTCGGCGGGCAACTACTCATGGGGGTACGGGCCTACAATCCCGACACCGGACGCTTTTCCCAAACCGATCCCGTGCCGGGTGGATCAGCGAACGCATATGATTACGCCGCGCAGAACCCAGTCACTAATTTCGATCTCACCGGCACATGGCTGCGGTCCTGCGCCGAGTGGACATTCTGGCAGCGATGCACGACATGGTTTACCGAATGGGAGACCAGAGGACTCATCGCAACCCTGGACTCCATCGAGGGCTGGTGCGATCAGATCGCAAACCTACCCTGGACTTGGGCGGCGATAGTAGCGCATGCGTGCTATGTCTTCGGCCTGGACTCAAAGATCCTCTCATCGATCCTCGACGCAATCGATAATCTCGGCCGCCGCCGCGGTATACACTTCACGTTCTGGTACTGGCGCTACTGGTGGTGGTGGTGGTGGTTCGGCTGGCATCACAGCGGCTGGATATACGGTTGGGGGTACATATGGCATAATTGACCCTGCGAACTTGGCCGCTGGCCCGGATAGTCGAATCCGTCCCTCACCGAGATGATCAGTACCTACCAGCAAGAGACTGAATCAAATGACCAATAGTGGAGGCGTGATGTGGCTGTCGTCATCCTATTCTGACTATAAGAGTCTCGATCGTACGAATCGGGCACAGGCGAGGCGTATCGCATGGAGTGGCGAGCCGTCAGGCGTCCGTCATCTGGACAGGGCGGCTTATGTATGGTGGCGGGAACGCGTTCGGGCTCAAGGTGGAATAACGCTTATATTCATTGCCTTTGCGATTATCAATTTCTTTGTTATCCACCACGTCATTGTCGGAATTGGCATGTCTTTCGGTTCGCTGATTCCGCTGGTCGCCACTGCCTATTCGATGACGCGCTACAGAACTCTCGGAGAGAACATGCGCCGCGTGTATCAGGAACATACTGAGGTGACCTCAGCGAAATAGGTCGGAAAGTTGGGCTTTATCTTCCGCATACGGGGTCTTGGTTCTCCGGGCGAAGCTGAGGGAGGAACGGGCGACGGCTGTTGGGCGGATGACCGTAGGCCTTCTGCAGCCAGGTGAACAGGTGGTGCAGGTTACGCTGCCGGGTGTTCGTCCCGCCCTGGGAGTGGATCTTGCGTTAGTTGGTTAGGCGTTGACGGGCTTGCTGTACCGCTGGCGGGCCGCTTCCCCCGACGTGCCAAGGACGGCCCCGATGGCGGACCATGAGTGGCCTTCGGCGCGCGCCACGCTCACGGCATCAGCCAGTTCCCGTTCGGCCTCTGCGACGTGGCCGAAACCACGAGCGATATCCCGTAGCGCCCGCGCGTCTCTGGCATCCCCTGGACGTGGTTCGTAGGTCTCGAACCGCCGGGCCAGCTCCTCGGCGTGGGCCAGGATTTCCTCGGTCGTTCGTGGCATCATTGATCACCTCTTTCCTGTTCTCGGCTGAGGAACCTCGGCCGGGCGCGCATGGCATGAACGATGACAGGACTCGGGTCACCTGCCACGACACCCACTTCGAGAAGGTTCCCAGCACGGTCAGGGCCGACCAGCATCGTCAGCCCTTCATCGAGTTCAAAGGCCCGGATCGGGTTCCGGTAGGCATGGATCATGTCGGCATCGGTGACGCCGTGCTTGCGGGCGCTGGCCGCCGCGACCGGCCTCGGCGTCATGATGACAAGTTACCTTGTGAAGGTATCAATGTCAAGTTACCATGCGGCCGTGAAGGAACCTGCATCTGGTGAAGGACCCTGGGCCGATAGTAATCAAGATCACGTGCCCTGGGGCGTTTGGTTGCTCAGTCACGCACCCGCCATCGTAGCTCGTAATACTTTTCATAAGCGGAGTTCTCGTCATCGTGAACTTCGGAAACCCGGTCACCGAAAGGACCCAGGTAGTGAACTCACCAATAGCCCTCTTCGTCCATGCGCAGCTCAACTCGCGCATCAGTCGTCTCTGACTCTTCGTACTCCGATGCCCCTTCGGGGACAGGGTTTCAAAGTATTCGTCAAAGATTTCCGCATCTCTGGGCTTGTGGGCCTCACTGTCGTAACTGCCATAACCAATCAAGGCCATGAGTTCACGATCCTCCGGAACTTTCGGGTCGTCCAGGCGTGCGTGATCGTGGCTCAGCACTTCGCGATGACTCCCGAATGTGCCTTCATCGGATGCAACGGGTAGGCGTCCTGTTAGAGCAGACGAAAGGCGAACCAGCTTGGACGACTGGTAGTGGCGTCTGGGGCGCGGCGGGCATGCCCGGCCTTGGCTGGCAGTTGTTCCCACAGCGCCGTGCTGAAGATCAACATCACGTTCCGCTGGTAGCGCGCCTGGCAGGACTCGAACCCGCGACCCGCTGCTTAGAAGGCAGCCGCTCTCTCCGACTGAGCTACAGGCGCTCGGGCACCCATTGTGCATGGCCAAGGTCACATGTAGGCCACGCTACGGGGTGGGCCAGGTCACGGCGGGCAGGCAAACCACGCCTATTGCCAGGCTATGCCAGACCTCCGGTGGCCCTGCACAGATCATAGCCTCCTGCTTATCGTGGCTGGTCACGCGGCTGGGACCGGCCCGGGATCGGAGAGCGCGGCCAGGCAGGCGTACGCGCCAGCCGTCCTCGCGACCGGATGATCCCCGAGCAGGGGGAGTTCCAGCGAGGGATACCGGCGACTCTACGTGAAACATAACGGTCAGGCGTGAGACGCTCTTATGAGCGGCCACGACTTGCCCCAGCAGAGGGCTTCGTATCGGCGTTGAGAGAATGCATGAGTCATGCATGATAAAAGGCGGGTCGCGAACGTGAGCACGCCCTGGTCAAGATGATCGCACCGCTCGGTGATAAGGCCCTGCCCGAGCTGGATGCGGCGCTGTTCAGAGTGCTCGACCAGTTGACCAGCGAAGGGGCTGTCGCCGCATCAGACCTACAGGCTCTGCGACGAGCATGCGTGCACGGCCGGGGCTGTCTGTCCGGTCGACGAGGCCAGGCGGCGGGGGAGCGGCGGCTAAGCCATGTCCCGTGGATCTTCAGCGGCGCGGGCCTGCGCACAGACGACGGCCGGCTCCCGTTGGAGCCAGCACAGGAACGCTTCACCCCCACGAAAACACCACCGCGCAGTCGGCGGGACCCCGCGGATCGTCACCAGTAGTTCCACCATTGGTTCCTCCTCCGCCTTGCCGGGCGCCATCTGGATCGCCGCCGCGTCGCAAGGAAGGCACGCCGGCAGGCACAGCCGTGCTCGCGGCACTGGTGGGTGTGAGCGGCGGGTTCCGGGCCGGCAGCCCGGCGGGCCGGGGCCGTAGTCGTTCGGGGTGCCTGGCCTGTCAGCGATCACTGGACTGTCGGGGGGCGGCGCCACAATCTTGTACTTCTTCGCCACACACGCGGGCTTCCTCGCCGTGACAGCGGTCCTGACCTCGCTGTATCCGGCGATCACCATAGCCCTGGCCAGGGTGTTCGCAGGCGAGCGGCTCACCGCCGCCAGGGTGGCTGGCCTCACCCTGGCCGGGCTGTCGGTGTCGCTCATCGCACTCGGCGCGGAGGAGCATCTGATCGCCGGGCAGCCCCAGCCAGGCGATCAGCGTGCCGCGCCTGGAGCCTGTCCCGCCGAAAACTGGCAGCCCAGGTACGGCCTAGCTCGCTGGCGGCGCCATCACAGCCCGGATCGCGACCTCGTAAAGCCGCCGCTCAGCCACCGCGCCTACCGGCCAGTCCGACACAATCTGGATCAACTCATCGGCCTCATCCTCGGCGGTCGAAGGATCCCAGCCCTGTTGATCCAGGCTGGAACGGATCGCCTCGATGTAGTCATCCTTGGTGAAACCCTCCAGATCGCGCACCATGGCTGTGGTGGTCGCGCAATGTGAGTTCAGCCCGGCGAACGACCGGCCGCAGCCGCAACGGCCGTCGGGATTGTCCCGGTCCGCCGCGCAGACCAGGCCGAAGTGCACAAGCTCTCCCTCGATGCACCAGTTGAAGTCATTGTCGCGCTGACCCTGGGTAAGTGAGGTCGCAGTGAGGATCTTCATAGTGATGTCCCTTGTCGTTCGGCAGGCCGGGTGAGCCGGGCCGGAACCATTCCCGCCTACGTCAGAAGTACCAGCCACCACCGACATTCCAGCCCGATTCACCCGGCCCGCCGGACGCAGGTCTGCGCAACCACCGCTCGCCTGTGTAGCCTCGTGACCAGGCCACAGCCCAGTGCCAGAGGAGGTCGTCATGCACCAGCCGCCCGTTCCCCACGTCGCGAGCACGGACCCCGAGATCGCCGGGCTGATCAATGCCGAGGCGCAGCGGCAGTTCGAGAAGATCCGGCTGATCCCGTCGGAGAACTACGTGTCGCTCGCGGTGCTCGAGGCGTCTGGAACGTTGCTGACGAACAAGTATTCCGAAGGCTATCCGGGCCGCCGGTACTACGAGGGCCAGCAGGTCATCGACCAGGTCGAGATCCTGGCTATGGAGCGGGCCAAGGCGCTGTTCGGCACCGATCACGCTAACGTGCAGCCCTACTCGGGCTCCCCGGCCAACCTGGCTGTCTACCTGGCCCTGGCCGAGCCGGGCGACACCATCATGGGCATGGCCCTGCCCATGGGCGGCCACCTGACCCACGGCTGGCCGGTCTCGGTCACCGGCAAGTGGTTCCGCCCGGTCCAGTACGGCGTGCGAGCCGATACCGGCCGGGTCGACCTCGACGAGGTGCGGGACCTGGCGCTGCGCGAGCGGCCCAAGCTGATCTTCTGCGGCGGCACGGCCATCCCGCGCACGATCGACTTCCCAGCCTTCGCCCAGATAGCCGCCGAAGCAGGCTCGGTGCTCGTCGCCGACATCGCCCACATCGCCGGTCTCATCGCCGGTGGCGCGCACCCGTCGCCCGTCGGCCACGCCGCGATCATCACCACCACCACGCACAAGACCCTGCGCGGCCCGCGCGGCGCGATGATCATGACGGACGCCGGGTACGCGAAAGCCATCGACCGGGCAGTCTTCCCCGGCCTGCAGGGCGGCCCGCACAATCACACCACGGCGGCGATCGCGGTGGCGCTGCATGAGGCCGCACAGCCGGACTTCAGGGAGTACGCCGCCCAGGTGGTGCGCAACGCCAAGGCGCTGGCCGCCGCGCTCGTCGAACGCGGCTACACCCTGGTCTCCGGCGGCACCGACAACCATCTCATCCTGGCCGACCTGACCAGCCAGGGCATCGGCGGCAAGCCGGCCGCGCACGCACTCGACCGGGCCGGCATCGAGCTCAACTACAACACGGTCCCGTTCGACAAGCGCAAGCCGTTCGACCCGTCCGGCATCAGGCTCGGCACTCCCGCGATCACCACTCGCGGCCTCAGCGAGGAACACATGCCGCGCATCGCCGCGTGGATGGACGAGGCCATCACCGCCGCGACGAAAGAGGACGAGGCGACGATCGAGCGGGTCGCGGGCGAGACCCGCGAGTTCCTCGCCGATTACCCCATCCCCGGCTGGGCACCGTAGTCCCCGGCTGGGCCTCTCGTTCTGTATCGGCAGTTTTTTAACGAACGATGCCAGCCGGGGCCACCCGCTCGCAGGGACCCCGCTGGCAGGCGTGTCTGGACCCGCAAGCCAGCCTCGAGTACCCGTCAGTGGAACCGGGATCACGTCGCCGGCCTGCTGGCCGGCCGTCGCGGCTACTCTCCGGTCCAATGTGGCCAGGCGCGCCCGGTGACGTCTGGCCACCGCGAGCGGGCGCGCATCGGTGACCAGGCGGTGGCTGACAATGCGGTCGGCCGTCAGGGACCCCCATCCGACCACGCCTTCAGATCATCGGCCAGGAAGACGTGGTTAGGGAATCTTTCGTGGCAGCACGGTTATGCCCACGTTCAGTAATCAATGAGTTCGATTACTGGGGGTTGTCAACCTTAATGATCGAATCTATATTCGACCATACTATGGGACGGGCAGGCGTGTGAGCAGGGTATACGGGGAGCCGATCGCAGTCACGGTGCGTGACGGCAGACCTGTCGGGTTCGGCTGGCGGAAGCAGTCCTACCGGGTGCTTGCGGTGCTGGAGCACTGGGTGGTTAGCAGAGAGTGGTGGCAGCGACAGGATCCCAGTGCTGACATCCCGCCCGAACGAGAGTTCTGGCGGGTGGAGGCATCGGCCGGCCAGGACGACGGCCCGACCGCCGTGTACGAGCTACGCCGCGATACCGGATCGGGTCACTGGCTGCTCTCCCGGGTCTGGGACTAGGTCATGTCCCATGGGTCTTGGCAGTGCTTTACGGCGCGCCTTCGGCGCGGCGTCCGGCCAGGCAGAGGAGGCAGTAGTGGAGCTATTGGCGATGACCCCGGCACCCGGCGAAAACGCGGCAACGTTTTCGCCGGGTGGGACGTCCCTGTGCTGGCTCCAACGGGCGCCGGTCGTCTTCTGGGCGCCGAATCCGCGCCGCTGAAGACCCACGGGACACGGCCTAGCCGATGCCGTGTACTTCAGCGGCGGGATACCGGGTTAGGCCATGGCATTCCAAGATCGATGGGGACTTTGTATTAATCCAGTGCATAAAACTCCCCATCGATCTTGGTCCGGTCAGCGGTATCGGCCTTAGTGAACAGTATTGGACTGGGACAAAGCTGTGTACTTAACCAACGGGATGTACCGGTCCAAGATCGATGGAGACTTTTTGCCGTAAGAACATACAAAGCTCTCCCTCGATCTTGGTTCGATCCGGCATCCGGGTCCGGGGATGCTGGCCCGGGAGCCGGGCGCCTGCAGCGCAGGTTGCCGTTGGTGGTTCGTCGTGGGGATGGAGGCTGATGACCTGGACGGGGGACTTCGTTCACCTGCACGTCGCGTCGTCGTATTCGATGCGGTACGGCCTGGCCAGCCCGGCGGCCCTGGTCGCTCGGGCCAGGGAGCTGGGCATGCCAGCACTGGCGGTGACGGACAGGGACGGGCTGTACGGGGCGGTCAAGCACGCCCAAGCGTGCGGCGAGGCAGAGATCGCGCCGATCCTCGGTGCCGACCTTGCGCTGCGGAACACTCCGGCCCGGCCGGGGCAGAGGCCAGCACGGGCGGGGCGGGCACCGCGCCGTGAAGCGGGGGATCCGAAGGTAGTACGGCCGGGCGGTGCGGCGGACGACCCGGGAGCGGCGTGGCTGGGTGGTGCGGCGGGCGGCCGGGCGGCGGGATGGCCGGGTGGTGCGGCGGGCGGCCGGGCGGCGGCGTGGCTGGGTGGTGCGGCGGGC
>DASZAD010000011.1:0-9021 GCA_035945415.1 Streptosporangiaceae bacterium
GTTCTATGTACAGGATTGATACAAAGTCCCCATCGATCTTGGTTGCGATGGCGTGGGAGCGGCCTCAGGCCGGGGCGGCGGAGGATACGGCCTAGGCCGCGTCTCGTGGATCTTCAGCGGTACGGATCGGCGCCCAGACGACGACCGGCCCAGTTGAAGCCAGCACAGGGCCGTCGTCGCCAATAGTTCCACTATTGACTCCTCCTCCGCCTTGCCGGACGCTGCCTGGACGCCGCCCGTCGCGCCAGAGGCGCGCTGGCATGCACTGGCACCAAGATCCACGAGACACGGCCTAGTGGCCGGCCGCGAGCTGGGCGATCCGGACGATGACCAGGATCATGGCCGCGACCAGGTACAGCCGCAGCGCTGACATGCCGGCCTTGCGTGTGGCGGACATGACCGGCCGGTCCAGCAGCGTCAGCGGCGGCATCCGCCAGCTCTCCCGGCCGGTCCGGTCGACCGGCACCAGGGCGACCGAGCCCGGGCGGCGCTGCCGCGCCAGTGCGAAGCCGGCCATGAGCGCCGCGGCCCCGGCGCAGCCGGCCATGATGCCCAGGATCTGCCCCGCCGTGACGCCGGGGAACAGCACCGAGGCGGTCAGCACGACCGACAGGGTGACCAGGATCGCCACCACGCCCGAGGTGAACGCGTTGGTCTTGCGCCCGTTGACCCACGGGCCGAGCACCGCCCTGTCGTTGCACAGCAGCAGGAGGAACACCGTGGCCGACGGCAGCAGCACCCCGGCTAGGACCTGCACGCCCTCGGTGATCAGCCCGAGCGGTGAGCCGGGCAGGAGCACCACGCCGGCGGCCGCGGCGACCAGCCCGCCGTAGACCGCGTAGAAGCCCTTGGCCCCCCTGACGCCGCGGTGAAGCGAGTGCTTCAGGCCGAACACGTCGCCGATCGCGTAGGCGGTGGACAGCGACACTGCGAACGCGCCGATGATCGACGCGTCGAGCAGCGCGACCGCGAACAGGGCGCCGGCGGCGTGACCCGCGTAGCCGGCCAGACCCCGGGCCAGCCCGCCCGCGTCGCTGAAGTGGCCGGAGCCCGCCGTGCCGGCGAACGCCGCCGCGGTGGCGCCCATCACGGCGGCGGCGCCGATCACCACGACCCCGATCCCGATCCACAGGTCGGCCTTCTCGTACTTGATGAACCGGGGGGTGATCCGCTTGTCGATCACGTAGCTCTGCTGGAAGAAGAGCTGCCACGGGGCCACCGTGGTGCCGACGATCCCGATGACCAGCAGCATCACCGTGGACAGCTGCCCGCTGCCGCCGGGAAGCGCGGGTATCGCGAAGCCACGCGCCATCTGCGAGGCGGCCGGGTGGGCCAGCAGGTACACCGGGACCAGCAGCAGGCTGGCGCCGCAGAACATGATGGCCATCCGCTCGAAACGACGGAAGCTGCCGGTGAACGCCGAGCCGACGATCACCGCACCGGCCGCCGCGACCGCGATGCCCTTCGGCAGGCCTAGGAAGCTGGCCGCCAGGGTGATGCCGATGAACTCGGTGATCAACGTCAGTGCGTTGAGGATGAAC
This sequence comes from Streptosporangiaceae bacterium, assembly GCA_035945415.1. GTDB lineage: Bacteria > Actinomycetota > Actinomycetes > Streptosporangiales > Streptosporangiaceae > PALSA-505. The sequence goes on from DASZAD010000011.1 coordinate 1,542, forward strand.
AGGTCGATGACGCTGAAGGCGCCCCAGAACCTCCCGAAGCGCTCCAGGATGAGCCGGGCGTGCCCGACCCCGGTCACCGCGCCGAGGCGCAGCACCATCTCCTGGTTCACATACAGCACCGGAACCAGCAGCAGCAGCGTCCACAGCAGGCGCGTGCCGTAGTTCTGGCCGGCCTGGCCGTAGGTGGCGAAGGCGCCGGCGTCGTTGTCCCCGACCATCACGATCAGGCCGGGGCCGACGATGGCGAGCAGCGTCTTGAGCCTGACGGACAGGCCCCGCCGGGGGGAAGTGTCGTCCAGCCTGATGGTGCCGAACGCGCCTCGGATGTCGCCGACGTGCTCGGAGTCGAGGACCGCGCCGCGCGGCTGGGTGGTGGTCGTGGCCATGGTGATCCCTCCCTCTCCCGGTGGAGTGTGCTGGGAGGCACGCGGCATCGGCCCACACCACTCAGATGTGGCGGGAAGGCTCGTTAGCGTCAGATCGCGGGCGGTTACCGCGTGCCGGAAGAAGACGAGAAGCTGCTGGTGCGGGGCCGGGAATGATGGCCCGGTCTACTGCAATCCATGTCTCGCCTCCTCCATCCATGACACGCGCGGGTGTCCGCCAAGTGGCACATGGGAGGACTCCGGCCCAGAAGGCCGGGACACCCCAACTCGTCAGAGCTTTGGCACGACGCGACGTAGCGCCCGGACGACCCAGCCCGGTCGCAGCCACTTCGGGTCACCCCTTAACCCGGGGAGACCTGTCCTGACCCTGGGCGTCTCTCGACGTCGTCGGATCAGTGGCCTGTGTTCGCGTCGACGCCTCACCGAACGAGGTGCCGAACGCCTTTCAGGCTACCTTCTCCCCAGAACCAGGGCAAACACCCGGACAGCGGTCAGTGGCCCGGCCCCGGCACGTACCTTTTCCGGCAGCTCTCGATCTGCGCCTCGGCGTCGGCGCGCGGCGCCCAGCCGGTTCCCACCACCGACTTGCCCGGCTCCAGTTCCTTGTAGACCTCGAAGAAGTGCTGGATCTCCAGCAGGTCGAACTCCGGCACATCGTTGATGTCCTGGAACTTCTCCATCCGCGGGTCGGTCGCGGGCACGCACAGCACCTTGTCGTCGGCGCCCTGCTCGTCGCGCATCCGGAACATCCCGATGGGCCGGCACCTGATCAGGCAGCCGGGAAAGGTCGGCTCCTCCAGGAGGACCAGCGCGTCCAGCGGATCGCCGTCATCGGCCAGCGTGTCCTCGATGAACCCGTAATCGGACGGGTACCTGGTGGAGGTGAACAGCATCCGGTCCAGCCGGATCCGGCCGGTCTTGTGGTCCACCTCGTACTTGTTCCGATGCCCCTTGGGAATCTCGATGGTCACGTCGAAGTCCACGCACACACCCTAACCGGCCCCAGAGCGACGGGCGGCCGGTGGCGTACGCTGCTGCGCGCGGCAGAGGCACGCGCGGAAAGGCACACCTCAATCCGGCAGTTCCGGAGAACCGGCAGTTCCGGGGGAAGAGGCGCGATGAGGCAGAGCGGGCCACCTGGGCCACCTGGGCGCGGCCGGGGCCTGATGGGGCGGCCCCGGGTGGCCGCGCTGAGCGCGCTGGCCCTGCTCAACGTGCTCGCCATCGGCGCTGGCGCGGCCTTGGCCGCCCGGCTGCCCGGCAGGATCCGCCAGTGGCAGATTCCCGCGGTGGCGGTCCGCCCGCTGGTCCGGCCCGCCCCCGTGCTGGCCGGAACCGTGCTGGCCGGAACCAGTGCCGGAGAGCCGCAGCCCTCCGGCGCAGGCCTGGCCGCCCGGCTGTCCGGGCTGCTGGCCGCCTCCGCACTGGGCCCGCACGTGTCGGCGATCGTCGCCGATCCGGCCACCGGAACGGTGCTGTTCTCCGATCACGGCGACTCGCCCGCCAAGCCCGCGTCCACGGCGAAGCTCGGCACGGCCGTCGCCGCCCTTGACACCCTCGGCCCCGCGGCGCGGTTCACCACCAGCGTGGCTGAACCCAATGCGGGCGGATCTGGCACGGGCGGACCCGGCACGGGCGGATCTGGCACGGGCGGATCTGGCACGGGCGGGTCCGGGCCGGCGCGGATCATCCTGGTGGGCGGCGGCGATCCGACGCTGACGGCCGGCCGCCCGCCAGCCGGCGGCTATCCCCGGCCGGCCACGTTGCAGGCGCTGGCCGCGGGCACCGCCCGGGCGCTCAAGGCCCAGCACCGCACCACGATCCGGCTCGGCTACGACACCTCGCTGTTCAGCGGCCCCGGCCTCGCCCCCGGCTGGTCACCCAGCTACGTGAGCACGGGCAACGTGACGTCGATCACCTCGCTGGAGGTGGACCAGGGCAGGCTGCTGCCGGACGGGCTGCCGCAGGACGCGGATGTCCCGGGCAACCTGCGGCCGCGTTCGCTCAGCCCGGCGGCCGACGCCGCGGCGGCGTTCGGGAGGTTTCTCGGCCGCGACGGCATCAGGGTGGCCGGGAGCGCCCGCCCGGTCACGGCGGCCAGAAGCGAGCCGCGCATCGCCCGGGTGAGCTCGCCGCCGCTGGCGGCCATGGTCGAGCAGATGCTGACCGAGAGCAACAACGTGATCGCCGAGAACCTGGCCCGGCAGGTGGCGCTGGCGACCGGCTATCCGGCCTCGTTCGCCGGCGGGGCCCAGGCCGTGACCGGGGTGCTGCGGAAGCTGGACGTGGCTACGGGCGTGCACCTGGTGGACGGCAGCGGGCTGTCTCCGCTCGACCGGATCCCGGCCGCCACCCTGGTGCAGCTGGTGGAGCTGGCCGCCTCGGCCGGCCACCCGGCGCTGCGCGCGGCCTTCACCGGCCTGCCGGTGGCGGGGTTCTCCGGAACGCTGGCCGGTGGAGAGAGCGTGTTCAGCCGTGCGGCCGCCGCCGCCCGCGGCGTCGTCCGGGCCAAGACCGGCAACCTGGACACCGTGGTCACCTTGGCCGGTCTGGCCTACGACCAGGACGGCGGCGTGCTCGCGTTCGCCTTCATGGCCGACGCGGTGCCACCCAATGATCTCCTTCAGGCGGCGGGCGCGATCGACCGGATGGCCGCGACTCTGACCGGATGCGGATGCCGATGAGTCCGGCCAGGGACGTACGGTGGGGGCATGAGCAGCCCGCAGTTGATCGACTGGAACGTGGCCATTGCCACCGGAGTGCGGTGGGTCCGGCCCGGGCCGCAGATCAGCATGTCAGACGCCAGGCGCGTGGTCAGTGAGCTCAGGGACCTCGCCGGCGCCGTCCGTGAGCCTGTCGCTGAGCTGACCGGGCTGCGCAGCAACGAGATGACCGGCCAGGTCGCCATCGTGGACCGGCCCGGCTGGATCCGGGCGAACGTGGACGGGTTCCGCGTGGTACTGGACCCGCTGGTGGCCCACCTGGCCGAGCGCGGCTCGGTCCCGGCCGCGGGGTCCGTGGTCACCGCCGTGGGCTCCCGGGTGACCGGGGTGCAGGCCGGCCTCATCCTCGCCTACCTGGCCAGCCGGGTGCTGGGCCAGTACGAGCTCTTCCTGCCGCCGGACGTCGGCCGGCCGGACGCCGAGACGCCGGGCCGGCTCACCCTGGTCGCGCCCAACATCGTCATGGTCGAGCGTGAGCTGGGCGTGGATCCGCACGACTTCAGGCGCTGGGTCTGCCTGCACGAGGAGACCCACCGCACGCAGTTCACGGCGGTGCCCTGGCTTCGGGGCTACGTACAGGAGCAGATGACCGAGTTCCTGCTGGCGTCCGAGCTGGATCCCGGGGCCATCCTGCGGCGGATGCGGGCGGCGGCCGATGCGGTGGCCGGAGCGGTGCGCGGCACCGACGACAGCGAGAGCCTCATCGAGGCGATCCAGACTCCGCGCCAGCGCGAGATCCTCGACCGGCTCACCGCCGTGATGACGCTGGTGGAAGGGCACGGAGACTACGTCATGGACGCCGTGGGCCCACAGGTGGTCCCGTCGGTGGAGAAGATCAGGGAGCGGTTCAACGCGCGCCGCGGTTCGGCCGGGCGGATCGAGAAGGCGCTGCGGCGGGTGCTCGGGATCGACCTCAAGATGAAGCAGTACGCGCAAGGCTCGCGGTTCGTCCGCGCGGTGGTGGAGCAGGCGGGCATGACCACGTTCAACCTGGTCTGGACGTCGCCGCAGACCCTGCCGGCCAAGGACGAGCTGAGCGACCCGGCGCTGTGGCTGAGCCGCGTGACCGACAGCCAGCCGGGACTGAACGGCGACCGTCCCGCCACGGCCTAGGTCACGGACTAGGACACGGGCCGGCTCCGGTGGGACCGCATCCGGCCGTCGCCGAGTTGCGCCACGCGGTCCGGCGGTGCCTGGCGGAGCTGGCACCGGGCGAGCTGGTCCTGGCGGCTTGCTCCGGCGGGGCCGACTCGCTGGCCCTGGCCGCCGCGCTGGCTTTCGTGGCGCCGCGGCTCGGCCTGCGAGCGGGCAGCGTCACCGTGGATCACCGGCTGCAGCCGGGCTCGGCCGAGCAGGCCGGGCGGGTGGCCGTCGCGGCGGCCGGGCTGGGTCTCGATCCGGTGCACGTGGTCGCGGTCACCGTAGGCGGCCGGGGCGGTCCGGAGGCGGCAGCGCGCGCCGCCAGGTACGAGGCCTTGGAAAAAGTACGCAGCGAAGCTGGCGCGGCCATTGTCCTACTCGCCCACACCCGGGACGATCAGGCCGAGACGGTGCTGCTCGGCCTGGCCCGCGGGTCGGGCAGCCGCTCGCTGGCCGGCATGGCCGAGCGCAGCGGGCACTACCGGCGGCCGCTGCTCGGCGTCAGCCGGGCCACCACCCGGACGGCCTGCGCGGAGCTCGGCCTGCGGCCGTGGGAGGACCCGCACAACGCCGACAGCGGTTATGCCCGGGCGCGGGTGCGCCACCACGTGCTGCCGGTCCTGGAGGCCACGCTCGGGCCGGGGGTCGCCGAGGCGCTGGCCCGGACCGCCCGCCAGCTCCGCGCCGACGCCGACGCGCTGGACGAGCTTGCCGTCGGCGCGATCGGCCAGCTGACGGCTCCGGACCCCCTGGCTCCGGGCGTGGACGTGGCCGGGCTGGCCCGGCTGCCCGGGGCGGTGCGGACCCGGGTGCTCAGAAGGCTCGCGGTCCAGGCCGGCTGCCCGCCGGGCGCGCTCGCCGCCCGGCACGTGGAGATGCTGGACGGGCTGGTCACCAGCTGGCACGGCCAGCGCTGGGTGGACCTGCCCGGCGGGGTCCGCGGGGTGCGGGAATGTGGGAAGCTGCGGCTGGTGGCCAGCGGCCAGCCGGAGGGGGCGCCGCCGGGCGCCGGCAACGCGGAGGGCGCGGATGGACGAGAGCGATCTGGGAGCGGACCTCAAGGAGGTGCTGATCCCCCAGCGGCGGCTACAGGAGCGGATCACGGAGCTGGCCGCGCAGATTGACGCCGATTACGCCGGCCGCGAACTGCTCCTGGTCGGCGTGCTCAAAGGCGCGGTCATGACAATGGCCGATCTGGCCCGCGCCATGCATCTTCCGGTGCAGATGGACTGGATGGCGGTCTCCTCATACGGCTCGGGCACCAGATCGTCGGGCGTGGTGCGGATACTCAAGGATCTCGACGCCGACATCACCGGCCGCCACGTCCTGGTCGTTGAGGACATCATCGACTCCGGGCTGACGCTGTCCTGGCTGGTGGGGAACCTGCGCTCGCGCGCCCCCGCCTCGGTGGAGGTCTGCGTCATGCTCCGCAAGCCCGGCGCCGCGCGGATGGACGTGCCGGTGCGCTACACCGGATTCGACATCGGGAACGAGTTCGTCATCGGTTACGGACTCGATTATGCGGAAAGGTACAGGAACCTTCCGTTCATCGGGACCCTCGCCCCGCACGTCTACGGAGGGATGGGTAACGCGGGAATGGGGAACACATTGCGCGATGAGAAGCGTTGAGCATGTTTGAGAGCCGGGCCGCGCCTCGCGTGAGCCGGCTTGGGTGCCGGCGGTCGCGGGCGCGGTGTACCGTCGAGTATTCCGGCGGCGCTGCCGGGTACGAGAGGAAGGCCGGGCATGACGCCGGTAGTCAGGAGAGCCTCGCTGGTGAAGGGCGCGGCATGATGCTGGTCGGGAGGGTCCGGCCCAGGGGCGACACCGCCTGCGGGGTCGTGCGTCGATGGATGTGAAGCGATACTTCCGCGGGCCGCTGGTAGCGATTCTGGTCACGCTGCTGGTGCTCGTCGTCGTGTTCGAGTACGCGAACTCCGGCGGCGGGTACAAGTCAGCCCCCACCTCCAAGGTCGTCTCGCTGATCGAAGGTGGCCACGTCACGACGGCCACGCTCATCGACAAGAGCGACACGATCCAGATCACCACCGACTCCGGCCAGAAGTTCCAGGCCTCCTGGGTCGGCAACCAGGGCCAGGCGCTACAGGCCGAGCTCCAGAAGCAGGTGGGCAACGGCACCCTGAGCCAGTACAACGTCCAGAACCCCAGCGGCACGACGGTGCTCTCGCTGCTGTTTGGCCTGCTGCCGTGGGTGCTGATCGGCCTGTTCTTCCTGTTCCTGCTGAACCAGATGCAGGGCGGCGGCTCCCGGGTGATGAACTTCGGCAAGTCCCGGGCCAAGCTGATCACCAAGGACACCCCCAAGACCACGTTCGCCGACGTGGCCGGGGCCGACGAGCCCATCGAGGAGCTGCAGGAGATCAAGGAGTTCCTGCAGAACCCGGCCAAGTTCCAGGCCATCGGGGCCAAGATTCCCAAGGGTGTGCTGCTCTACGGGCCGCCGGGCACCGGCAAGACCCTGCTCGCCCGGGCTGTGGCCGGCGAGGCGGGCGTCCCGTTCTACTCCATCTCGGGTTCGGACTTCGTCGAGATGTTCGTCGGCGTCGGCGCCTCCCGGGTCCGCGACCTGTTCGAGCAGGCCAAGGCCAACGCCCCGGCGATCGTGTTCGTGGACGAGATCGACGCGGTCGGGCGGCACCGTGGCGCGGGCCTCGGCGGCGGCCACGACGAGCGCGAGCAGACGCTCAACCAGATGCTGGTCGAGTTGGATGGCTTCGACACCAAGGGCGGCGTGATCGTCATCGCGGCCACCAACCGGCCGGACATCCTCGACCCGGCGCTGTTGCGCCCTGGACGTTTCGACCGCCAGATCATGGTGCCCCAGCCGGACCTGACCGGGCGCAAGGGCATCCTGCGCGTGCACGCGCGGGGCAAGCCGTTCGCGCCCGACGTGGACCTCGACATCATCGCCCGCCGTACCCCCGGGTTCACCGGCGCCGACCTGGCCAACGTGATCAACGAGGGGGCGCTGCTCACCGCGCGCAACAGCGGCAGCCAGATCTCCATGGCCTCACTCGAAGAGGCCATCGACCGGGTGACCGCGGGCCCGGAGCGCAAGAGCGTCCTGCTGTCGGAAAAGGAACGGAAGCTTATCGCGTACCACGAGGGCGGCCACGCCCTGGTCGGGCACGCGATGCCGCATGCCGATCCCGTCCACAAGATCACGATCATCCCGCGTGGCCGGGCGCTCGGGTACACCGCCGCCGCCCC
>DASZAD010000012.1:0-11631 GCA_035945415.1 Streptosporangiaceae bacterium
CGGCCAGCGCCGCCGGGCCGCTCGCATCACCCGAGCTGATCCCGCCGCCCGAAGCGACCCGAGGCACCGGACTGAGCGAGCTCGACGTCGGGCCCAGCCAGGCCGAGGCGAAATCGCCGGCCCGGCGCCGCGTCGCGCTGGCCGCCTGGCGGGTCCCCGCGCTGGCCTTCGACCCGGCTGCCGCGGTCGAGCTGCTGCCGGCGCTCGACCAGCCGGGCGCGCTCGCCGGCCAGGCGGTGCCGGGCGGGTCTGTCCGCTTCCTGGCCGCCGTGGCCCGGCTGGCCGCCGACCTTCCGGCCCGGGGACGGGTGCTGCCCGCCTTGCGCGACGAGGACGAGGGCTACGCGGCCCGGTGGCGCCCGGTGCTGTCCGGCGCCGACGCCCAGCGCGCGCGGGAGCTGGCCGCCGCGATGCCGCCGCTGTGCCGCGCGGCCCAGGACGGCGACGGGTCATCGGCGCCCATCGTGACCGAAGCGCTGGACGCACTGGCCGATGCGGCGAGCCGGATCCGGCTCGCCGGAGCCTCGCCTGCCGGCGGGCAATCCCTGCTGCCCGTCCGCCGCGGGCGCCGGCCCGCCCGCATCCCCGTCGCCGAGCGATGGGCGGCGGCGCTGACCGCGACCAGCGCCCGGGTGGAGGTGACGACCGCCGAGGACGAGGCCGAGGCTGGGGAGCTCGCCGCCCAGCTCGACGCCTGGCACGCGGCCGCCCAGCTCCCCGCCGGGCCGGTCCGCACCTGCTTCCGGCTGGTGGAACCTCCGGCCGATCCGGAGCCGGGCGGAGACAAGGGTGAGGACCAGGGCGGGGACCAGGGCGAGGACCAGGACTGGCGGGTCGACTTCGCCCTGCAGTCGACCAGCGACCCGAGCCTGCTGATGCCCGCCGCCGACGTCTGGGCCGGGCTGTCCACCGCGGGCCTGGCCGCCGGAATCAAGCGCCCAGAGGAGGAGCTGCTAGCCGGGCTCGGCCGCGCCGCACGGCTCTTCCCCCCGCTCGACCGCGCGCTGGCCAGCGCCGCCCCGGAGGCGGTGGCCTTCGACACGGAGGGCGCGTTCGGCTTCCTGCGCCAGTCGGCGCCGCTGCTGTCCGGCGCCGGGTTCGGCGTGCTGCTGCCGGACTGGGTTCGCAAGTCCCGGCTCGGCCTCAAGCTCACCACCCGGTCGAGGAGCACGGCGAGCGGCTCTGTGACCGATCCCAGGTTCGGCTTGAAGGACCTGGTCGACTTCCGCTACGAGCTGGCGGTGGGCGATCAGGCGCTGGACGCCAGTGAGCTGGCCGAGCTGGCCAAGCTCAAGGTCCCGCTGGTCCGGCTGCGCGGCCAGTGGGTCGAGCTGGACGACAAGCACCTGCGGGCGGCGCTGCGATTTCTGGAGCGCAACCGGTCAGGGACGATGCGTGCCTCCGACGCTCTGATGGCCGGCCTCCACGGCCCGGGCGCCGAGGCGGCCGGCGACGACCTGCCCCCCGTCGAGGTGGACGCCGACGGCTGGCTGGGTGACCTGCTCTCCGGCCAGGCCGACCGCCGCCTGGAGCCGGTCGCCACCCCTGGATCGTTTACTGGCACACTGCGCCCGTACCAGGAGCGCGGCCTGGCCTGGATGTCGTTCCTATCCAACCTCGGCCTAGGTGGGGTCCTCGCGGACTCGATGGGACTCGGCAAGTGCCAATTGCCTGATACGCCGGTTTTTGTGAATGGAACCTTGATAACTGCGGAGGATGCATGGTCCCACTTCGCGGGTCCTTCATGGAGCGACGACGAGGGTGAATGGGCAAGCCCGGCTCACCCCATGGTGATCAACGCTCTCGCGCGGTCTCCGAGTGGTGACGTCATAGTCCCGGCGACAGTGATGCACCTGTATCGTCAGCAGGTTGGTGAGAAGGTCCGCCGGGTAAGGCTCGACGACGGCAGCGAAATCACTGTTACCCGGCGGCATCGCCTTCTCGGCCTCGACGACTGGACAACGGACTTCGCTCCCGGCGATCGCATTTGCGTGCCCGCCCAGTTGCGGTGGACGGGCGAGCCAGTTGACCCTGATTTCACAAAACTACTTGCCTGGCAGATCGCCGAAGGCTGGGAAGGACCACGCCGCGTCTCCATTACTCAAAAGAATGTTCGCGTACTGGAAGATCTCCAGCAAACTGTTCTTGTTATCTCAGATCGTTTCGGACTCAAGTTGAACAAGCCAGCTATTCATAGGGACGGCGCCAGAACGACGAGCACCCTGAGCGTAAACGGGGTGGCATACCGGAGGTTCTTGGAGAACCTTGGTTATGCATGGGGCAGGGGGTCTGCTGAGAAGCGGATCCCCGACTTCATCGTGGCAGCGGACGATGAGGCGATCCGGCTCTTCCTCCGGGAATACTTCAGCGCGGAGGGGTCTGTACTCTCGAACGTGCGCTGCGTGGAGATCAGCTCTGCCTCGCAGTGGCTGATGGGGCAGCTCTCCTGCATGCTCCGCAGATTCGGCATCTGGCTGCGCATCGCCGCGAAGCAGAAGCGGGCTACGAACGGCTCTGGTGTCCACCGCCCGTACTGGATTGGCCTGATTGGCGGCACTTCGCTTCGGCGTTTCTACGAGAAGGTTGGATTCTCGGACGCGCTTAAACAGGCCAGGCTGGCGGACATCTGCCAGAAAAGGTGGAACACCAACGTCGAAGGCATACCGGCGTCACACCTTCTCACATTGGCCCGGCGGTTCACACGGCTTCCGATGAGGGAGTCCGGTGTCGGTACCGTCTACTTCACCGGCTCCCAGCAGCTATCGAAGCTCACGGCCCCGATCGCGATAAGCGCTATGGATCGCACGCTCTCCGGAGTGGCTGCTGCGGAACATGCGGCCAAGCCGCTGAACAGGTGGACCGCAAAAACCCTTGCCGCTTACGAGCGGTTCGGGCCAGATTACCCAGAGGCGATCAGAGATATACTCGCGGAGCGAGCTGGCCGCCAAGTGTTCTATGCCCGCGTGGTCTCTGTCGAGGAATTCGATTACACTGGCTGGGTTTATGACTTCGAGGTGGCGGAGCATCACAATTTTGTGGCTGGCGGGATGCTTTGCCATAACACGGTCCAGTTGCTCGGCCTAATGGCACATGAGCGGGATGCCATCGAGAGGAATGCCCCTACATTGCTTATCTGCCCGATGTCGCTGGTCGGAAACTGGGAACAGGAGGCGGCACGGTTCACGCCGGAGCTGAAGGTGCACGTGCATCACGGCAGCGACCGGCTGAGCGGGGATGAGCTGGCCGGCGCGCTGGAGGCCGCCGACCTGGTGATCACCACGTACGGGATCGCGGCCAGGGACCGGGAGCCGCTCGCCCGGGTGAGCTGGGCCCGGGTGGTGTGCGATGAGGCGCAGAACATCAAGAACCACGCGACCCGCCAGGCGCAGGCCGTCCGCGCGCTGCCGGCCGGCTCCAGGGTCGCGCTGACCGGGACCCCGGTGGAGAACCGGCTCAGCGACCTGTGGTCGATCATGGAGTTCACCAACCCCGGGCTGCTCGGGCCGGCCGAGAGGTTCCGGAAGCGGTACGCGATCCCGATCGAGCGCGCCGCCGACGAGGAGGCGACCGCCCGGCTGCGGCGGATCACCGGGCCGTTCATCCTGCGCCGGCTCAAGACCGACAAGTCGATCATCTCCGACCTGCCAGACAAGCTGGAGATGAAGGTCTGGTGCAACCTGACCGCGGAGCAGGCATCGCTGTATCAGGCCACGGTCACCGACATGCTGGCCAGGATCGAGGCCGCCGAGGAGGGGATCGAGCGGCGCGGGCTGGTGCTAGCCACGATGGCCAAGCTCAAGCAGGTCTGCAATCATCCCGCGCACCTGCTCGGGGACGGCTCCCGGCTGTCCGGCCGGTCCGGCAAGCTGGCCCGGCTGGAGGAGATCTGCGACGAGATCATCGCCGAAGGCGACAAGGCGCTCTGCTTCACCCAGTACGCCGAGTTCGGCGCGATGCTCCAGCCACACCTCGCGGCCAGGCTCGGCTGCCCCGTGCTCTACCTGCATGGCGGCACGCCCAAGAAACGACGGGACGCCCTGGTGGCCAGCTTCCAGGAAGACGGCGAGCCCGCCCTCTTCCTGCTGTCGCTCAAGGCGGGCGGCACCGGGCTGAACCTCACCGCCGCCAGCCATGTCGTCCACATCGACCGGTGGTGGAACCCCGCCGTCGAGGACCAGGCGACGGACCGGGCGTTCCGGATCGGCCAGCGCCGCGACGTACAGGTGCGAAAGTTCATCTGTGTCGGCACGCTGGAAGAACGGATCGACGCGATGATCGAGGAAAAGAAGGCCCTGGCCGAGGCGATCGTGGGAACCGGGGAGGGCTGGCTCACCGAGCTGTCGGTGGCCGAACTGCGCCAGGTGATCGCGCTGGTGCCGGAGGCGGTGTCAGAATGACCGGAGCGGGTGGCTGGCAGGGACGGCCCTGGCCCGAGGCGTCCAGGCCGATCCCGGTGGACGGCGGGGTCAAGGCGCGCAGCAAGCGCGGCGCGATCGGCGAGCAGTGGTGGTCGCGGCGCTTCATCGCCGTGCTGGAGTCGCTGGGCCTGAGCGGCAGGCTGGCCCGCGGACGCCACTACGCCCGCCGCGGGCAGGTAATCGCCTTCGAGCTGACCACCGGGTACGTGACCGCGCAGGTGCAGGGGTCGCGCCCCAAGCCCTACCGGGTACGGATCCGGGTGCTGCCCCTCACCGCCGGTCAGTGGCGGTCGGTGGAGCGGTCGCTGGCCGCCCGGGCGCTGTTCCGGGCCAGGCTGCTGGCCGGCGAGATGCCGCACGAGATCGAGGAGGTCTTCGCCGGCTGTGGCACGCCGCTGTTCCCGCGGTCGGCCGCGGACCTGGAGATGACCTGCTCTTGCCCGGACTGGGAAGTGCCGTGCAAGCATCTGGCGGCGGTCTGCTACGTGCTGGCCGAGGCGTTCGACGACGACCCGTTCGCCATGCTGGCCTGGCGTGGGCGGGACCGGGAGGAACTGCTCGCCTCGCTGCGCCGCCTCGCCGGCGGACAGACGGGCGAGGCCGGCCAGTCCGGGCTGGTCCGCCCGGTGATCGAAGTGGCCGACCGGCCGCTGGCCGCCTGCCTGGACGACTTCTGGTCGCCCGCTCTGACCGCCGCCCGGCTGCGGGCGATGCCCGCCGGTCCAGTGAACCCTCCCGATCTGCTGCTGCGCTCGTTCGAACCGCCGCCCGTCGCCATTCGTGGCCGCGACTTGGCGGACCTGCTCACCCCCGCCTACCGGCGGCTGGCCGACGGCAACGAAGCCGGCTGACCGCGGGGTACTTGGGAGTGTCCGGCCAACGGTGGAATTGCCGTCGGCGGTGGCCGGGAGATACCCCCTCACCTGCGGCGACAGACGTGTTGGCGCGCCGACCCTTCGGAAATCGGACAGTCCCGGCTACTTGCCCGTGCCGCGGGGCCGGGCCGCGGGCTGGATGGTGTGGCCGGCGGGCACCGGGGTCTGGCGCGAGGTCGAGGCCGGCGGCGGCGCGGTACAGCCCAGGCACGGCGGTGCGGTGACGTAGTACGCGGGAATGTGCAGCGAGTCGGTCGGCGGGTTGGTGGGGAGCAGGACCGGCTTGCGCGGCGGCTGGTTGAAGTTGAAGTCGGCCACCAGGTCGCCCAGGGCCGGCGCGTCCTCCCGGACGTCGGGCCGGGGGTCGGGGCGGCCGTCGGTGTCGGGGTTCAGCCGGGCGCCGCCCAGGAAGTCATCCTCGATGAACTTCAGGTAGGCGTCACTAGTACGGGTAGCTGAGCCCGAGCGCCTCGGCCATCTCGCTCAGCGTGTACTCGAACATCGGGCCCGGGTCGTCCAGGGCGAACCGCAGATGCCCGAACACCTCCAGCGTCACCGCCCCGTACAACCGGGTCCAGCAGCGCAGGAACGTCAGCCCGGCACCAGCCGGCAGCAGCGCTCCGGGCAGCCCGGTGGTGATCGCCTCCAGGAACTGCTCGAGTTGCCCGCGCAGGCCCGGGTCGATCTCCCCGGGAGCGGGCACGGGGAACGGGTTGCGCTGCCACAGCTCCAGGAACAGCGCGAAGAACACCCCGGCGAACCTGGTCCCGCCCTTGTCGAGGATCTCATCAGGCTCGTCGCACAGGCCGGGCAGCGGCGAGCCGAACAGCAGGCCGTACTCCTCCTTGTGCGCGAGTGACCAGCGCCGGAACGCCCGGCACGCCGCGACCATCTTGTCCGTCAGCCCGGCCACGATCTCCTTGCCCGCGGCGGCCGCCCCGGCCGCGGCGACGGCGGCGTCGAGATCGTCCGTGAGCTCGGTGAAGATGTCGGCGATGACGTGCTTGATCAGCTCCTCATGACTGCTGAAGTAGCGGTAGAGGCCGGGGGCGGTCATGCCCATCTCCCGCGCGATGGCCCGCAGCGTCACCGCGTCGGTTCCTTGGCTGACCAGCAGGCGGCGCGCCGTCTCCTTGATCTCGTGCACCGTCGCGGCCCGGAGCCGGTCCCGGCGGCTGAGCGCTTGAACCACGGGATCCTCCTTGCCTCTCAGCTTATGTTAAGCGCAGTTCGCTTACGCTAACGTACTTGACAGTCATGAACATGATGTGTGAAAGTGAACGACGTTAACAGTAAACGGTGTTCACAAATCAAGCTTACTGGGCGGAGGCATCCATGTTCGAGACCTGGGGACGTGTGCTGTACCGGCGGCGGCGGCTCGCTCTGGTGATCGCGCTCATCGCGGTGGCCGCGGCGGCCGTGTGGGGCACGGGAGTGTTCGGCGCGCTGCAGTCCTCCGGCGGCTTCTCGCCGCCGGGCAGCCAGAGCCAGCACGAGAGCGACCTGGCCGCCCGCTCGTTCGGCAGGAACAGCCCGGACGTCATCGTGCTGTACCGCAGCGCCAGCCAGACGGTCAGCGACCCGGCGTACCGGACCGCGGTCAGCCGCGGCCTGGCCGCGCTCCCGCACAGCCGGGTGACCTCCGTGCAGACGTACTGGTCCACCGGCTCGCCCCGCTTCGTCAGCGCGAACCGGCACGAGACGTACGCGGTCCTGCAACTGGCCGGCTCCAGCGACGACGCACGGATCAAGAGCTACGACGCGATCAAGGCTGACCTGTCCGCAGCCGGGCTACACACCCGGGTGGGCGGGACCATTCCCACCGAGGAGGCGATCAGCAGCCAGGTCAAAGCCGGTATCGGCCGGGCTGAGTCGATCTCCCTGCCGGTGCTGCTGGTCCTGTTGCTAGTGATCTTCGGGAGCCTGGTGGCCGCGTCGCTGCCGCTGGCCATCGGCGGTATCGCCATCCTCGGCTCGTTCGCCGTGCTGCGGCTGCTGGCCCTGGGCGCCGCCGTCTCCACCTATTCGATCAACATCACCACGATCCTCGGCCTGGGCCTGGCCATCGACTACGGGCTGTTCATGGTGGGCCGGTTCCGCGAGGAGCTGCGCAGGCAGCCGTCGGTGGAGGAGGCGGTCGCCCGGACGCTGGCCACGGCCGGCCGCACGGTCGCGGTCTCCGGCGTCACGGTCGCGGTCGCCCTGTCGAGCCTCATGCTGTTCCCCGAGGTGTTCCTGCGCTCGATGGGCTATGGCGGTGTCGCCACCGTGCTGGTGGACATGATCGCCGCCCTCACCGTCCTGCCGGCCCTGCTGGCCGTCCTCGGCCCCCGGGTGAACGCCTTGCGGGTTCGCCGTCGAGTGCGCGCCGCCGCTCCGGCCTCAGGTGGTGCCTGGAGCCGGATCGCGGGCAGCGTCATGCGCCGCCCGGTGGCCTACGTCGTCGTGATCGTGGCCGCCCTGCTGGCGCTGGGCATCCCGTTCCTGTCGGTCACCTGGGGCGGCACCGACGCCCGGGTCCTGTCGTCAAGTTCAGCCCCGCACCAGGTCACCGACGTGCTGAACCGCGACTTCCCGGTGAACTCGACCAGCCCGATCGAGGCCCTGGTCAAGCTGCCAGATCCGGCATCGGGACCCGCCCAGCAGGCCGCTCTGACCGGCTACCTGCAGAGGCTCGACCGCGTGCCCGGGGTCACCTCGGCCGCCCTGACCGGCGCTTCCGGCGACGTCGCCCGCATCGACCTGGGCTACACGCCACAGCCGTACTCGGCGCAGGCCCGCACCATTGTGACCAGGGTCCGGGCGGTTGCCGCGCCTGCCGGGGCCAGCGTCTACGTCGGCGGCAGCACCGCTGAGCTGGTGGATGAGCTGTCCAGCCTGGGCCAGACGCTCCCCTGGATGGCCCTGATGGTCGGCCTGGCTACGTTCGTCCTGATGTTCCTGGCCTTCGGTTCGGTGGTCCTGCCCATCAAGGCGATCGTGATGAACGTGCTGTCGCTGTCGGCGGCGTTCGGCGCCATCGTCTGGATCTTCCAGGACGGTCACCTGTCGAACCTGCTGCGGTTCACCTCGACGGGCACGATCGACCCGAGCATGCCCATCCTGATGCTGGCCATCGTGTTCGGGTTGTCGATGGACTACGAGGTGTTCCTGCTCTCGCGGGTCCGCGAGCAGTACGACCTCACCGGGGACAACACCGCCGCGGTCGCGGCGGGCCTGCAGCGCACCGGCGGGATCATCACCTCGGCCGCGCTGCTGCTGATCATCGTGGTCGGCGCGTTCTCCGCCTCCGACATCATCTTCATCAAGTTGCTGGGCGTGGGCATGGTCATCGCGCTGGTGGTGGACGCGTCCGTGGTCCGGGTGCTGCTCGTGCCCGCCACCATGCGCCTGCTCGGCCGGGCGAACTGGTGGGCGCCTCGCCCGCTGCGCCGCTTCTACGCGAAGTACGGGATCCGTGAGGAGGCAAGCGGCCCGCGCGAACTGGTGCAGGTCTCTCGCTGATCGCTGTCTGCTGGTGCCGGGAACAGCCGCCCGCTCCGCCGGCCGTCGGCCTGGCCGAACGCCGGCTCCGCGGGCGGCTGCTCCCGGTCAACCGCAGGGATGCTGGCGCCCGCTACGAGGCTAAGCGGTACCTGCATTCAGCGGGCGGCGCACTCCGGGCAGAGGCCGAAGAGTTCCACGGTGTGGTCAACGTCCACGAACCCGGCCTCGGCGGCCACCTGCGTGGCCCACCGTTCGACGTCCCGGCCTTCCACCTCCACGCTCCGGCCGCAGGAGCGGCAGGTCAAGTGGTGGTGATGGGCGTTGCTGCGGCACCGGCGGTACAGCGTCTCGCCGCTGGCGTCGCGGATCGTGTCCACCCGGCCGTCCTCGCTGAGCACCTGGAGGTGGCGGTAGACGGTGGTGAGGCCGACCGGCTGGCCGAGGCGGCGGAGCTCGGCGTGGATCTGCTGGGCGCTGCAGAAGCCGGACAGGCTGTCCAGGGCCCTCGACAGCGCCTCGGCCTGGCGGGTCTCACGCACCCGCGTGCCGCCCGAAGGCGACTTGGCAGGCGACGACGTCATCACATCCCGCACCTTAGCCGGCAACGACTGTCACCTCCCTGCTCTGCTTGGCGAGCCACCGTCCGGCCCGGTTCCGGCCCCAGGCCGTCCAGGCGCGCCCGACCGCGTACCAGAAGGCGCCGGTGGCGCCGACGAAGAAGCCGACCGGCCAGTTCGTGACGTAGGACGCCGCGATCGCGGCCCACACCGTGACGATGGCCAGGACCACGGACAGGGCCAGGGCCGGGTACGGAGCGCTGGTGAACGACCGGGCCGCCGACGGCGGGCCGATCATCAGGCTGAAAATCAGCAGCGCGCCCACCACGGGCAGTGCCATGCTCGTGGCCAGGGCGATGACCGCCAGGAAGCCCATATCGATCCGGTGGGCGCGCTTGCCGCGGGCTTCGGCGAGCTCCGGCATCACCGAGGACAGCATCAGCGGGCGGAACATCATCATGGTCGCGATGACGCAGATCGCCGAAAGCACGGCGACCGGCGCCACTTCGTTCTGGCTGATTCCGAGCACCTCACCGAACAGAAGCGAGAAGATCTCGGGACCGTATGACGTGCTGAAGCTCAGGAACAGATCGCCCAGCCCCAGCATGAGCACCAGCACCAGGGCCGTGGCCACGTCGTGGCGGCCGCGGCGGCCCAGCCAGCCGATGCCGAGCGCGCCGGCCAGCGAGAAGACGCCCAGCCCGGCCAGGGTGTTGACGCCGATCAGGCTGGCCCCGGCGGCCCCGGCGAACGCTCCGGTAGGCAACGCGTCGGCCACGAACGCCGACCCCCGCAGCACGACGAAGAAGCCCACGACGCCGGCCACCACCGCGATGATCGTGGCCACCGTCCAGGTGTTCACCATGAAGCCGTAGAACATGGCGCTACCTCACCGCCGGTTCCGGCGCGGGCTCAGTCACAGCGGCGGGCGCGGGCCGGCGCCGGCCGCGCCGCGAGCCCGTAACTTGAGCGGCCAGGTAGAACAGGAAGACCAGCGCGACCACGAAGAAGCTCACCGGCCAGCCCTGCCTGACCGGGGGCCAGTAGTAGCTGTCGTAGGCGAGCAGGATGCCCAGCCACGTGGCGGCCAGCCCGCACGCGGCCGACCAGGCTATGGCCACGCCCGGCCTGCTGGTCAGCCGCAGCGCGGTCGCCGCCGGCCCGATCAGCAGCGCCGTGCTGAGGATCGCGCCGATGGTCAGCGACGACAGCGACACGGCCATGGCGATCGCGGCCAGGCACAGCACGCCGGCCAGCCGCACCGGGACGCCGCGGGCGTAGGCCAGCTCGGCGCTGAGCGAGCTCAGCAGCAACGGGCGGTAGAGCACGGCGGCGATGCCCGCGGCGAGCAGGGACAGCGCCACCACGAACGGCAGGACCGAGGGGTCGAGGACGAACATGGAGCCGAACAGGATCTCGATCGTCGCGCCGGTCGTGCTGCCGTGCGTGGTGTCCCAGTACAGGAACAGCGCCGCCAGCCCGAGCCCCGCGCCGCGCACGATGCCGGTGGCCAGGTCCCGGCCCCGGGGACGGCGGATTCCGATCATGTCCATGATCCCGGCGGCCAGCACGCTGGTGCCGGCGAATCCCCAGATCGGGCTGATCCCGATCAGGAACGAGGCGGAGCCGCCGGTCACGCTGACATCAGCGAACGCGTGGCCCGCGTAGGACTGGCCCCGCATCACCGCGAAGACGCCGAGGATCCCGGACACCACCGCGGCCACCCCGCCCGCGGCCAGCGCGAGGTGGGCCGGCGCGCTGCCGAAGAAGCCCGGCTCGACGATGTAACGGAGGACGCCACTCACCAGTTACCCAGCCACTACCAGGATGCGGTCGTGGACGTGGATGACGTCGACGTGGTGGCCGTAGAGCGCGCTGAGCACGTCGGTGCGGATGACCTCGCCGGCCGGGCCGCTGGCGGCGCGGCCGCCCGCCAGGTAGACCACGCGGTCCATCACGGGCAGCAGTGGGTTCATCTCGTGCGCCGACAGCAGCACGGCGACCTGCTTCTCCTTGGCGATGCGAGCGAGCAGGCCGACGACCTCCTGTTCGCTCCGCAGGTCGAGGCCGGCCAGCGGCTCGTCCAGCAGCAGCAGTTTGGGCCCGCTGATCAGGGCGTGCGCGATCAGCACGCGCTGCTGCTCGCCGCCGGACAGGGTGCCCACCCTGGCGTCGGCGAACCCATCCGCGCCGACCGCGCCGAGCATCTCGTCCACCAGGTGCCCGCGGGCGCGGGAGGGGACCGGGATGCCGAACTTGTGCCCGTCCAGGCCCAGCCCGACCAAATCCCGCGCC
>DASZAD010000013.1:0-5465 GCA_035945415.1 Streptosporangiaceae bacterium
TCTGACCACCTCGCTTCTCGATTACCTGGCGCGCAGGTGGGGATGGGGGGGACGGCGTCTTGTGCGCTTTCGATGTCTCGCCCAAGGCAGACTTCTCCTAGATCGGTTCAGGGCTTCTAGCGCGGCTGTAAAGCAAGTCAGCGAGGCTCCAGCCTACTGTCCACACCCCGACCGGCGACGCCGAGAGCGAGTGTGTCGCAGGACTGGACGGATTGCGGCTCTGGGACGGCCGCCAAGCGTCGAACTCTGGACTCCAACAAATCCAGGCGAGGCGTTCCTGCTGGTCACAAACGTAACTGAGTCATGGAAAAGTCAGAGTTATGAACAGCTTCAACTGCCAAAACCAGACATAACACGCGTGAGCTGTATCACATCATTAAGTTCGAGTCTACGCGCTCACGTGCTAGTACACGGATCAGTAGCTACTCTGCTAACGACCATGGCAAGATGCTTGACAGATCTACGAGTCGCTGCCCACTGGCTGATCCCGCTGGCCGCCGGCCAGCTCGACTCCGGCGGCGCGCAGGTCGTCCAGCGCCTGCCGGGTGGTCTCCGGCGCGACCCCGGCGCTGAGTTCGACCAGCAACCTGGTGCGCAAGCCTTTGGCGGCAGCGTCGGCCGCGGTGGCGCTCACGCAGTAGTCGGTCGCGAGGCCCGCCACGTCGACCTCGTCGATCCTGTGCTCCCGCAGCCAGTCGCCCAGCTTCTCCCCGTCGCCGCTGGTCCCTTCGAACCCGCTGTAGGCGGCGGCGTACGAGCCTTTGCTGAACACTTCCTGGACCCGGGACAGCTCCAGGCTGGGATGGAAGTCCGCGCCGGGCGTGCCCACAACGCAGTGCGGCGGCCAGGAGCTCAGGTAGTCCGGATGGCTGGAGAAGTGGCTCCCGGGGTTGATGTGATAGTCCCTGGTGGCCACGATCTGGTCGTACTCGCCCGCGGCCGTGGCCAGGTATCTGGTGATCCCCGCGGCCACCGCGGCACCGCCGGTCACGGGGAGCGAGCCGCCCTCGCAGAAGTCGTTCTGCACGTCGACGATGATGAGTGCGCGCATGTACCCGAGGGTAATGGCTATGGCTCCCACACGGTGGGGATCGCCGGGCCGCCCCGGGAGAGCTGGAGCGCATGGGCGGGCAGCTCGGCCAGCACCGCGCGGTGGCGCTCCCTGGCTGCCTCCAGCGGCTCCCGGCCGACGATCTCGCCGTCACGGACCAGCGGCCGGAGCAGGGGGCGGTCGTAGGGTCCGAGGTCAGGACTGGCCAGGGTGATCCGCTCGGTGAGCGCGTGGCCGTGATCGTCGCGGCGCCGGACCGCCCACTTGCGCCCGCCGCGTCCCGGCTTGCCCACCGAGCGCTTGGCCATCGGGCGCAGCGGTGCCGCCGCGCCCGCCGTGTCCGTCCGGGCCACCAGCTTGTAGACCAGCGCCGCGGTGGGCGCGCCGGACCCGGTGACGAGCGCGGTGCCGACCCCGTACCCGTCCACCGGCGCGGTGCCGAGGGCGGCGATCGAGAACTCGTCCAGGTCACCGGTCAGCACGATCCTGGTCTTGGTCGCGCCCAGCTCGTCCAGCAGCGACCGCACCTGCCGGGCCACGCTGGGCAGGTCCCCGCTGTCGATCCTGACCGCGCCGAGATCGGACCCGGCCAGCTCCACCGCGGTGCGCACCGCCCGGGACACCTCGAAGGTGTCCACCAGCAGCGTGGTCCCGGTCCCCAGCGCTTGGAGCTGGGCGGTGAACGCCTGCCGTTCGCTGTCGTGCAGCAGCGTGAACGCGTGCGCGCTGGTCCCCGCGCTCGGGACGCCGAACTCGCGCCTGGCCGCCAGGTTCGAGGTGGTGTCGAAGCCGGCGATGTAGGAGGCGCGGGCGCTGGCCACGGCCGCGTACTCGTGCGTCCGCCGGGAGCCCATCTCGATCAGCGGCCGGCCGGCGGCGGCGGTCACCATGCGCGAGGCCGCCGACGCGATGGCGCTGTCGTGGTTCAGGATGGACAGGGTCAGCGTCTCCAGCAGGACGGCCTCGGCGAAGCTGGCTTCCACGACGAGGATCGGCGAGCCGGGGAAGTAGCAATCCCCTTCCGCGTACCCCCAGATCTGACCGCTGAAGCGGTAATTACGCAGGTAGTCGAGCGTCGGCTCGTCCACCACGCCCGTCTCGCTCAGGAAGTCGATCTCGGCTGGCCCGAACCTGAACCGCTCCAGCGCGTCGAGCAGCCGCCCGGTCCCTGCCACCACGCCGTACCGCCGGCTGTTCGGCAGGTGCCGGGCAAAGACCTCGAACACCGTGCGCCGGTGGGCCGCGCCGCTGTGCAGGGCGGCCTCCAGCATGGTCAGCTCGTAGTGGTCGGTCAGCAGCGCGGTGCCAGACGCGGGGCCAGGCGCGGGGCCGGACGCGGGGCCGGACGCGGTGCCGGACGCGGTGCCAGACGTGGGACCAGCCCCATCGGCCTTGCCAGCCTGACTGGTCGAAGTACGGTTCACGAGTGGAAGACTACGGATAGGAGGTGAGTACCGGTGAGTGTGGCACCAGCCGAGGTAGACCTGCCGCAGTCCGGCCAGGACACGACTCCGGCCAGGCCCTGGGTCGCCATCGTGTGGAACGACCCGGTGAACCTCATGTCGTACGTGACCTACGTCTTCCAGCAGGTGTTCGGCTACTCGCGGCGCAAGGCCGAGCGGCTGATGCTGGATGTGCACCACAAGGGCAAGGCCGTCGTGGCGGCGGGCGCCCGTGAGGAGATGGAGCGCAACGTGGAGATCCTGCACGGCTACGGGCTGTGGGCCACGGTGCGCCAGGACACGTGAGCGGCGGCGGCCCGGAGGGGCCACAGGTGCCGGGCGGCCCGGAGGAGCCGGACGAGCTGGACTGGCCGCAGGGTGCGGAGGAAGCGGCCGGGCCGTGGCGCCCCCGGGCCTGGTTCCGCGGCACCAGGCGCGGCGGCGCCACGGCGCGGTTCACCGCCGACGAAGCGACGCTGGTGCGGGGGCTGGTCTCCCAGGTCGCGGAGCTCGTGGGCGACGAGGATTCCGGAGGCCAAGACGACCTGGAGGAAATGCTCAAGCTGAGCGACAGCGTCCGGCCGCCGGACGACCCGGTGCTCGCCCGCCTGCTGCCCGACGCCTACCCGGACGACCCGGCGGCGGCCGGAGAGTTCCGCCGCTACACCGAGAACAGCCTGCGTGCGGGGAAGGTCGCCGCGGCTCAGACCGTGCTCGCCACCCTTCCCTCCGACGGCGGCCGGGTGCGGTTGTCCGGCGAGGACGCACAGGCCTGGCTGCGCGCGCTCAACGACGTAAGGCTCGCACTGGGGGTGCGGCTCGAGGTCACCGAGGACTGGGAGCAGATGGTGGAGCGGCTCAGGCCAGACGACCCCCGTGCCGCCGGGCTGTGGGTCTACGACTGGCTGACCGTGCTGCAGGAAACCCTGGTCGAGGCGTTGTGGTGACGCTGCGGGTACGCTCGCGTCCATGCTGACGATCAGCCGGAGCCTGCGTGACAAGATCGTCGCGCACGCTCGGGCCGACCACCCGGACGAAGCCTGCGGGGTGATCGCCGGCCCCGCCGGGAGCGACCGCCCCGAGCGGTTCATTCCGATGACGAACGCCGAGCGCTCGCCGACGTTCTACCGGTTTGACTCGATGGAGCAGTTCCGGGTGTGGCGGGAGATGGACGAGCGCGACGAGGAGCCGGTGGTCATCTACCACTCGCACACCTCGACGCAGGCCTACCCGTCGCGGACCGACATTTCCTACGCGAGCGAGCCGGGCGCCCACTACGTGCTGGTCTCGACCCGCGACGCTAACGACACCGAGTTCCGCTCATTCCGGATCTCCGGAGACACGGTGACCGAGGAGGAGGTCCGCGTCACCGACGACTGACCGCCGTGGAATGATCCCGGATGACGGCCGGTTGAGATGCGAGGGAGCCGCGCGCGCTGTGCCCGCGCGCCAGACCCCGCGCGCCAGACCCAGCGCGTCAGACCCAATGAGTCAGACACTGACCGACAAACGCCACACACTGGAGCACCCCCCATGGCCATCGAGGTCCGCATCCCGACCATCCTGCGCACCTACACCGGCGGGGCGAAGTCGGTCGAGGGTTCAGGGTCCACGCTCGGCGAGCTGATCGTCGACCTGGAGGCACACTACGGCGGGCTGCGCGACCGGCTGGTGGACGACAGCGGCCTGCGGCGTTTCATCAACGTCTACCTCAACGACGAGGACGTCCGCTTCCTCGGCGGCCTGGAGACGCCGGTCAACGACGGTGACACGGTGACCGTGCTGCCGGCCGTCGCCGGCGGCACCGCGCGCTAGGCCGTGTCTCGTGGATCTTGGTGCCAGTGCTGGCCCGGCGCGCCTCCGGCGCGAGGGGCGGCCTCCAGGCGGCGTCCGGCCAGGCGGAGAGGAGCCAATAGTGGAGCTGTTGGCGACGACCCCGGGGCGCCCGGCGAAGACGCGCCAGCGTTTTCGCTGGGGTGGGGCGTCCCTGTGCTGGCTTCAACTGGGGCCGGTCGTCGTCTGGGCGCCGATCCGCGCCGCTGAAGATCTACGAGACGCGGCCTAGGCCTGGGAGCCGGATGCGCTACGACTCGCTGCTCGACTCGCTCGGCCACACGCCCCTGGTCGGGCTCCCGCACCTGTCGCCCCGCCGCGACGTGCGCCTGTGGGCCAAGCTGGAGGACCGGAACCCCACCGGCTCGATCAAGGACCGCGCCGCCTTCTACATGATCGAGCAAGCCGAGAAGGACGGGCTGCTCTCGCCCGGCCGCATGATCCTCGAGCCCACGTCGGGCAACACCGGCATCTCGCTGGCGATGGTGGCCAGGCTCCGCGGTTACCGGCTGACCTGCGTGATGCCGGAGAACACGTCGGTCGAGCGCAGGCAGCTGCTGGAGATGTCCGGCGCGGAGATCATCTACTCACCGGCCGCGGGCGGGTCCAACGAGGCCGTGGCCGTGGCCAAGCGGCTGGCCGCCGAGCACCCGGACTGGGTGATGCTCTACCAGTACGGGAACGAGGCCAACACCAGGGCGCACTACGAGACCACCGGCCCCGAGCTGCTGGCCGACCTACCGGAGATCACGCACTTCGTGGCCGGGCTCGGCACTACGGGCACGCTGATGGGAGCGGGCCGGTTCCTGCGGGAACGGCGTCCGGGAGTACAGATCATCGCCGCCGAGCCCAGGTACGGGGAGCTGGTCTATGGGCTGCGTAATGTAGACGAAGGGTTCGTCCCCGAACTGTATGACCCGACGGTGCTGACCAGGCGGTTCTCGGTATCGTCGGCCGACGCTCTGCGTCGTACCCGGGATCTGCTCGCCGCCGAAGGCATCTTCGCCGGTATCTCGTCCGGCTGCGCGCTGCACGCCGCCCTGGCCGTCGCGGACAAGGCGGCGGCGGACGGCGAAAAGGCCGACATCGCGCTGATCGTCGCCGACGGCGGCTGGAAGTACCTGTCCACCGGCGCCTAC
>DASZAD010000014.1:0-32754 GCA_035945415.1 Streptosporangiaceae bacterium
TGCGCGGAAAGACGACCCTGCGCGCGGCTCACTCCGGTGGCGGGCCGCTCACCGTGTCCAGCAGGCGGGCCAGGCGGCTGCGCAGCCCGCGCAGCCCGGCGGGCGGTCCCGCGCGCCCGTGCGGCTCCCCGGCCGCCGCGCTGACCAGATGCTGGGCGACGTCGAAGGTGACCGGTCCGGCCGCGGCCCGCACGGTCAGCGCCTCGTGCGCCAGCTCTTCGAGTTGCTCGTCCCCCTGGTCCATCGCGAGGATCACCGCGCCGGCCCGGCGCGCATCGCTGACCCGCTCCAGCAGCGGGACCGGCGCCGCCGCCGGGCTCACCACGAACAGCGCCTCGCCGCGCCGGGCCGCCTCCAGCCGCTCCAGCCCCACCCGCAGGTGCGCCGGAGCGTCCGGCGCGGGCGCCCAGCGCACCAGCGTGGGCGTCAGCTCGGGAAGGCCGGCGAACCGGCTCTCCTCGTCGAGGTGGGCAGCCAGGTGCCAGGGCTCCTCGTCCGGCGTCCCGACCAGCAGCAGGCCTCCCGGGCTGCGGGTCGATGTCCGCAGCACCCGGGCGAACGCCCTGGTCCGCTCGATCCATCCGGTCGGGGCCAGCAGCACCCGCAGCGCGGCCACCTGGTCGGCATCCACCCGCCCATGGTGCCCGACCCCCGCCGCCCGCGCACCTCGCGCTGCGTGCGGCCTGGCCGGCCGGGCGGAGGGTGGTCACCTGATGGCACGATGGAGGCGTGCGAACAGCAGAGACGCCGGGCCAGGGCGCTGGCCCTGATGACGAGGTCCGCAACGCCAAGGAAACGCTGCGCAGGCCGGAAGCGCCCGACGTGTCCAGGCTGGTCATCGGCAAGGAGCAGAGCGCGGCGGCCGAGCCCGGCGTGTCCGGGCTGGTCATCGGCATCCTGGGTGGCACCGGCGACCAGGGCAGGGGCCTGGCCCGGCGGTTCTCCCTGGCCGGGCACCGTGTGATCATCGGCTCCCGCAGCGCCGAACGCGCCGCCGCGGCCGCTACCAGCCTGACCGGCCCGCTGCGGGTGGAAGGCATGACCAACGACGCCGCGGCCAGGCTGGCCGGAATCGTCATCGTGGCCGTGCCCTGGGAGGGGCACCGCGAGACCCTGGCCGCCTTGTCGGACGACCTGGCCGGGAAGATCGTCATCGACTGCGTGAACCCGGTCGCGTTCGACGCGCGCGGCTGCTACTCGCTGCGCGTGCCCGAGGGCAGCGCGGCCGAGCAGGCCGCCGAGGTGCTGCCCCGCAGCCGGGTGGTGGGTGCGTTCCACCACGTGTCAGCCGTGCTGCTGCTCGACCCCGAGGTCGAGACGCTCGACCAGGATGTGCTCGTGCTCGGCGACGACCGCGAGGCCACCGACCTGGTCCAGGCGCTGGCGAGCCGGCTGCCCGGGGTGCGCGGCGTGTACGCCGGGCGGCTGCGCAACTGCGGCCAGGTCGAGGCGCTGACCGCGAACCTGGTCTCGGTCAACCGCCGTTACAAGGCACACGCCGGCGTGCGGGTTACCGACATTTGACACTGTGCCGGCACGCACCTGAGGGGCCGCCCGGCGGGCGGCTTAGGCCGTGTCTCGTAGGCCTAGCTCGCCTTGCGGTAGCGGGCGAGGATGGCAGCGCGCAGCGACGGGACCGGTACGCCGAGGGCCGGCAGGATCACCGCTACCATGCCGTCGTCCAGGGCGAGCAGGGCCAGGGTGAGGTGCTGGACGCCGATGTAGTTGTCGTGCAGCGCCTTCGCCTCGCGCAGCGAGAGTTCCAGGCTCTTTTTCGCGCGCGGCGTGAACGGGATATGGCCGCGGGGAGCCGCGCCCGGGAGAAGCGGCGCGTTGCCACCTGGGCCGGCGAGCAGAGCGGCGTTGCGACGCGCGCGGCGGCGACGCCGGCGGCGCGCCAGCTCGGCCAGCGGCCCCTTCCCCCAGCCGGGGCGGCTCGTCCGGCAGGCGTCCGGGAGGGCGCCGGTGAGGGCGTCCGGGCCGAACGCCGCTTCGATCCGGGCACGCACGACGTCGAGGTCGATGCCGATGAAAGCCAGCGCCTGGCGGTCCAGGTCGCCCAGCGGTGCGGCGGTCTGGCCTCGCCCGATGGTGCGCAGTATTTCCGCCTCGACGCGTTCGGGCGTGACGCCGTGCTCACGAAGGACTGCGCTGGCTGGCTCGGCGGCCGCGGCCGCGGCCAGCAACAAGTGCTCGCAGCCGATGTAGGGATGCCCGAGCCGGCGCGCATCTTCCTGGGCCTGGACGACGACGCGGCGAGCGGTGTCGGTGAAGCGCTCGAACATTACCGCCTCCGGGCCAGGCGACTGTACTTGCGGTGGATGGTCTGCTTGGTGACGCCGAGCCGGCTGGCAATGTCCTGCCAGGACCAGCCGAGCTCTCGAGCCTGCTGGACCTGGAGCAGCTCCAGCCGTTCGGCCAGTGCGCGAAGCGCGGCGACCGCGCGCAGCCCGACATCGGGGTCGTTGCTGGCGGCGCCTTCTGCGATCTGGAGGGTCGTTTCCATGACGTCAGCATAAGCTGACAAACGAGCTCCCGTCAACATATGCTGACGAAGGTGCGGCGCCGGCGGAGGTCACACGAGCTTGACCTGGGCTCAGCGGTAGGAGTACTCCTCCGACGGGAAGGTGCCCGAGGTGACGTCCTGGGCGAACTCGGTGGCTGCCGTGTGCAGCTGGCCGGCCAGGTCAGCGTACTTTTTGACGAACTTCGGCACCCGCGGCGACAGGCCGGCCATGTCCTGCCAGACCAGGACCTGGGCGTCGCAGCCGGCGCCCGCGCCGATGCCGATCGTCGGTATCGACAGCGACTCGGTCACCCGCGTGGCCAGCGACGCCGGCACGCACTCGAGCACCACGCTGAACGCGCCCGCTGCCGCCAGCGCCTTGGCGTCGTGCAGCAGCCGCTCGCCGTCCTCGCCACGGCCCTGGACCCGGTACCCGCCGAACACGTTGACCGACTGCGGGGTCAGCCCGAGGTGCGCCATCACCGGGATCCCCGCGCTGACCAGATCCTCGACCTGGCGCACGACCCGGTAGCCGCCCTCCAGCTTGACCGCCTGCGCGCCGGTCTCCTTCAAGAACCTGGCCGCGGTGGCGAGCGCCGCCTCGGGGGAGGTCTGGTAGGAGCCGAACGGCAGGTCGGCGACGACCATGGCCCGGCTGGTGGCGCGGACGACCGCGGCGGTGAGCGGGATCAACTCGTCCACCGTGACCGGGATCGTGCTGTCGTGCCCGTAGACGACCATCGCGGCGGAGTCGCCGACGAGCAGGACGGGAATGCCGGCCTCGTCGAACACGCGGGCCGTGAGCGCGTCGTAGGCGGTGAGCATCGGCCACTTCTCGCCGCGTGCCTTCGCGGCGGCGATGTCCCTGACCGTGACCCGGCGCTCGCCTTTGCCGCCATAGAGCGGTTCCGGCTGAGCCTGCGCAGCGGCATGAGAACTCATGAGAGAACCTCCTGGTCTCGTGGCGCCCTAGTGGCGTCCCCGGACACATCGATCATCGCACGGGCTCCCGCCCCAGCGCGAGCCCAGGACCGGGGCGACGCGGCGCCCGACCCCCGGGCACGCGAGCCCCGGGCGGGGAGCGACGCGGCGCCCCGACCCCCGGGCACGCGAGCCCGGGCGGGGAGTGACGCGGCGCGCTGCCCCGGGAGCGCGAGCCCCAGCGGGGAGTGACGCGGCGCCCGGCCCCCGGGCGCGCGAACCCCAGAAAATTCGAGTGACAGGCGGGAATCAAATTCGATACGATCCTGTTCCGTATCGGTAGCAGCCACTGTGCGCAGGTGGCCGCGCCGACTTATCCCAACGCTCACCGGTGGCGCGATCTTCCCGATCCGCCCCGGGCAGACGATTCGAAGGGAACCATGGACCAGCAGATGATCTACCGGCGTCGCTGGACGATCCTCAGCGTGCTCATCGTCGGTCTGCTCGCCATCGTCATCGACAACACCGTTCTCAACGTCGCCCTCAAGACGATCGCTGAGCCGCACGGCGGCCTCGGGGCCAGCCAGAGCCAGCTCGAATGGGCGATCAACTCCTACACGCTGGTGTTCGCCGGCCTGCTGTTCACCTTCGGGGTGATCGGCGACCGGATCGGACGCAAGCGGATGCTCATGATCGGCTTGGCGCTGTTCGGCGTCGGGTCGCTGCTGTCTGCCTACTCGCATACTCCTGACCAGCTCATTTTCGCCAGGGCCGCGATGGGCTTCGGCGGGGCCGCGGTGATGCCGCAGACCCTGTCCATCATCTCGAACGTGTTCGAGCCGCACGAGCGGCCGCGGGCCATCGGCATCTGGGCCACCGCGGTCGGCATCGGGGTCGCGATCGGCCCGGTACTCGGCGGCATCCTGCTCTCCCACTACTGGTGGGGCTCGGTCTTCCTGATCAACGTGCCGGTCACGGTGGCCGGCGCCATCGCCGTGGCCGTGCTCGTCCCGGAGTCGAGGAACCCGGACCCGGGGCGAGTGGACTACCTCGGGGTGCTGCTGTCCATCGTCGGCCTGATCCTCGTGGTCTACGGCATCGTCCGGGGCGGTGACACCGGCTCCTGGGTGCGCGCCGACGTGTACGGGCCGATCCTGGGCGGGCTGGCCGTACTCGGCGGCTTCACCTGGCACGAGACCCGGATCTCGCATCCGTCGCTGGATGTCAGGCTGTTCGGCGACCGGCGGCTGTCCGCCTCGGTGGGCGCGATCGCGCTGCTGTTCTTCGGGATGGGCGGGGTGTACTTCTTCACCACCTTCTACCTGCAGAACGTCCGCGGTTACAGCGCGCTGCAGGCCGGCCTGCTGACGATACCGTTCGCCGTGGGCCAGTTGCTGCTCGCCCCGCGCAGTGCCGGGCTGGTGCAGCGCTTCGGCGCCAAGGCCGTCGGCACCACGGGCATGCTCGTGATGGCGCTCGCGCTGGCCGGGTACGCGACCCTCGGTACGTCCAGCCCGATCTGGATCCTGGCGGTGTTCTTCGCCATCCAGGGCGCCGGGGTCGGCGTCGCCATCCCGTCGGCCACGTCCGCCGTCATGGACGTGCTGCCGCGGGAGCGGGCCGGAGCCGGCTCCGCGCTGACCAACACGTCGCGGCAGGTGGGAGTGGCGCTCGGCGTGGCCGTCCTCGGCTCCGTCCTGGCCAACGTCTACCGCCAGCAGCTCGACCCGAGCCTGTCGGCGCTGCCCCGGGCGGCGCGGGCCACGGCCGGGCAGTCGATCGCGGCCACGCAGGCGGTGGCCCAGCACCTCGGCGCGGCCGGGCAGTCGCTGCTGGGCCCGGCCGACGGCGCGTTCGTCCACGCGATGCACGTCACGACCATCGTGGCGGCGGTGATCGCGCTGGCCGGCGCGACCGTGGTGCTCAGGTGGATGCCGGGTCTCCGGGCGCGAGCCGAGGCTCCGCAGGAGATGACGGCCACTGGCGAGGCCACCGAGGCCGCTGGAGTCATCGAGGCCGCTGAGGTCATTGAGGCCGCCGAGGGCAGCCAGGCGAGCACGCGCGAGCGCCAGGAGCAGGACGACCTGGCGGCTGTGGAGGGATAATCCAGTCATGACCGAGACAGAGGTCCGGCGGGACATGGCGGAGGCGGAGGGGCAGCCGGGTACCGCCCGGCGCCCCGGCCGCCCGCGCAGCGAGCAGGTTGACCGCGCGATCATCCAGGCCGCGCTGGACCTGTTCGCCGAGACCGGACCCAGCGGCTTCTGTGTGGAAGCCGTCGCCGCCCGGGCCGGCGTGGGCAAGGCCACCATCTACCGGCGCTGGCCCGGCAAGGAGCACCTGCTCTTCGACGCGCTGGCCGCGCTGAAGACGCCGCTGCCCGAGCCCCCAGGCCTCTCCGTCCGCGAGGACCTGATCGCGCTGGTCAGCGCGATGTGCCGGGACTTCGCCGATCCCAGGCGGGTCCGGCAGTACGGGCTGCTGCTCGGCGAAGGCGAGAAGTATCCGGAGCTGATGGCCAGGTACAAGGAACAGGTCGTCGAGCCGCGCCGCGAGGTGGTCAGGTCGGTGCTGCGCCGCGGTGTGGCCACGGGCGAGCTGCGGCCCGACCTCGACGTCGAGATCGCCATGCTCGCCCTCTCCGGGTCGGTGGTGGCCCGGGGCAAGCACGGCAGCGATGGCATCGACCCCGGATTTCCCGAGCGCGTGGTGAACGAGCTGATGCGGGGATTCGCGGCGATCCGCGAGACCTGACCGTCAGGCCGGTACAGCGCTCCGAGGGCGAACGCCCCTGGAGCGCTGTCGCGTCTTGGTCCAACGTCCGGCTTAGCTGGGCGCGGGATCCTGGCTGCCGGTGGCCAGCCAGGAGCGGAGCTGCTTGCGGTCGAGCTTTCCGACGCTGGTCAGGGGCAGGCCCGGCACGATCCTGACCTCTCGCGGGTACTTGGTGGCGGCCAGGCGTGCCCTGGCGTGGTCCATCAGCTCCTCGGGGGTGGTGCTCGCGCCGGGTCGCAGTGCGGCGAACGCGACGACCTCCTCGCCGAGCCGCTGGTCCGGGCGGCCCACCACGCCGGCCTGGGCCACGGCCGGGTGGGTGATCAGGACGTCTTCGACGTCGCGCGGGTAGACGTTGAAGCCACCCCGGATGATCAGGTCTTTCTTCCTGTCCACCACGTACAGGTAGCCGTCGGCGTCCAGGTGGCCGATGTCGCCGGTGTGCAGCCAGCCGGCGGACAGCGCGGCGGCGGTCGCCTCCGGCGCGTGCCAGTATCCGGACAGCACGCCCGGCGACCGGACGCAGATCTCGCCGTCTTCGCCGGGCGGCAGCACCCGCCCGGCGTCGTCCTGAATGGTCACCTCGCAGCCGGGCACGGGCAGGCCCACACTGCCCACGCGACGGGCGTCCAGCGGGTTGGCCGAGACGATCGAGGCCGACTCGGTGCAGCCGTAGCCCTCGTAGATGGTCGCGCTGGGCACCCGGGCCTCGAACTCCTCCCTGGTCTCCGCGGCCAGCGGGGACGCTCCCGAGGACACGGACGTCAGCGCGGACAGGTCGGCCCGCTCCAGCGGCAGGGCCAGCAGCATCTGGATCATCGACGGCACCAGCGTGGTGCGCTGCGCCCGGTGCTGCTGGGCCAGCTCCAGCCAGCCCGCCGGGTCGAACCAGCGCATCAGGATCACGGTGCCCGGCTCGGTCTCGTGCAGCCCCGTACAGGTGACCAGCAGGCCGTAGGCGTGCGCCAGCGGCAGCGGCATCAGCGTGCTGGTCAGGCCCTTGCGGACGGACATCTGGTGGGTGGACGAGCCGCACCAGTAGAGGTTGGCGTGGGTGAGCGGCACGCCCTTGGCCCGGCCGGTGGTCCCCCCGGTGTACAGCAGGGCGGCCAGGTCGTCGTCGGCCCGGTCCACGATCGCGCCCGGCTCGGCCGCCTCGACCTCGGCGAAGCCGGCCACCCTGAGCGACTCGCCGGTCGCGGCCCCGTTCCCCGGAGCGCCGGCCACCACGATGAACCGGACGCTGTCGACGCCCTTCACCGCGGCCTGCACCTTGGGCAGGAACTCGGCCGTGGTCACCACGCCGACCGCCCCGGAGCTGGTCAGGCCGTGCCGCAGCTCCTCATCGCTGACCAGGAAGATCAGCGGGGTCACCACGGCCCCGGCCCGCCAGGCCGCGTTGTAGGTGATGAAGACCTCCGGGCAGTTGGCCATCAGCACGACCAGCCGGTCGCCCGGGTGGATGCCCAGCGCCGTCAGCCCGGTGGCGAACCGCGACGCCCGGTCCGCCAGGCCGCCGCGGGTGTGCCACTGGCCCTCGAAGAACAGCGACTCGCCGTCCCCGAGCCGCTCCAGATGACGCTCGGCCAGCCTGGCCAGGTTCGCTTCGCCCATACCGCCCTCTCTCTGCCCGGTCTCGCGATCAAAGGCCGCCTCGGCTCCCCGGCGCGGCTGGCGGCCGCGCCCGCACCTGCGATGCTAGCCCGTGCTAGAGAAGTGCTAGCGGCTCGTGTGACGCTTATGGCAAGCGTGCCAGCGTGTCTCAGGCTGCCGGACAGAAGGGCTCACCGATGGTCACCAACCGGATCGCGGGCAAGGGCGGGCGGACGAGGTCCATGGCGGCGATGGCGCTGGCGAGCGCCGTCGCGGTGAGTGGAGCCTCCGGAGCGCAGGCGGCGGCGAGCCCGGCCCCGGATGCGGCGGGGACCATCACGACCGTGGCCGGCGGGGTAGGCGGGCCTGGACCCGCGACCAGGGTGGCCGTCGCCCTCCCTCGGGGGGTCAGCTTCGCCCACGGGCAGCTATACATCTCCCAGGGGCACGTCCGCGACGTCAGTGCGGCCACAGGCCGCCTGACCACGCCCGCCGGGCAGATCAACATCCCCGGCGCCCCGGTGAGTGACGGCGGTCCGGCCGTTGCGGCCAACCTAGGCGCCAGGAGCACGGTGACGGACAGCGCGGGCAACCTGGTGATAGCCGACGAAGGCAACAACCGGATCCGGGTACTAGCGGCCCGGACCGGCGTCTTCTACGGCCAGCAGATGACCGCGGGAGACATCTACACGGTGGCCGGCGACGGCACACAGGGATACTCCGGCGATGGCGGGCCCGCTACCAGCGCCGAGCTGAACCTGCTGGGTCCGGTGACCGCGGACGGGCGCGGCAATCTGGTGATCGCCGACACGGGCAACAACCGGCTGCGGGTGGTGGCCGTCAGGACCGGGGTCTTCTACGGCCAGCAGATGACCGCCGGGGACATCTACACCGTGGCTGGCGATGGGACAGCGGGATCAACCGGTGACGGCGGACCCGCCACCAGTGCCGAGATCAACGGTCCAGAGGGCGTGGTCGTCGACCAGACGGGCAACCTGCTGTTGTCCGACGGCGGGCCGTCCAGTCTCTCGGGCCGGATCCGGGTGGTCGCTGTCAGCACAGGCACGTTCTACGGCCAGCAGATGACCGCCGGAGACATCTACACCATCCTCGCGAACCTCTATGGACCCGAGGGGCTGGCCCTTGACGGGCACGGCAATCTGGTGATCGCCGAGTTCGACTTCAACGAGATCCTGGTGTATGCGGCCAGCACCGGTACCTTCTATGGCCAGCAGATGACCGCCGGGCACGCGTACAGGGTGGCTGGCGGCGGCACTGGCCAGCACGGGCTGGGCGACGGCGGCCCGGCCTTGCGCGCCGTGTTGTACTGGCCAGCGAGCGTGGCGCTCGACAGCGCGGGCAACCTGATTATCGCCGACACCTTCCACAGCCGGGTGCGGGTGGTCGCGGAGAGCAGCGGCTCCTTCTACGGCCAGCAGATGATCACCGGGGACATCTACACCGTCGCGGGCAACGGCACCGAGGGCTCCTCCGGCTACGGCGGCCCGGCGACCAAGGCTGAGATCGGCCTCGGTGGGGTGGCGCTGGACCATGCAGGAAACCTGCTGGTGAGCGACGGCGTCAATGGGGCCAGCCTGCTCCGGGTGGTCCCGCCGGTGTCGGGAACCTTCTACGGCCAGCAGATGACCGCCGGGGACATCTATACCATCGCCGGCGGCGGTGGCAGCTACCCGGGTGATGGCGGGCCGGCGACCAGCGGAGAGCTCGGCAGCCCAGCGGGGCTGGTGGTGGACAGCTCGGGCAACCTGCTGATCGCCGACCAGGGCGGCAATCGGATCCGTATGGTCGCGGAGCGCACCGGGACGTTCTACACCCAGCAGATGACCGCGGGCGACATCTACACGGTCGCTGGCAATGGACAGTACTACTTCAGGGGTGACGGTGGCCCGGCCACCCTGGCCCAGATCGCCAGCCCCGCGGCCGTGGCAGTGGACGGAGCGGGCAACCTGGTGCTCACCGACACCGTCAACAACCGGGTCCGGGTGGTGGCGGCCAGCACCGGCACGTTCTACGGCCAGCAGATGACCGCCGGGTACATCTACACGGTGGCCGGCGACGGGCGGATCATCTTCAACGGCAACGGGAAGCCCGCCACCCAGTCATCGATCTACCGCCCGCGGGGCGTCGCCGTGGACAGCCACGGCAACCTGGTGATCGCGGACTCCGGTCACAACCGGGTGCGGGTGGTGGCGGCCAGCGCCGGCACGTTCTACGGGCGGTCGATGACCGCCGGGGACATGTACACCGTCGCGGGCACCGGCACGGCCGGGTTCGCCGGCGACGGCGGGGCGGCCACCCAGGCCGAGATGTCCCTCCCGGCCGGGATCGCGATAGACGCGGCGGGCAACCTGCTGGTCGCCGACGTGCTCAACGGCCGGGTGCGGGTGGTGGCCGAGAAGACCGGCATCTTCTACGGCCAGCCGATGACGGCCGGTCACATCTACACGGTGGCCGGCGGCGGCACCAGCGGCCTGGGCGACGGCGGGCCTGCCACCAGCGCCGAGCTCGGCCCCCTGGGCGTGGCGGCAGGCAGCCAGGGCAGCCTGCTGATCGCCGACGTGAGCACCGCCCGGGTGCGACAGGTATCCGGCTAGCCGGAGGGTTCCGGGCTGGCGGGAGTGCCTGGCTACAGGCACTCCCGCCAGCGGCTGGTGATGGGCAGGCGGCGGTCGCGGCCGAAGTTCTTCGGGGTGATCTTGGGTCCGGGCGGGTACTGGCGGCGCTTGTACTCGGCCGCGTCCACCATCCGGATCACCCGCTCGACCAGCTGCGGGTCGTGGCCCGCCGCCACGAGCTGCGCCGCCCCCAGGTCGTTCTCCACGTAGTCGTCGAGCAGCGCGTCGAGCACGGCATAGTCGGGCAGCGAGTCCGAGTCGAGCTGGCCGGGCGCCAGCTCGGCGCTCGGCGGCTTGCTGATCGAGTGCTCCGGTATCGGCGGGACCTGCCCGGCCGCCGCGGCCTGCTCGTTCCGCCACCGGGCCAGATCCCAGACCAGCGTCTTGAACACGTCCTTGATCGGCGCGAAGCCGCCGGCCGAGTCGCCGTACAAGGTGGAGTAGCCGGTTGCGATCTCGCTCTTGTTCCCGGTGGTCAGGACCAGGTGACCTTCCTGGTTGGACAGGCTCATCAGCGTCATGCCGCGGATCCGGGCCTGCAGGTTCTCCGCAGCCAGGCCGCCGAGGCCCTCGAGCTCGGCCTCGAACGCATCCACCATGGACTGGATCGGCACCGTGCGGGCGTGCAGGCCCTGCCGTTTGATCAGATCCTCGGCGTCGGTCACCGAATGGTCCGAGGAGTACCGGCTGGGCATCAGCACCGCGTGCACCCGGTCCGGGCCGATCGCGTCGGCCGCGATGGTGGCGGTCAGCGCCGAGTCGATCCCGCCGGACAGGGCCAGGATCACCGAGCGGAACCCGTTCTTGCGCACGTAGTCCGCGGTGCCGAGGACCAGCGCGGAATAGACCTCGGCCAGGTCGTCGAGGGGCTGCGGGTCCGCCCCGGTGGCGGGCGGCTCGGGATTCCGGCCAGCCCCGAGGCGTTCGGTGTCCGGAAGGTCCTCAAGGAAGAGACGGTGAATGGTCATCGCGGTGCCGTCACCCGCATCGGTCCGGGTGTCACCCGGCCGCTGCCGCGGATCGGCGGCCGGCAGGTCCAGGTCGGCGACCACCAGCGCGCCGGAGAAGCGCGGGCAGCAGGCGATCAGGCGGCCGGTCGCGTCCACCACCAGGGAGCCGCCGTCGAAGACCAGCTCGTCCTGGCCGCCGATCATGTTGGCGTAGGCCAGCGCCGCGCCGGCCTCCCGGGCGCGGCGGGCGGACAGCTCCTGCCGGACGTACTCCTTGCCGCGCTCGTACGGTGAGGCGTTGGGGACGGCGAGCAGGCCGGCCCCGGCGGTGCAGGCCACCTGCACCGGGCCGCCCTCCTGCCACAGGTCCTCGCAGACGGCGACGGCCACGTCCACCTCGCCGCCGGTGGCGGGCAGGCGGAAGACCGGCACCCGGTCGCCGGGGACGAAGTAGCGGTACTCGTCGAAGACCCCGTAGTTGGGCAGGTGATGCTTGGCCGAGGTGGCCTGGATCACGCCGTTGTACAGCAGCGCCACCGCGTCCAGCGGGGCGCCGGCGGGCAGCCCCACCCGGGGCGGCAGGCCCTCGCGCCGGTCGAGGTAGCCGGTGAGCACGGCGATGCCGCCGAGCCGTTCGACGGCCAGCAGCTCGGCGGTGGCGCGGACCATGGCGATGGACGCGTCAACGAACGATGTGCGGAGCGCGAGGTCTTCCACCGGATATCCGGTGATCATCATCTCGGGGAACACGACCAGGCGCGCGCCGGCCTCGGCCGCCAGCCTGGTCTGCTCGACAACGATCCTCGCGTTCCCCTCCAGGTCACCGACGGTGGGATTGACCTGGGCGAGCGCGATCCGAAGCGTGGGCACGCCTCCAGCGTAAATGCTGCGCGCCGTGCCTGCCCGGGCGTAACACGCGTGAAACACCGGCGGGGCACACTGATGGCCGTGGACAGGCAAGTGGAATTCGTGCTCAGGACGCTCGACGAGCGTGACATCCGGTTCATCCGGCTGTGGTTTACCGACGTGCTCGGCTATCTGAAGTCGGTCGCGGTCGCCCCGGCCGAGCTGGAGGGCGCGTTCGCCGAGGGGATCGGGTTCGACGGCTCGGCGATCGAAGGGTTCGCCCGGGTCTACGAGGCGGACATGATCGTCAAGCCGGACCCGTCCACCTTCCAGCTGCTGCCCTGGCGGGGCGAGTCGCCCGGGGTGGGGCGGATGTTCTGCGACATCCTGATGCCGGACATGTCGCCCTCCTACGCCGACCCCCGGTGGGTGCTCAAGCGGGCACTCAGCCGGGCTTCCGACCTCGGGTTCACCTTCTACACCCATCCGGAGATCGAGTTCTTCCTGCTGCGGGAGAAGCCGGAGCCGGGGGTCAAGCCGCAGCCGATCGACTCCGGCGGCTACTTCGACCACACGCCGCACAGCATCGCGCACGACTTCCGGCGTACCGCGATCTCGATGCTGGAGCAGGTGGGCATCTCGGTGGAGTTCAGCCACCACGAGGCGGCGCCCGGCCAGCAGGAGATCGACCTGCGCTACGCGGACGCGCTCACCACCGCGGACAACGTCATGACGTTCCGGCTGGTGATGAAAGAGGTGGCGATCGAGCAGGGAGTGCACGCCTCGTTCATGCCGAAGCCGTTCACCGATCACCCCGGCTCCGGGATGCACACGCACATGTCGCTGTTCGAGGGCGACCAGAACGTGTTCTACGACCCGGGCGGGCAGTTCCAGCTGTCCAAGCTCGGCCGCGGGTTCATCGCCGGCCTGCTCAGGCACGCCGCCGCGATCACCGCGGTGTGCCACCAGTGGGTCAACTCCTACAAGCGGCTGTGGGGCGAGGCCGAGCGGACGGCGGGCGCCGGCGGCGAGGCCCCGGCCTACGTCTGCTGGGGGCACAACAACCGCTCGGCGCTGGTCCGGGTGCCCATGTACAAGCCGCAGAAGGCCAACGCCACCCGGGTGGAGTTCCGGTCGCTGGACTCAGCCTGCAATCCGTATCTGGCCTACGCGCTCATCCTCGCGGCCGGCCTGCGAGGCATCGAGAACGACTACGAGCTGCCACCCGGCGCCGAGGACGACGTGTGGGCGCTCACCCCGGCTGAGCGGCGGGCGCTCGGCATCGAGCCGCTGCCGCAGAGCCTGGACGAGGCGATCAACGCCATGCAGGAGAGCGAGTTGGTGGCCGAGACGCTGGGCGAGCACGTCTTCGACTTCTTCCTGCGCAACAAGCGGGCGGAGTGGCACGAGTACCGGCGGCAGGTGACCGAGTACGAGCTGGACCGCTATCTGCCGGCGCTGTGATGCGGATACCCACCATTGATTTTGCCGAATGGAATTCGGCCGGCCCGGAGCGGCGCGCGGAAATGGCCGGGGAAATCGACGCGAGCCTGCGCCGGACCGGCATGTTCCTGCTGCGCGGTCACGGCGTCCCACCGGATCTGGCCGAGGAGACACGAGCTCGCGGCCGCGAGTTCTTCGCCCTGTCGCCGGAGCAGAAGGCGAAGTACGCCGTGCGCGGACGCTACGACAAGGGCTGGACCGGCCCCGGGCTGCTGGCCGCCGCCGCCATCGAGGGCAGCGAGTCAGCGCCGGACCTGCACGAGGCCTTCCACCTGGGCCCGGCCTACCGCACCGGCGACGCCGAGTTCGACGCGCTGTACTACCCGCAGAACCGGTGGCCCGGCGAGGTTCCCGGACTGCGCGCGGTCGCCGAGCGCTACACCGGTCACATGGTGCGGGTCTCGCTCCAGGTGTTCACCATGCTCGCCGCCGTCCTCGGCGTACCCGAGGACTTCTTCACGTCCAAGGCCCAGCGCGCCACCTGGACGCAGAACGTGAACTGGTATCCGCCGCTGAGGGCCGTCGGCGCCGTCCGGCCCGGCCAGATGCGGGTGGGGCCGCACTTCGACTTCGGCACGCTGAGCCTGCTCGACCGGCAGCTGGGCGTGGGCGGCCTGGAGGTGTGGGACGCCGAGGACGGCTGGGGAGCGCCCCCCTACGACCCGGCGTCGCTGGCGGTGATCCTGGGTGACCTGATGAACCGGTGGACGGACGGCCGATGGCGGGCGCTGCGCCACCGAGTGCTGCCGCCGCCGGCCGAGGCTCCCGACGAGGAGCTGTTCTCCCTGGTGTTCTTCTTCGAGGCCGATCCGGACGCGCTGATCGCCCCGCTGCCGCCGCCGGCCGGCGGCGGCGAGGGCAAGGCGCCGGTCATCGCCGGCGAGTCGATCATGAAGAACCTCGGGATCATCACCGCCCCGCTCCGATGACGATCAGCGGGATGTGTGCGATGGCTTAACAGGTAGCTCTCGCGGCGCAGATGTGGTCATATGACACAAGAGCGACAGCCTGCGTCCTGACCCTGCCGGGAGACCGTCATGTCCGTGCGTCTGCTCCGTACACCGTTGATCATCACCGCCCTTGCCACCGCGGCGGCGCTCACGACCGTGGCGCCCGCGACAGCGTCAAGCGCCCCCCGTCACGCAGCCGGTCCGGCGCGGGCCAATGCGGCCGCCGCGGCCAGGCCGGCGTTGGTCTATCCGCATCTCCGGCTGCCTGACGGCGGCTGGGCCCAGGTCTACTCCGACGGTCTTGCCGAGGTCCACAGGCCGGGCGCGACCGCGGTGAAATCGGCCATCGAGCATCTACCGCTGCTCAACCCCGACGGCGGCACGGGCCCGGCCGGAAGCGGCGCGCGTGAGCTGCCATCGAAGGGCCAGATCATCGCCGACCTCGTCCAGGGCAGCGCGCAGCCGTATGCCGCCGGGCAGGTGGTCGTCATCTACCGCCCGGGCATCAGCGCGGCGGCGATCGGTAAGGCGCAGGCCGGGCTGGGCGTCGTCCGGTCGCAGCCGATGTTCGCCGGCGCGGCACGGCAGCGGATGCTGAGTCTGCACAACACCGCTCAGCAGAAGACCGGCCGTTCGCTCCTCGACTTCCCCGACGCACGTGTGCTGCACGTGACCAAGACGTCCGTCGTGGCAGCTGTAGCGAAGTTGCGGTCCAGCCCGGACGTGACCTTCGCCGAGCCCAACTGGACCGTCAGGCCCACCGACACGCCGTCGGTCCCGGTCCCCGCGGCCGCGCTCCGCCAGGCCCGGCTGCACGCCGCCGCCGCGAACGCCCACGCCAAGAAGGCAGCCACCGCCGCGACCGCGTCCGGGGTGCCGGACAACTTCGCCCTCACGTCAAGCGCGCAGAGCATGCTGAACCGCCCCGCCGACGACGTCGTCCCGGCTTACGCGGCACTGGCCCGGGACTACGGGCAACTGCCCGGCCAGGGCGAGATCATCACGAACGTGTCGCTCGGCACCCTCGACGACGCCTCGGCCATCGGCAACCCCAACGACCCCTGCAACGGCTTCGCCTCGGCCCTCGGTCCGACGACTGAGATAATCAACGGCCAGCGCTATATCAACTGGCCATCGATGCCGCTGATCCCCACCTACACCGCCAGCTCCAGCGGGGTCCTGGACCCGACCGGCGAGACCTGCGGCGACGACCCGTCCCTGACCGAGATCGGTCTCGACTTCTCGATGATGGCCCCGCTGCCACACGACCAGCAGCGACCGGGCGAGACCGGCTCCGGCTTGACCGACCTGCTGGGCATCGCCCCCGGCGCGAGCTACCGGCTCGTGGTTCCGTCCACACCCGGCGGGCTGGTCACCAACGTGGACGCCGCGCTCCTCGCAGCGGCCAACCAGACCCCGCGACCGGACGTGATCACCGTTTCCCTCGGGTTCGGGCTCGACGCCTTCGGCTACCCGGACCGCTACCTGGAGGACGACGCGCTGACCGAGTCCGTGATCGCGTCGATCGTGGCCAACGGCGTTGTCGTCAGCTGCTCGAGTGGCGACGGGCTGCGGACTGCCACCAACGCCGCGGTGCCGCCCTCGGGCGGCGCGGTCGCGACCAACGTCGCCACGGATCCCAGCCAGGTCACCAACCTGAACGACGTCGCCGACTCCAGCGCGGTCTCGGTCGACTCCGACTCCGGAGCGATCGATGCCGGTGGCAGCACCCTCAACGACATCTTCGCCGCCCCACCACAGAACCCGGCCAACTCGGGGTCGGCGTACCTGCAGGCCTACCCGGCCACCCGCTACGACGGCGGCCGGCTGTACGCGTCCGGGTTCGGCTCGCGGGTCAACGTGTCCGCCCCCGGCGACAACGTACTGAGCTTCTCGCACCCGTTCGGCGGGGCCGACGATGCGGTCACGGTCGTCCGGGAGGGCGGGACGTCGGCGTCGGCACCCGAGGCCGCGGCGGCCGCTGCCGTCGTGCTTCAAGTCGCCAGGCTGACCGGCGACACGGCGCTGACCAGCAGCCCGCGCGCAGTTCGCACGTTCCTTGAGAGCAGCGGAACACCGCTGCCGGCTGTGCCACAGTCGGACACGCCGCTCCAGGTGGGGCCGCAGATCGACGTCGGCCACGCAGTGGAGGAGTTGCTGGCCGCCGACGGCCAGCCGGTCACGCCGGGCGTGGCCCGGGTCGCTGTGGCACAGCGACAGCAGGCGAGCGCACTCGGCGGGTCCATCCTCACCATCACCGACCCGGCGAACATCTCGCTGACCGGCAGGCTCTCGAACGCGCTGGTCACGATCGCACCGGACTGGACCGGGCTGCCCCGCACGGGCGTCATCTACAAGCTCAGCGCCACGACCGGTCCCGCACTCCGGCTGGCCGGCACCCCCTGGGCACGGCTCCAGCCGGCTGCGATCCTCGCCGCTGCCGGACTGCCGCTGGTTTCGGCCAGCAGCCAGAACGTCCCGCTCGTGTACACGGCCACTGAGAACGGCAAGGTGGTCGCGCGGGCCAGCTTCACCCTGACCTTCGGCCCAACTGACGGGACCGTCCCCAGCGTCCCGGCCCCGATAGCACCGCCGGTCACGGCGGGCGGCACGATCCCGGTGCGCTACGACATCAGCCGCCTCACCGGCGACACGTCGCCGACGCTGGTCGTGTCTCATCCGGGCCGCGTCGACCCCGCGACCGGCTTGTTCTTCCGCCCGTCGTACACCGCTGCGCTGACCGCGCCATCCGGCACGATCGATGTCCCGGTGTCGGCGCTGGCCGGCGGCGGGATCTACGGCATTGGCATCCAGCAAGGCCCCGGCGGCTGGTTCGCCACCAACTACTCCGCCTACGCCTTCACCCGGATCTCGCCGGCCGGCAGCACCGCGCCGCCACCGCCGACGCTGTCGACCGGCTCCGGGCCACCCGGGCACTTCCTGGAGTTCAGCTACAACGGGTCGTTCCAGCTGCACTACGACGTGCGCAACGTTCCGGGCGCCACCGGCGCGATCGCCGAGTTCAGCGCGCCCGGTCCGACGGCGTTCAACCTGTACGACACGTTCAACAACCCCAACGGCAGCGAGCGTGACAACAACGGCCACGACTCGCCGTCGGTGGCGTACGTGCCCCTTTCCGGCACGACAGGGACGGCCACCCTGAACGGCGGCCAGCTCGGGCTCGACCCGACGATGTTCCACGTAGTGCGCGTCCTGGCCACCGCCCACGGTCGCGTCGACGGCGAGGCCAGCGGCGTGTCCACGATCAACATGGACGGGATCGCCGCGGCCGACGGCGGGTCCGTGATCGGCGGGTTCGGCGTGGACGCGAACGGCAACGACGGATTCCTGACCTCCAACCAGATCACCGCCAACGGCGCTGAGCTCGGCTCGATCGAGACCTTCAACCAGGTCACCGGCGCGACGAACAACGTCGTCTCGTCGTCGGACTTCTACTCGACCCTCGGTGGCGGCTGCGCCGGGATCTACGGCAACGACACGGGAGTCGTGGACGACTTCAACTTCACCACGCAGACGGACACGTTCGACACGCTGAACCCGGTCAGTGGCGGAGTCGTGAACGGAACGTGGACCCCGCCGGCAGACGCCGGCAACATCTTCTGTGCCGCCTACAACCAGTCCAGCAGCCAGAGCGCGCTACTCAGTTCCCTCAACGGACAGTTGTACGTGACCCCCGCCGACTTCGCGGCCGGGACAACCGGAACGCCGATCGACATCAGCCCTGCGCTCCAATCGATGACGATCCCCATCCTCGGCGCGATCGCCGAGAACCCCGCCACCGGTCATGCATTCGTCGCCGCCACCGACATAGCCAACCTGAACGCTCCGGGAATTGTCGTCGATGTCGACCTGAACTCAGGCCAGGTCTCGACGTTCCCCATCGCCAACAACGAAATCATCTTCGGCATGGCCGTCGACCCGACGACGAACACGGCCCTGATCGCTTCCTCGGGCGGGTTCTCGATCGAGAATCTGGCTACAGATACCAGTACGCTCGTCGCTCCCGGCGGGAGCACCTACCAGTTCCCGGTGTGGGTCCCCGGCACCCACGACTTCCTGGTGGAGGAGGCAGCGAGCCCGGACTTCTTCGGCCAGACACCGAACAACAACACCGCGTCGAGCATTCTGGTCATCGACGAGAACGGCAACGTGGTGCATCGGTACGAGCAGTTCAACTTCTTCGGCACCTTCCTGCTCGATCTTGGCGCCTACATCCAGTCCGGCTCGGCCACCTCCAGCACGGCGATCACCATCGGCCCCTCCAGTCAGCAACTGCACCCGTTCACATTCCAAACCGGTTAGTGAGAGTGGCCAGAGCTGGTCAATGTCAAACTCTGGTCACGACCCAGCATTGCCGGCGATCAGCCGCGCTCAATACATTCGCACCGCGGTCATGTCTGAGAGCGGCGGTTCAAGATCGATGGGGAGTTTTATGGACTGGATCCATACAAAGTCCCCATCGATCTTGGTTCAGGGCTTACGTCAGGCCGTCCAGCCCTGATCTCGGCCCCGTAAGGTCCTCGCCCGGCAGCACGATCGTGTCGCACAGGTGGGCGCCCGCGCTCACCCGGGCGCCGGGCAGGACGATGGAGCGCTCGGCCCGCGCGCCCGGCTCGATCACGCTGCCCGGGTAGAGCACGCACTCCCGCATCTGCGCCCCGGTGGGCAGCGGCCCGCTGGCGATCACGCCCGCGGTCAGTTCCGGGCGCGCCCCGGGAAGGGTCCGTGGCACGTCGCCCAGCGGCAGCGCGTCCGGCGAGCGGATCAGGGCCAGATGGCCGAGCAGGTAGCGCTCCACGGTGCCGATGTCGGCCCAGTAGTCACGCACCAGGAACGCCCGGACGTGACGCCCCTGCGAGATCATCACCGGCAGGATGTCGCGGCTGATGTCGTGCTGCCACTGATCGGCCGGCAGCCGGTTCAGCCCGGTCAGCACCTCGTGCAGCACATCCGCGCGGAACAGGCAGAACGCGGTGAAGACCAGGTCCGACGTGGGCACGGCCGGCTTCTCGACCAGACTGCTCACCTGCCCGCGGCAATCCAGTTCGACCATGCCGAACAGCGTCACGAACCGCCGTTCGATGCGCTGGACGCCGATCGTCACGTCCGCGCCGCTCTCCCGGTGCTCGCGGAGCATCGGCCGGTAGTCGAAGTCGTAGACGTGGTCCGCGTGCAGGATCAGCAGATCCCGGCAGGGATCGGCGAACAGCCATTCGGCGTTGCTCAGCAGCGCGTCCGCGGTGCCGTGCTCGGCCGGACGGGCCGGAAGGGGCAGGCTGGCTGGCAGCCCGGCCCGGCGGCCGGCCCGATTGGCGTCCCGGTCCAGCAGGCTCTCGTACGGCCCGAGGTGCACGTGCAGCCCGTCGCGGCCATCCCACCAGCGCAGCAGGTGGTCGATCAGGTCGCGTTCCAGGTGCTGCGACATCACCACCAGCTCGCGCACCCCCGAGCGCGCCGCGTTGGCCAGGCTGAAATCCACCAGCCGGCACCCGCCGCCGTAGGGCAGCATCGGCTTACACACGGCCCCGGTGAGCCGTCCCA
The DNA here is from genome assembly GCA_035945415.1 of Streptosporangiaceae bacterium. Classification (GTDB taxonomy): domain Bacteria; phylum Actinomycetota; class Actinomycetes; order Streptosporangiales; family Streptosporangiaceae; genus PALSA-505. Next base: position 20,243 of record DASZAD010000014.1, read on the forward strand.
TTCGTTCGCCGCGCCCGCCCGCCAGCAGGGCGGCCCGCACGTCATGCATCGCAGGCAGTTTCGCAGATACGCGCCGGGGCTGGCGCCCTTCCCGCGGCGGCGGCGAAGATCTCAAGGAAGCGGTGCGCCGTCTGGCGCCAGGAGAACTGCCGGGCGACCTCGACGGCCTGTTCGCGCAACGCCTCGAAGCGACCGGGCTCGGTGCGCATCAGGTGCAGCATCTGCCGCACCCCCGCGCAGATCGCCTCGGTCAGCACCGGATCATCGACGCGGAAGGACCGCGGCAGCGCCAGTCCGGTGGCTCCCGGCTCGCCCAGGTCGAAGGCGTGGCCGAAATGCCGCATGCCCTGCTGCGCGGTGGCCACCGGCACCGCCCCGGCTGCCATGGCCTCGCCCATCGCCATCAGGAACGTGTCCATCTCGAACTTCGACGGGAACAGGCACAGGTCACTGGCCGTGGCCCAGTCCATCAGCTCTGGCTGGGTCATCGGCCTGGTCTCGATCCGGACCTGGCCGGGGTAGCGCCGGACCAGGGCGTCGATGTCGGGGTCGTGCGGTGGGCTGGGGGCCAGGCAGTGCAGCAGCGCGTTGAACCGCTCACCGTCGTCGAGCAGGTACAGCAAGGCGCGGAACATCTCCTGCTGCCCCTTGTGCTGCACGGTGTAGCGGGCGTTGTGGTAGATCGAGGGCAGCGCCGGGTCGAGGCCGAGGGCGGTCAGGGTGCGCTCGCGCCGCCCGGCGCTCCGCCATCCGGCACCGCGCCGCAGGTTCAGCCAGTCGTCGCCGATGGCGCAGCCGCCCACGAACAACCGGTCTCGCCGGGCCAGCAGCTCCCGGCGCGCCGAGAAGCTCCGGAACAGCTCTTCGAACGGGCTGTCGGCCTGGGTGAGCGCGTGATCGAGCTGCCCGGTCGACAAGAAGTCGAGGGCGTCAGCGGACCGGGCCACCAGACCGAGCAGGCTCAGGTAGTCGTGGCCGGGCAGCGTCGGATGCTCCTCGTGCAGCAGCGCCGCCGGCAGGAACTCTCGCAGCCCGGCCGGTACCGGCGGGTCGGTCAGGCCGTCGGTGATCGACGGGTCGGCGCCCAGAAAGGACAGCACGGCGCGCACCTCCGGTCCATACACCTTCGTGTTGACCGGCATGTTGGTCTGCACGGTCGAGACCGTGACCAGGCCCCGGCCGGCCAGCGCGGCCGGGATGAGGTAGTGGTAGGCAGGCTCGTGCAGGTGGACGACCGTGCCCGGCGCCGCCTCCTCGGCCAGGAACCGGGCCGCGGCGAGCTGGAAGATGAGTGGCTTGAAGAACGACAGGCTCCGTCCCTCCAGGGCGGCCGGGGGGTAGAAGCTGCTGGGGTATTCATCGAGCCCGCCGCCGGACAGAAGGATGATCTCCACACCGTCGATCTCCAGCCGGTGCGCCGCGACCTCGACGGCGATGCTCGCCCGGCCGTCGAATCCCGGCCAGATGCGGGGATCGAGCGGGACCGGGACGCTGGCTGAGTAACGCCAGGCCAGGTCGGTGATCTCGTGCTGTTCGCGGAGCCGGCCGAGCAGGCCGTGGGCCGGGGTCAGGCCGGTGACCCGGTGCCCGGCTAACCGGAACTGCTGGCACAGGTTCCACAAGTACACCGAGGTTCCCGCTTTGACGAGGTGATCGTCAAAGCCGCTGAACTCGAAGTCGCACTCGATGATGTGCACGGGCGGCCCTTTCTGCGGGTCGATAGGGGGTCTGGCTTCAAAACGGTTGGGAGACGGAAACGGTTGAGACACGTCCTAGCCGGGCAGGTCGAGGAGCCACGTGTCACGGTCGACCCTGGGATCCGACAGTGCTATGGGGCCCTGGGCTATGGGGCCCTGGGCGATGCGGCCCTGGCCAGCCAGCGCACCCAGCGCGGCGAGCACGGACTCCGCCGGGTCGCTGATCAGCCTGACGGGATCGGCGCCCAGCCGGGAGGCTGCCGCCGCCAGTCTGTCGAAGAACTCGGGGCAGCCGGTGGCGACACCGCCGACGACCGACAGCTGCCAGCCGCCGGCGATCGCCGCGCCGTCCCTGGCGGCTCGTATCCCGGCGGCCAGCTCGCCGATCGCGTCGTCGACCAGGCCGCCCGCTACGGCGTCCTCGTCCAGCCACGCCCGCAGGACCAGGGGGGCCAGGGCGGCCACAGCGGCCTTCGGAAACGGCTGGCCGGCCAGCCTGCGGGCCAGCTCAGGGACCGGCGCCCCGGCCGCGGCGGCCAGCAGCCCGGTCAGCGCGGTGGGCGGGCCGCGCCCGTCCAGCCCGCGCACGGCGGCCCGCAGGCCACGCAAGCCGAGGTCGAACGCGCTGCCCTCGTCGCTGCCCAGGTACTCGCAGCCGCCGGCGCGCACCGGCGCCGACCGCCCGTCCGTCGCCAGGAAGGCCGAGCCGGTGCCGCACACCACGACCACATGGCCGGACCCAATCGGCGCGTCGAGAACGAGCGGAGTCACGTCGTTGGAGACCATGAGCTCGGCGTGGAGGCCGGCGATGCGCGCCACGGCGGTAATCCGCCGCGTTTCCTGCTCCGCCGTGGCCGGGTCGAAGGACGCCGAGGCCAGCCAGATCGCGGGCCGGGCCGAAGTGCCGCCCGGTACGGGCCCGGGCTCCGGGGCGGGGCGGCTCGCGTGGGCGCGGATCCGCCCGAACAGGCCGGCCAGGACCCGGTCCGAGGCATCCTGGCCGACCGAGCTCGGGTTCACCGACGGGACTTCCCAGCGCTCGCCGTCCCAGGTGCGGACCGCCGTCCTGCTCCCGCCCGCGTCGATCCCATACAGCGGGCGGTCCGCACGGGACCCCCCCTCATTGCCTCCCTCGCGAGCGCTTCGCTCGGTCGCGCCGGAGGCGCGCAAATTAGCACATGGGGAGGCGTGCGGGGGGTTCCGGGGGGTCGGCCCTCCGGGCCGGCGCTGTCTCGGCGCCGGGGCGCCGCAGCCCTGCTGCGGCGTTGGGCCCGGCGCCCGCGGCGCGGAGGCTGAAGACGCCACCATCTCAGCCGCGCCGCAGGGCGGCGCGGATCTCCTCGTCCTGGACATCCTCGGTGATGAGCGTGCTGCCGATACCGGTCGGAAGCACGAAGCGCAGGCTGCCGTCGCGGATCTGGCGGACCTTGTCCAGGGCGGCGATGATCTCGTCGGCCGCCAGCGGGACCAGCAGGTCCGGCGGGTCCACCGGCAGGCCCGCCGCCTGCAGCAGGCCGGCGATACGGTCGGCGGTGCCGAGGTCGAGCACGCCGCGCGTCACCGCCACCCGGACCGCGACCGCCATCCCGTAGGCGACGGCCTCGCCGTGCAGCACCGGCCCGTACCCGGTCACCGTCTCGGTGGCGTGACCCACGGTGTGCCCGAAGTTGAGCGTGCGGCGAAGATCCACCTCGTACGGGTCGCGCTCCACCAGCGTGCACTTGATCGCGGACGCGGCGTGCACCAGTGCCCGCACCCGGACGGGCTCGAGGGCGAGCAGTTCATCCAGGTGCCGCTCGATGAAGGCGAAGAGCTGCGGCGAGCAGATGATCGCCATCTTGATGACCTCGGCGAGCCCGGAACGGACCTGCCGGGAGTCGAGCGTCGAGAGGCAGTCGGTGCAGGTCACCACCCCGACCGGCGAGTAGAAGGCGCCGATGAGGTTCTTGGCCGCCTCGTGATTGACCGCCACCTTGCCGCCGATGGCGGCATCGACCTGGGCGAGCAGAGTGGTCGGCACGTTGATGTAGGGAATCCCGCGCATGTAGGCGCTGGCCACCCAGCCGACGGTGTCGATGATGACGCCTCCGCCGACCGCGACCAGGATGTCGCGGCGCCTGGTGTCGGTCTGCGCCAGCCAGTCCAGCAGCTGCCAGGCGGTCGGAAGGCTCTTGCTCCGCTCGCCGGGCGGGATGGCCAGTTTGTGGACTCTCACCCCTTGGCCGGACAGCAGTTCCGCGATACGCCCGGCGTACAGCTTGTCCACCGTCTCGTCGGTCACCATGACCACCGGGTGGCCGTCGATGACCTCGGCGAGCAGTCCCCAGGCGCTGGTCTCGTCGCTCGCCACGTGTATGCGGTAGGTGCTGGTCTGCTGCACCGAGGTGGTAATCGGCCCGTCCAGCGCGGGTATCGGCTGGTCATCCAGCACCGGCAGCGCCCCATCCATCTTCGACACCCCTCCCTCTTCGGCGGTTATCTCACCAGGTGCGGCCTTCCGCCGCACCCCCGGGCAGGAGCTCGCGCAGCAGGCCCAGGCCCCGCATGATGCTCTGGTGCCTGGGCAGCAGCACGTCCTCGTGCTCGATATAGAGGACGCTTGTGTAGCCTTCGTCGATCACAGCACTAACGATTGCGGGCCAATCCAGTACGCCCGTGCCGAGGGCACGGAAGCGGACCGGCGGCCCCGGGCCGTACCGGCTCCAGCCGCGTCCGGGCGGCGGGGCGCCGCCGCCCCAGGTCTGCAGGTCCTTCGCGTGCACCGCCACCAGGCGCTCCCGCCAGCCTCGCACCGCGTCCACCGGGTCGTGGCCCATGGCGGCCAGGTTCGCCGGATCGATGCAGAGCCGGAGGGTGTCCGCCCACTGCGCGCCGGCCGCGAACAGCAGCTCCGCGCTGGCCCGGTCGTAGATGACTTGCTTGGGATGCGGTTCGAGGGCCACGACCACACCTGCTTCGCGGGCCGCCCGCAGCACCGGGTCAGCCTGGACGAGAAACTCGGCGATGTTGTCGGCCCAGCTCACCTCGCTGCCCCACCAGGACAGCCAGCGGGCGAAGTCCGGGCAGCCGGGCAGCAGCCGGACGACGGGTGCCCCGATGCGCTCGGCCAGGCGGATCGTCCCGATCGCGCACCGCACGGCGTGGGCCCGCTTCTCCCCGGCCGGGCCAGGCCGGACCGGGTCGGTGTGCGGGCCGTGCGGTCCCAGCAGCAGCTGGGCGTCACGGCTGTTGCTCAGGCAACTGGCCGGCCAACCGCGCGCCGCCGCGCCGGCCAGCACGGCCGCCACCTCGTCCCGGTAGCCGGCCTCGTCGAAGCAGCGCCGGGCGTCGACCAGGCCGAGCGTGGTGTCGGTGGGGACGTCCAGGCAGAGCGGCCCGTAGCCATCCAGCTCGGCCAGCGCCGCCGGTAGGCCGGCCCCGCCGTAGGCGGCCAGGCACAGGCCGAGCCGGGGGCCGTCGTTCATCGCGTCTCCACGGGCAAGCCCGCCGGCTGGGTGGCCAGCATCTCGCGCAGTCCCTCGGCGGGGGTCATCGGCCGCCAGGCGGCCAGCCCGGGCAGGCCGGCGAAGCTCCCGCAGGCCAGGGAGGAGAACTGGGGCCGGCAGGCCCAGTCGGTGTCCCGTCGCAGGCACGGCTCGACCAGGGCGGGGTCTGCCCCCGCCAGGCCGTAGGCCAGCCGCGCGAACTCATGGCGGCTCAGCTGGGCGGGGCCGGCCAGGTGGCGGACGCCGGCCAGCCCGGGGGAGCGGCAGGCCGCGGCGACGACCGCCGCCACGTCCGCCACGTGGATCGGGGTGAAGATCTGGTCGGTGGGCGCGGACATCGGGCGTGCGGCGGCGGCCGCGTCCAGGCAGCGCTGGGCGAACGTGACCCGCTGGCCCGGCCCGGCCCAGCCGTAGACCAGGCTCACCCGCAGCACCAGAGCGGTCCCGCTCACCAGCAGCAGGCTCTCGGCCCGCGCCTTGACCCGGCCGTAGCCGTTGGCCGGCTCGACCGGGTCGTCCGGACGGTACCCCCCGTGCGTGCCGGGGAACACGTTGTCGGTCGAGACCAGGATCGTCGGCACTCCGGAGCGGGCCGCGATCGCGGCGACCCCCACGTGCACGGCGGCGGCCTCGGCTTCGTTCGCGTCGATCCAGGTCACGTCGCTCGGGCCATGAGCCAGCACCAGGCACCTCGGGCGCAGGCCGGCCGCGGCCCCGGCGAGAGCCGCCCGCCCGGCCTCGGTGGCCAGGTCAAGGGACAGGTCGCCGGCCCGGCCCGGCGGGCGGCGGCCGGCGCACACACACGGGACGTCGCGGCCGGCCAGCAGGGCGCGGACGGCCCCGCCGATCAGGCCACGACCGGCGATCAGCACCGCACCGTCTGGCATGCTCAGCCCGCCGCCTGCCGCTGCCCGCCGGCGGTGAACCGGTCCAGCCGTCCGATCGGCTCCGTGGGCCGCCAGCTCAGCGGCGGGATATCGACCAGGCCGCCGTCCTCCCGGATGAACGGCGACGGCGGATGATGCATGTGGAGCAGCCAATCTTCGTAACTGTCCAACGGAGCATCCAGATCGAGGCGGTGGAGGAAGTCGTAGTCTTCACCGCCCCAGCCCTCGTAGCGCTCGTCCATGCCGCCGATCCGGTGGAACGCCGCCGACCTGACCCAGATGCAGCACCCGGGCGGGCGGCGGAGCACGAAGCCGCGGAAATGATCGGGGCCCGGCTGCGCCGCGCCCCGCTCCAGCCGGTCACGTATCGCGTGTGATGTCGCCGGCGGATCGAGGGACAGCATGTTCCGGTAGGTCAGATGGCCGCCCGTCCCGGGGCGGCGGAAGCGGGCCGCGTTCCGTTCCACGAACTCGCGATCGACCAGGACATCGGCATCCAGGATGCAGATCACCTCGTGCTCCCCGGGCGTGTGGATCACTCCGGCGTTAACCGACCAGGACTTGTTGAACGCACCAGGCTTGGGAGCGAACAGGTAGTGGTCGGCGCGGGGCTTGATCACTTCGCCCCATCTTGCCACCTCGTCGGATTCGACCACTGTGACTTGGTACCGCTCCCGGGGGAACGACTGATCTCGCAGGGACAGCAGGCAGGCCAGCAGGTTACGCAGCCGGGCGCGGCCGGCGCCGCGATCTTGAAACGGTATGACGATCAGGACCTCCGCCCCGCCCCGTTGACCCCGGCCGCCTGGACCCGCCCCGCCTGGACCCGCCCCGCCTGGAGCCGCCCCGCCCGGACCCGCACGGTCCAGCGGTTCGCCCGGTGGCAGGCCCTCCAGCTCAGCGGCTGGCACGTACGGCTCATCGCGCGCGTAATCCGGCCCGAGCAGATATCCCAGCCGGGAGTTGCACTCGGCCCGCCAGGCCACGTCGTAGATCGCGGCCAGGGACGGGTCGCCCGGGCCGGCGTCCGTCAGCGCCGACCTGAGGGCGAAATAGCCCGCCGGGTCACCCGGATCGGCGACCAGATTCTGACCCAGCCCCCGGATCGCCGGATCCTGGCTGCTGGTCACGGCCCGGACCACGGCTTCGGTCCACAGCCGCCCGCGATCCCAGTAGTAGGCACTGGCGCCGCGTGCCGCCGGGTCCGACGCGACCACGAGGCTGTCGACGACCGCGGTCGCCAGGACGCCGCGATCGGCAGGCCTCAGCAGGGACATCGCTGCTCCCTTTCCCCCGGTGGTCACGTCAGGGACGCCGCCGGGTGCTTGCGCGCCGGGGCGTGCTCACGCACCGGCTTGACCGTCCAGATCAGGCCCGCGGCGGCAAAAGCCAGCAGGCTGACCAGCCCCAGCGCGGCGGGCAGGCCTACCACCTCCGCCGCGAAGCCGATCACTGGCGGCCCGGCGAGCGAGCCGACGACGGCGATGCTGGAGACGACGGTAATGGCCGGGCCGGCGACATTCCCGCCGAGCCGCCCGGCGGCCGAGAACGTGACCGGGATGACCGCCGCCAGCCCGAGCCCGAGGACGGTAAATCCACAGATCGCGGCCACCGGATCGCCGATCAGGACTGCGATGGCGAATCCGGTTCCGGCGACAGCGGCTGACCGCGTGATCATGTACAGCTCGCCCCATCGGGCGACGAGCCTGTCACCCAGCAGCCGCCCGGCCGCCATGGCCAGTGAGTAGGCCGCGAATCCCGAGGACGCGAATCCTATGCTGGTCCCGAGATTGTGACGCAGGTAAATGGCGCCCCAGTCACCTGCCGCTCCCTCGCCGACCATGCTGCACAATGCGACGAGTCCCAGCATGAACAGCGGGAGGCGATAGGGCGAGGGCAGCTTCGCCCAGCCCCGCGCGGGCTCCTCGCGGCCGGCCGTACCCGCCCCGGCGCCCCGCGACCTCAGGCCGCGTCGACCCAGCAGCCAGGGCGACACCAGCAGGCTGAGACCGGCGAGAACGACGCCGGCCAGGAGGAAGTGGAGGAACACCGGGGCGCCGGCCGCCGCGGCACGTCCTCCCGCCAGGGACCCGGAGAGCCCGCCGATGCTGTAGATGCCGTGAAACGACGACATGATGGGGCGTCCCACCTGGGCCTGGACCGCGACGCCGTTGGCGTTGATAGCCACGTCCAGGACGCCCAGCGCGGCGCCGAAACCGCTGAGCGCGAGCAGCAGCCAGAGCGCGGTGGGGGCGAGGGCGGGCAGTGGCAGCGTCGCGCAGCAGGAGACGATGCCGGCCCGGGCGATGACGCGGCTTCCCATCCGGACGACGAGCTGCCCGGCCATCTGCCGCGACAGTAAAGTGCCGAACGCGATACCGAGAAGCGCCAGGCCCAGCGGGCCGGTCCTGGCGTGTATGTGGTCCTCAATCGCGGGAACGCGAGATACCCAGCTTCCGAATATCGCCCCGTCGGCAAAGAACAGCACGGCGATCGCGATTCGAGCGCGGGGTGGCTGCCGCGCCGGGCCGGGGCCGTCACCCTGGCCTGCACGCTCCGGCCTCCGCCACCCTAGCGGGCTCAGGCGCGATCGCAGGACAGATCCCACCCGGCTCCCCGCGTGTCGGCTATTTCCATGAGGGTCCCAGCCTCCAGAAGCACATTCAGCGAAGCGCCCAATATTAGGCCCGATGTATTGGGCCCCCGTATATTAGGCGCAGCAAAGTAGACGCGGGGATTAATGGAGCAGTTGATCATACCATCCGCACCATAAGGTGTCTACCTTTATGCGGGGAAATGCCCGATTTTGGCACGAGGCGCACCACTCGCCCTCCGGCGCGTCGCCCCTTTGACACACTGCCTGGACGAGTGGCGGGTGATCGGGCTCGTCCACGTGGCCATGACGGATCCAGGGTGCGGGATCCGGCCGCGCGGACCGGTGGCACCGGCACCCGGTTGGGCCGGTGCCACCAGCCGCCGGCGGCGTGGACGGCGGGCCCTTGCGCCGCCGGCGGCCCGTCTGTCCAGCCGCGCGAGCTCTGGCAATAAGCCGGCCAGGCGGCGCCCGCTGCCATCCAGGAGCTACTAGAAGACGAGCGCTGATGCCACCGACGGCTAGGGGCGGTCACGCTTTGGACCCGCCTCGTAATAAACCGCAGGTTGGCCAGACGTGCCGGGCCTGTGAGCTGGACCTTTGGCTGGACACGTCGACGGTTTATTCGCCGGCGCGCCCTTTGAGCTGGCTGATCTTGTCCTTGAACAGCGTGGTGGCGATCGTCGCCCTGCGCGGCTGCCCGCGCAGGAAGGCCTCGGCGAACTTCTTCGCCTGCTCGTACTCGATCTTGCCCGGCATCGGTGGTTCGTCCGGGTTGACGTTCACATCGAGCAGCGCCGGTCCCGGATGGTCGAGCATCTGCCGCACCGCGTCCCGGACCGCTGACGGCTCGTCCACCTTGAGCCCCAGCGCGCCGTTGGCTTCCGCGAACGACGCGAAGTTGACGAACGGCGGCGAGTGGCGCACGCCGTGCTCGGGGTACCCGAGCACCATCTGCTCCCAGAGGATCTGCCCCAGCGAGTTGTTGTTGTTGATGACGATCTTGACCGGGAGCTCGTGCTTGATGGCCGTGATGAACTCGGCCATGAGCATGGCGAACCCGCCGTCTCCGACGTACGCGATGACCTGGCGCCCGGGAAAAGCGTGCTGGATCCCGACCGCATAGGGCAGGCCGGGCGCCATCGTGGCCAGGTTGCCCGACAGGAAGAACTCCCGGCCGCCGCGAATCATCCAGTGCCGGGCGGCCCAGGTCGCGATCGTGCCGCTGTCGCAGGTGAACACGGCATCCTCGGCGGCCAGCTCGTCCAGGCAGGACACCAGGTACTGCGGCGCGATCGGGGACCGCGAGACGTTCTCCAGCGCCGCCATCTGCTTCCGCCAGCGGGCCGTCTCCTTCTGGTACTTCTCCAGGAACGAGGTGTCGGACCGCTGTTTGAGCAGTGGCAGCAGGCCGGCCAGGCCCTCCTTGGCGTCCCCGACCACCGGCAGTTCGGTGACCGTGCGGGCGCCGGCCCGGGCCGGGTCGGCCTCCAGCTGGGCCACCCGCACCTTGCCCGCCGGGGGCAGGTGCTTGGTGTAAGGGAAGTTGGTCCCGACCAGGAACAGGGTGTCGATGTCCTCCATCAGGTCTTCCGACGGCCGGGTGCCGAGCAGGCCGATCCCGCCCGTGGTGTAGGGGGAGTCGTCGGGGACGGTGGCCTTACCGGACAGCGTCTTGACGATCGGCGCGGCCAGCTTCTCAGCCAGCGCGAGCAGTTCCGGGCGCGCGTGCCGGGCGCCCGCGCCGGCCAGGATGGCGACCTTCTCCCCGTCGTTCAGCAGGTCGGCCAGCCGCTGCAGGTCCTCTTCGCGCGGCCGGCCGGGCGGGGGGAGCATGATGGCGGCGGTCCGCGGCGAGCTGGCCGGGGCCATGTGCTGCCACGGGTCGGCGTCCGCGTCGGCGACCTGGATGTCGTTCGGCACGGTGATGTGCGCGACGCCGCGGCGGGCGTACGCGGTGCGCACGGCCAGATCCACCACGGCGGACATCTGAGCCGGGTTGTAGATCATCTGGTTGTACTCGGTGACATCGGCGTAGAGCTTGTCCAGCGCGACTTCCTGCTGGTAACCGGTGCCGAGCACCGAGGTCTCCTGCATGCCGGTGATGGCCAGCACCGGCGCATGGTCGAGCTTGGCGTCATACAGGCCGTTCAGCAAGTGGACGCCGCCCGGGCCCGAGGTCGCCAGGCAGACGCCGATCCTGCCGGTGGCTTTGGCGTACGCCGTGGCCATGAAAGCGGCGGCTTCCTCGTGGTGGACGAGAATGAACCGCACCTGGTCCTGGTGCCGCCGCAAGCCCTCCATGATCCCGTTTATGCCGTCGCCGGGCAGCCCGAAGACGGTGTCCACGCCCCAGTCCGCCAGCCGCTTGATCAATGCCTCGGAAGCGATTTCCGCCATCTGCGTCTGACCTCCTGCTTGTTGCGCACCCCTGGCTGCCGCATCGCCAGCGGCACCGCTCCAAGCTGTCCGTCATCGGGCGGGCCAAACATCGGGCCGGCGTTTGAGGTCGTCCCGTGCTGGTAGCCATCGGCCATGCGGATATCTGGGGACGGCCTGCCGCAGATCAGCGACCTCAGCGCGGAGGTCTACGTCATCCCGACCGATGCGCCGGAAGCGGATGGCACGCTGGCGTGGGACAGGACGACGCTGGTCCTGGCCCGGGCCGGGGCAGGGGGTGCGGAGGGAATCGGCTGGAGCTACGCCGCCGCCGCGGCCGCCCCGGTGGTGACGCAGGTGCTGGCCGGCGCCGTTCTGGGCCGCAGCGCGTCCGACATCCCCGGTGCCGCCGAGGCCATGGCGCGGGCGGTGCGCAACATCGGCCGGCCCGGCGTGGCCGCCACCGCGATATCAGCCGTTGACGCGGCGCTGTGGGATCTCAAGGCCCGGCTGCTCGGCTTGTCCGTCACCGGCCTGCTCGGCCAGACGCGGCCCGGAGTCCCTGTATACGGCAGCGGCGGCTTCACCAGCTACGACGAGCAGCAGACGCGCGACCAGCTGACCGGCTGGGTGCGGGAGGACCGCATCAGCCGGGTGAAGATCAAGGTCGGTGAGTCCTGGGGCTGCGACGAGCGGCGGGATCTTGCGCGGGTTGCGCTGGCGCGGGAGGTCATCGGCCCGGAGACGGAGCTGTACGTGGACGCTAACGGGGCCTACGGCACCGGCCAGGCCGTCCGGGTCGGCCGGGACATGGCCGGCCACGGCGTCACCTGGTTCGAAGAGCCGGTCTCCTCCCAGGATCTCGCCGGGCTGGCCCTGGTCCGGCGCGAGGTCACGATGGATGTGGCCGCCGGGGAGTACAGCTGGTCGCTGGCGGACTCGGCCCGGCTGATCGACGCCGGCGCGGTGGACTGCCTGCAGCTCGACGTCACCCGGTGCGGCGGCATCACGGGGTTCCTGCACGGCGCCGCGCTGGCGGCCGCAAACCACCTTCAGGTCTCCGGGCACTGCGCGCCCAGCCTGCACGCCCACGTCGGATCCGCGGTCGCCAACCTGCGTCACATCGAGTACTTCCACGACCATCGGCGCATAGAAGACCTGCTGTTCGACGGACTGCCCCGGCTGGAGGGCGGCGAGCTGATCCCGGATCCGGCAGCGCCCGGGCTCGGCATCCAGTTGCGCGACGCGGACGCCAAACGATTCCGGCAGGCCTAGGCCGTGTCTCGTAGATCTTCAGCGGCGCGGATTGGCGCCCAGACGGCGACCGGCCCCAGGTGAAGCCGGCACAGGGACGCCCCACCCCGGCGTCGTCGCCAATAGTTCCACTATTGGCTCCTCCTCCGCCTGGCCGGACGCCGCCTGGACACCGCCCGTCGCGCCGGAGGCGCGCTGGCCAGCACTGGCACCAAGA
>DASZAD010000015.1:0-21939 GCA_035945415.1 Streptosporangiaceae bacterium
GAGGACGAGCTGGAGCTCAAGCTGGCCGAGGCCAAGATCGAGCTGTTCAACCTCCGGTTCCAGGCCGCTACCGGGCAGCTGGAGAGCCACGGCCGGCTGCGTGCCGTGCGCAAGGAAATCGCCCGTATCTACACGGTCAAGCGCGAACGGGAACTCGGCATCGTAACTGTGATCGAGGACTCGCAGCCCGAGGAGGCGGAAACCAGTGAGTGAGCCGGCGCAGACCTCTCCCTCCGCGCGGGCCTACCGCAAGACCCGTGAGGGACTGGTCGTCAGCGGGAAGATGGACAAGACCGTCGTGGTCCTGATCGAGGACCGGGTGAAGCACCCCAAGTACGGCAAGGTCATCCGGCGGACGAGGAAGTACACCGCGCACGACGAGGCGAACGCCTGCGGCGTCGGCGATCGGGTGCTGCTGATGGAGACCCGGCCGCTGTCCGCGACCAAGCGGTGGCGGGTGGCGGAGATCCTGGAGAAGGCCAAGTGATCCAGCAGGAGTCGCGGCTCAAGGTCGCCGACAACACCGGAGCCAAGGAGATCTTGTGCATCCGCGTGCTCGGCGGCTCGGGCCGACGGTACGCGGGAATCGGTGATGTCATCGTGGCCACCGTCAAGGACGCCTTGCCCGGCGCCGGCGTGAAGCGTGGCGACGTGGTCAAGGCCGTGGTGGTGCGCACCGCCAAGGAGCGCCGTCGCGTGGACGGGTCCTACATCCGCTTCGACGAGAACGCCGCCGTGCTGATCAGGGACGGCGGGGATCCGCGCGGCACCCGCATCTTCGGCCCGGTCGGCCGGGAGCTGCGGGAGAAGCGCTTCATGCGGATCATCTCGCTGGCGCCGGAGGTGTTGTGATGCCAAAGAAGACTGGGCCGCGGCGTAAGACGGCCCCCATGATGAAGATCAAGAAGGGCGATCACGTGATCGTCGTCGCGGGCGCGGACCGCGGGATGGAGGGCACGGTCATCGCCGCCTATCCGGACCGCAGCACGGTCCTGGTCCAGGGCGTGAACATGATCAAGAAGAACACGAAGGTCAACCACCAGGGGATCCGCGGCGCCAAGGAGGGCGGCATCGTCCACCAGGAGGCGCCGGTGCACGTGAGCAACGTCCAGCTGGTCGACCCCGCGACCAAGCAGCCGGTCCGGGCCGGCTACCGGTTCGGCGAGGACGGAAAGAAGATCCGGACCGCGGGTCCGGGCGGCAAGGACATCTGATGGCAGCCACCAACAAGCAGCAGCAGGGTCGCGGCCAGTCTGGCAGCGGCAGCGGCAGCGGCCGGGGCCAGTCCGCCCAGAAGCGGAACCAGGGCGGCGGAGGCCGCGGCGCCCAGCCGAGCCAGGGCTCCCGGCGCGGTGGCCAGGCTGGCGCCCGGACGCAGGTCGAAGGGCAGGAAGGCGCGGCACCGGCCGCCCGGGCTACCTCGACCATCGAGGCACCCCCGAGGCCCCGGCTGAAGGAGCGCTATCTCACCGAGATCGCGCCGGCCCTGCGCGAGGAGTTCAGCTACGGCAACGTCATGCAGGTGCCGGGGCTGTCCAAGATCGCGGTTAACATGGGCGTGGGCGAGGCGGCCAGGGACGCCAAGCTCATCGACGGGGCGGTCAGGGACCTGTCCCTGATCACCGGCCAGAAGCCCGCCGTGGCGCGGGCCAAGAAGTCGGTCGCCCAGTTCAAGCTGCGGGAGGGTATGCCGATCGGCGTGCACGTCACGCTGCGCGGCGACCGGATGTGGGAGTTCTGCGACCGGCTGCTGTCCATCGCCCTGCCCCGGATCCGCGACTTCCGCGGGCTGAGCGACCGGCAGTTCGACGGCCGGGGCAACTACACGTTCGGCCTCACCGAGCAGCTCATGTTCCACGAGGTCGACCCCGACCAGGTGGACCGGGTCCGGGGGATGGATGTGACCCTGGTCACCACCGCGCGCACCAACGCAGAGGGCCGGTCGCTGCTGCGGCGGCTCGGGTTCCCGTTCACGGAAGGCTGAGAGGAAGTTGGCGAAGAAGGCACTGATTGCCAAGGCCAAGCGGACGCCTAAGTTCAAGGTGCGCGGCTACACCCGGTGCTCCAAGTGCGGGCGGCCGCGGGCCGTGTATCGCAGGTTCGGCCTGTGCCGGATCTGCCTGCGCACGATGGCACACCGCGGCGAACTGCCCGGCATCACCAAGTCAAGCTGGTAGATCCACGGCCGGCTGCTGATCCACCACCCGATATGGGCGCCAGACGGCGCCCACCGACCACGCCAGAGGTCCCGCGAGGGAAACCGCGGCGAGGAGGGCCACCAGGCCATGACAATGACCGACCCGATCGCAGACATGCTGACCCGTCTGCGCAACGCAAACGCGGCGTACCACGACACGACCGGCATGCCGTACTCGAAGATCAAGGTGCACATCGCGGAAATCCTCAAGCAGGAGGGTTACATCGCGGGCTGGCGCGTAGAAGACGCCGAGGTCGGCAAGAATCTCGTGGTCTCGCTCAAGTTCGGTCCCTCCCGGGAGCGCTCGATCGCCGGGCTGAAGCGCGTCTCCAAGCCCGGGCTACGGGTGTACGCGAAGAAGGACGGGCTGCCCAGGGTGCTCGGCGGCCTGGGAATCGCGATCATCTCCACCTCCTCCGGCCTGATGACCGACAGGCAGGCGAGCAAGCAGGGCGTGGGCGGGGAAGTCCTCGCCTACGTCTGGTAGGGAGCGGAGCGATGTCGAGAATCGGACGGATGCCGGTCAGCGTGCCCGGCGGCGTCGATGTGACGATCGACGGCCAGGAGGTGACTGTCACCGGCCCCAAGGGCACACTGCGGCACCGGGTCGCGCCGCCGATCGAGGTCAGCCGGGAGGACGGCGCCCTGAAGGTGACCAGGCCCAACGACGAGGGCGAGGTGCGCGCTCTGCACGGCCTGTCCCGGACCCTCATCGCGAACATGATCACCGGTGTCACCGAGGGCTACCGCAAGACGCTGGAGATCGTCGGGGTGGGTTACCGGGTGCAGGCCCGGGGAAGGGACCTGGAGTTCTCCCTGGGCTTCAGCCACCCGGTGCTGGTGTCGCCGCCCGAGGGCGTCGCGTTCCGGGTCGAGGCGCCCACCAGGTTCGTCGTGGAGGGCATCGACAAGCAGCAGGTCGGCGAAGTCGCCGCCAAGATCCGCAAGCTGCGCAAGCCCGACCCCTACAAGGGCAAGGGCGTGCGCTACCAGGGCGAGCAGGTCCGGCGCAAGGTCGGGAAGGCTGGGAAGTAACAGATGACTGGCACAAAGACGGTCCGTCGCGCCGGCGGCGCCCGGGCGGGCGGCGGATCCAGGCTGGCCCGCGCGGACGGCCGGACTGGCCGCGGCATCCCGCGCGCCCGCAGGCACCTGCGGGTGCGGAAGAAGATCAGCGGCGCGCCCGCCCGTCCCCGGCTGGTGGTGAGCCGCTCGTCCCGGCACATCGTCGCCCAGCTCATCGACGACGTGGCCGGACACACCCTGGCCTCGGCCTCCAGCCTGGACGCCGGCATCAGGGCCGCCGAAGGGGACAAGAAGGCCAAGGCACGGCAGGTGGGCGAGTTGCTTGCCCGCCGGGCGAGGGAGGCCGGGATCACGGTCGCGGTGTTCGACCGGGCCGGCCACAAGTTTCACGGCCGCGTGGCCGCCCTGGCCGAGGGCGCCCGGACCGGCGGGCTGGAGTTCTGACCATGCACGCACGCGTATCGACTGACGAGAAGAGGATGAACTGATGGCAGGAGCACCGCGCCGTGGCTCCGGTGGTGAGCGGCGGGAGCGCCGCGACGATCGCCGCGGCGGGGCACCCGACAAGTCGGCGCAGTACCTGGAGCGCGTGGTCACCATCAACCGGGTGGCCAAGGTGGTCAAGGGCGGCCGGCGCTTCAGCTTCACCGCGCTCGTGGTGGTTGGCGACGGCAACGGGATGGTCGGCGTCGGATACGGCAAGGCCAAGGAGGTGCCCGCGGCCATCGCCAAGGGTGTCGAGGAGGCCAAGAAGCATTTCTTCCGTGTCCCCCGCATCGCGGGGACGATCCCGCACACCGTGCAGGGCGAGGACGCGGCCGGGGTGGTGCTGCTGAAGCCCGCCAGCCCCGGTACCGGCGTCATCGCCGGCGGCCCGGTGCGGGCGGTCCTGGAGTGCGCCGGCATCCGTGACGTGCTGTCGCGGTCGCTCGGGTCCTCCAACCCGATCAACGTGGTGCACGCCACCGTGACCGCGCTGAAGAGCCTGAACCGGCCGGAGGAGATCGCGGCCAAGCGCGGGCTGCCGATCGAAGACGTCGCCCCCGCGGCCATGCTGCGCGCCCGCGCCGCCGCGGGTGCCAGCTAGCGGGATCCGGGAGCAGCCAGATGGCACAGCTTAAGATCACCCAAGCCCGCTCGGAGATTGGCGGAACCAAGGCGCAGCGGGCCTCGCTGCGCTCGCTCGGACTCAAGCGGATCGGCGACGTGGTCGTGAAGGCCGACACGCCCCAGTTCCGCGGCATGATCCAGACGGTGCGCCACCTGGTCACCGTCGAGGAGGTTGACTGACATGGCAGACGACGGCCGCTCGGGACCCGCTTCCAGGGCCGGGCTGAAGCTGCACCATTTGCGGCCCGCCCCTGGCTCCCGGACCGCGCGGACTCGCGTCGGGCGCGGCGAGGCTTCGAAGGGCAAGACGGCTGGCCGCGGGACTAAGGGCACCAAGGCGCGTGGCGCGATCCCGGCCCGGTTCGAGGGCGGCCAGATGCCGCTGCACCGCCGGGTCCCGCAGCTGCGCGGCTTCTCCAACGCGCTGTTCCGTACCACCTATCAGGTGGTCAACACCGGCAGGCTCGCCGAGCTGTACCCCGAGGGCGGTGACGTGACCCCCGAGGACCTGGTGGCCAAAGGCGCGGTCAGGGACGGGCAGCTCGTCAAGGTGCTCGGCAACGGCGAGCTGACCAGCTCGCTGCGGGTCAGCGCGCACGCCTTCTCCGCCAGCGCCAGGCGGAAGATCGAGGCCGCCGGGGGGGCCGCCACGAAGCTGTAAACCGAGGCCCCGGACAGAGGCCCCCAGACAGAGGCCCCAGACAAGGGCTATCGGTGGCTTGCCGGCGGCTGTTAGAGTGCGCCGAGCGGGTTAGACTGCGGCGGAACCGTTGCCCCTCTGGCGGGTCCGCCGGGCCGGCGCGGGGCCGGCGCGAGACAGAGACCACGACAAAGCCGAGGACTGCTCATGCTGACCGGGTTCCTCCGGGCGTTCCGGACGCCCGACCTGCGGAGGAAGCTGCTTTTCACGTTCTTCATCATCGCCGTGTTCCGGCTTGGCTCCACCTTGCCCACGCCCGGTATATCGGTGAAGGCCGTCAACAAGTGCATCAGCCAGGCCACCGCCTCGGGCGGCGGCAGCGCTAACGTCTACCAGCTCGTCAACCTGTTCAGCGGCGGCGCGCTGCTGAAGCTGACGGTGTTCGCGCTGGGCATCATGCCCTACATCACGGCCAGCATCATCATGCAGCTCCTGGCCGTGGTCATCCCGCGGCTGGAGACGCTGCAGGACGAGGGCCAGTCCGGCACCGCGAAGATCACGCAGTACACCCGGTACCTGACGGTGGGGCTGGCCATCCTGCAGTCCACCGGCATCGTCGCGCTGGCCCGGTCGGGCCGGCTGTTCCCGCAGTGCAACCAGAGCCTGCTGGCCAACACCTCGGTTTTCACGATCGTCACGATGGTGATCATCATGACGGCCGGCACCGCGGTGATCATGTGGCTGGGTGAGCTGATCACCGACCGCGGCGTGGGCAACGGCATGTCTCTGATGATCTTCACCCAGGTCATCGCGGTGTTCCCGAGCGAGCTGACCAGCATCTACCAGCAAAAGGGCGCCTTCTCGCTCAGCGTCGTGATCCTGGTCGGAGTGGCCATCATCGGCTTCATCGTGTGGATGGAGCAGGCGCAGCGCCGGATCCCGGTGCAGTACGCCAAGCGGATGGTCGGCCGCCGCATGTACGGCGGCACCTCCACCTATATCCCGATGAAGGTGAACCAGGCCGGTGTCATCCCGGTCATCTTCGCCTCCTCGCTGCTGTACATCCCGCAGCTTGTCTCGTCGCTGTTCGGCAACACTTCCCGCCCGCAGGGCTGGGTCACGTTCATCCAGAAGTACCTGCAGAACCAGAGCTCGGCGTACTACATCGGCGCGTTCTTCGTCCTGACCGTGTTCTTCACCTACTTCTACGTGGCGATCACGTTCAACCCGACCAAGGTCGCCGACAACATGAAGAAGTTCGGCGGCTTCATCCCGGGCATCAGACCTGGCCGGCCCACCGCCGAGTACTTGGAGTACGTGCTGTCCCGCATCACGGCACCCGGCTCCGCGTACCTGGGCTTCGTCGCGCTCATCCCGATGATCGCGTTCGCCTTCGTGGGTGCCAGCAACACCATCCCGTTCGGCGGCACGCCTATCCTCATCGCCGTGGGAGTCGGACTCGACACCGTGAAGCAGATCGAGAGCCAGCTCCAGCAGCGAAACTACGAGGGCTTCCTCAGATAGGCCGTGTCCCCCCAATCTTCGCTGGTGCGGGCCGGCGCCCAGACGGCGACCGGGGATGTTGCCTTTCCGCAGCGAAATCACCACCGCGTTTCCCCTGGAAGCACCGGCGCCGTCGCCAATAGTTCCGCTGTTGGCACCTCCTCCGCCCGGCCGGGCACCGCCTGGATCGCCGTTCTGTCGAGCTGGAGGCACGCCGGGAAGCACGGTCGGCAAGATCCGGGGGACACGGCCTAGTGCGCATCGTCCTCGTCGGGCCTCCCGGTGCGGGCAAGGGGACGCAGGCCCAGTTCATAGCGTCGCATCTGGCGATCCCGAAGATCTCGACAGGTGACATCTTCCGGTCCAACGTGAGCCGGGGGACGAAGCTGGGACGGAAGGCCCGGTCCTACATGGAGCGCGGGGACCTGGTCCCGGACGAGGTGACGATCGCGATGGTCAGGGACCGGCTGAACGAGGACGACGCGCAGGCCGGCTTCCTGCTCGACGGCTTCCCGCGCAACGAGCCGCAGGCCGAGACGCTGGAGAAGATGCTGTCGGAGTGGGAGACCAAGCTGGACGTGGTCCTTGAGCTCGTGGTGGACGACGACGAGGTGGTGCGCAGGCTGTCCGGCCGGCGTACCTGCCACAAGTGCGGCCGGGTCTGGCACGTGCTGTTCGACCCGCCGATGCGGCGTAGCGTGTGCGACGACTGCGGGGGGGAGCTGTTCCAGCGGGACGACGACCGCGAGGAGACGATCAGACACCGGCTCGAGGTGTACCAGGATCAGACCGCCCCGCTGGTGGCCTACTACGCCGACCAGGGCATCCTGCTCGGCGTGGACGCGACCGGGCCGGTCGAGGAAATCACGGCCCGCGCGCTCGACGCGCTGCGCCGCTTCATTAGCTGACTGCCCCGTGGTCCTGATGAGGCGGTGCTGATGAGACGGGCTGTACAGCTCATGGCCCGTGCTCGTGGCCCGTGCTCGTGGACTGTGTTCATGGACTGTGTTCATGGACTGTGTTCATGGATTGGCGGCCGGCGTCGTGGCCGAAGGTACCTTGGAATGGCCGGCGTAGGGTGTCGCCGGGCGATGCGGATGGACCCTGAGGGGCGGAGATGCGGATAAGGCGTGAGCCGGCGGTCCAGGTGAAGACCCGGGCGCAGCTCGAAGCCATGCGGGAGGCGGGCCTGATCGTCTCGCGCGCGCTGACCGTGACGGCCGAGGCGGCCCGCCCCGGCGTGACGACCGCCGAGCTCGACGCGATCGCCGAACGGCTGATCAGCGAAGCCGGCGCCACCGCCTCGTTCAAGGGCTATCACGGCTACCCGGCCACGATCTGTACCTCGGTCAACGAGGAGATCGTGCACGGTATCCCGAGCCCGGGCCGACGGCTGGCGGCCGGCGACGTGATCTCTATCGACTGCGGGGCGATCGTCCGTGGCTGGCACGCCGACGCCGCGCTCACCGTCGGCGTCGGCGAGATCAGCGACGAGCTTGCCCGGCTGCTCGCGGCCTGCGAGCGCGCCCTGTGGCACGGCCTGACCCAGGCCCGTCCCGGCAACCGGCTCACCGACATCTCGCACGCCGTGGAGACCAGCGCGCGGGCCGCGGGGAACTACGGAATCGTCGAAGAGTACGTCGGGCACGGGATCGGCAGCGAGATGCATATGGATCCGCTGGTGCCCAACTACGGCCGGCCGGGCCGCGGGCCGCTGCTCGTACCAGGGATGGCGCTGGCCGTCGAGCCCATGCTGGTGCTGGGCCCCCGGCACACCAGGCTGCTCGATGACGGTTGGACCGTGGTCAGCGCCGACGGAATGCCGTCGGCGCACTTCGAGCACACCGTTGCGGTCACCGAGGACGGCCCCTGGGTGCTGACCGCCGAGGACGGCGGCCGCGCCGGGCTGGCGAGTGTGACGCCCGCCGTCGAGCCGGCGGGACGGGCCAGGTCCGCGGCAGGTACGCCGGCCGGCGGAGGCGAGCGGTGATGCCCGGCGACCCACGGATGCGCGCCTCCGACGACGACAGGGACCGCACCGCGACCCTGCTCCAGGAGCACCACGCGGCCGGGCGGCTGACCGCTGAGGAGTTCCAAGAGCGGCTGGACGCCACCTACGCGGCGAAGACGCTCGGCGATCTGGACGAGATCATGTCCGACCTGCCCCATGTCGACCTCTACAAGCTTCCCGAGGCGTCCCTGCGCCGGATGCAGGCCAGCCGGCCGCAGTCGGGCGTCGTGCGGGCACCCCAGCACGGCAGGCTCTCCCCGGCCTGGCGGGCGGCCTGGGGGTCGTGGGCTTCGGTGAACCTGCTGCTGTTCGTCATCTGGCTGCTCAGCAGCGGCGGGCACTTCAGCTACCCGTGGTTCTTGTGGGTGGCCGGTCCGTGGGGGGCGATACTGCTCGCCCGCTGGGTGTTCGATGGACACCCGTCAGGGAAGCCGCGCCAGCCGGAGCGCCAGGAGCCTCCGGACCAGCGCCCTCCTGGGAATACCTGACCTCTGACTTTGGTTCGCATTGACGGTGTGCCTCGCGTACACTTGCCATTCGGCCCGTGTGCTGTCGTCTTTGTGCTGCCCGTGCAGGAAGCCCGGCGACAGCGGCCGCGAGGGCCAAGGACCATCCATCTAGAACCACCTGGCAGTCCCGGATGATCTCCGGGCGCTGCCGGACCGAGTAGCAAAGCCGGAGGATATGCCCAAGAAAGACGGCGCCATCGAGATTGAGGGCACGGTGGTGGAGTCACTGCCGAATGCCTTTTTCCGTGTGGAGCTGGACAACGGGCACAAAGTCCTGGCTCACATCAGCGGGAAGATGCGGATGCACTACATCCGGATCCTTCCCGATGACCGGGTCGTTGTGGAGCTCAGCCCGTACGACCTGAGCCGTGGACGGATCGTCTACCGATACAAGTGACAAGCGAAGCGGCTCTGGGTGCGGTCGCCGCTTCCTGGGGAGAGACAGCCATGAAGGTCAAGCCGAGCGTCAAGAAGATCTGCAACAAGTGCCGGATCATCCGGCGGCATGGCAGAGTCATGGTTATCTGCGACGACCCCCGGCACAAGCAGCGCCAGGGATGACGGCTTAGGCACGAAGGAGAACGTGGCAGCAGATGGCTCGCCTTGTCGGCGTTGACCTCCCCCGCGACAAGCGGCTCGAGGTGGCGCTCACCTACATTTACGGCATCGGCAACACCCGCGCGCTGGAGACGCTGAGTGCCACCGGCGTCAGCGGCGACCGCCGGGTGCACGAGCTGAACGACGATGAGCTGGTGCGGCTGCGCGACTGGATCGAGGCCACCTACAAGGTCGAGGGCGATCTGCGCCGCGAGGTCCAGGCGGACATCCGGCGTAAGATCGAGATCGGCTCCTACCAGGGCATCAGGCACCGCCGCGGGCTCCCCGTGCATGGACAGCGCACACAGACGAATGCCCGCACCCGTAAGGGCAAGAAGAGGACCGTGGCCGGCAAGAAGAAGGTCGGCAAGAAGTAAGCTGTCCCGCCCGCGACTCCGCGAGGCCCCGGGACGATCACCTCACCGGACAGGAAGTAGCAGGAGCACATGCCACCCAGAGGTCGCCAGACCGCCGCGAAGAAAGTGCGCCGCAAGGAGCGGAAGAACGTCGCTCACGGCCATGCGCACATCAGGAGCACGTTCAACAACACGATCGTCTCGATCACCGACCCCAGTGGCAACGTGATCTCCTGGGCGTCTTCCGGCCAGGTCGGGTTCAAGGGATCCCGCAAGTCGACCCCGTTCGCGGCGCAGATGGCCGCCGAGGCAGCCGCACGCCGGGCGATGGAGCACGGCATGCGCAAGGTCGACGTCTTCGTGAAGGGCCCGGGCTCGGGCCGGGAGACCGCGATCCGCTCGCTGCAGGCGACCGGCCTGGAGGTCGGCACCATCCAGGACGTCACGCCGGTCCCGCACAACGGCTGCCGCCCACCGAAGCGACGCAGGGTCTGAGGGGGTAGCTCGATGGCTCGATACACCGGTCCGGACTGCAAGCTGTGCCGCCGCGAGAAGATGAAGCTCTTCCTCAAGGGCGCCAAGTGCGACTCTCCGAAGTGCCCGATCGAGATCCGGCCTTACCCGCCGGGCGAGCACGGCCGCAACCGGCCGCGGGAGAGCGAGTATCTGCTCCAGATCCGGGAGAAGCAGCGCGCCCGCCGGGTCTACGGCGTCCTGGAGCGGCAGTTCCGCAACTACTACGAAGAGGCCAGCCGCAGGCGCGGCAAGACCGGTGACAACCTGCTCCAGATCCTGGAATGCCGTCTGGACAACGTGGTCTACCGGGCCGGCTTCGCCAAGAGCCGGGACATGGCCCGCCAGCTCGTCCGGCACGGCCACATCCTGGTGAACGGGAACAAGGTCGACATTCCCTCCTACCAGATCGGCCACAACGACATCATCGACGTCCGGCCGCAGTCGCTGGAGCTGACCCCGTTCGTGGTGGCGCGGGCCGAGGCCGGCGAGCGTACGGTCCCCGCCTGGCTGGAGGTCATTCCGGACCGGATGCGCATCCTCGTTCACGCGCTTCCGGCCAGGACCCAGATCGACACCCAGGTCCAGGAGCAGCTCATCGTCGAGTACTACTCCAAGTAAGGCACCTGCCCCGGCAGGTGAAGATCGCGACTGTCAGATAGCGGGCGTCGCGGAAAGGGAACCACAGTGCTTATCGCCCAGCGTCCAACCCTCTCAGAAGAGCAGGTATCGGAGTTCAGGTCGCGGTTCGTGATCGAGCCGCTGGAGCCGGGCTTCGGCTACACCATCGGCAACTCGCTTCGCCGCACCCTGCTGTCGTCCATCCCCGGGGCGGCGGTCACCAGCATCAGGATCGAGGGCGTACTGCACGAGTTCTCGACGGTGCCCGGCGTCAAGGAAGACGTCACCGACATCATCCTCAACCTGAAGGAGCTCGTCGTCTCCTCGGAACAGGATGAGCCGGTGGTCATGTACCTGCGCAAGCAGGGGCCCGGCGAGGTCACCGCGGCCGACATTGCCCCGCCAGCGGGCGTCGAGGTGCACAACCCCGACACCCACATCGCCACCCTGAACGGCAAGGGCAAGCTGGAGATGGAGCTCACGGTCGAGCGCGGCCGCGGCTATGTCTCCGCCGCCCAGAACAAGCAGCCTGGCCAGGAGATCGGCCGGATCCCGATCGACTCGATCTACTCCCCGGTGCTGCGAGTGACCTACCAGGTCGAGGCGACCCGAGTCGAGCAGCGGACCGACTTCGACCGGCTGATCCTGGACGTGGAGACCAAGCCGGCGCTCCGCCCCAGGGACGCGGTGGCCAGCGCGGGCAAGACGCTGGTCGAGCTGTTCGGCCTGGCCCGGGAGCTCAACGTCGAGGCCGAGGGCATCGACATGGGCCCGTCGCCGACCGACGCTGCGCTTGCCGCCGACCTGGCGCTGCCGATCGAGGAGCTGAACCTGACCGTCCGCTCCTACAACTGCCTGAAGCGCGAGGGCATCCACACCGTCGGCGAGCTGGTCGCCCGCAGCGAGCAGGATCTGCTCGACATCCGCAACTTCGGCGCGAAGTCGATCGAAGAGGTCAAGCAGAAGCTGGTCGACATGGGGCTGTCGCTGAAGGACTCCCCGCCCGGGTTCGATCCGGGAACGGCCGCGGACAGCTACGGTGCGGACGACGACGACGGCGGCTACATAGAGACCGAACAGTACTGACGCCCGTTCCACGGCCAGCTAGCGCTGACCCGTAGCGCTGGCCCGTAGCACTGGCCCGTCAGGCACCAACCGAGGAGTTTGTGATGCCCACGCCCACCAAGGGCCCCCGGCTGGGTGGCAGCCCCGCGCACCAGCGGCACATCCTGTCGAACCTGGCCACCGCCCTGTTCGAGCATGGCCGGATCACGACCACGCACGCGCGGGCGCGCAGGCTCCGGCCGGTGGCCGAGCGGCTGATCACCTTTGCCAAGCGGGGTGACCTGCACGCCCGCCGGCAGGTGCTCACCGTGGTGCCGGACCGGGGCGTCGTACACACGCTGTTCACCGAGATCGGACCGGGATTCGCCAACCGGCAGGGCGGCTACACCCGGATCACCAAGATCGGCCCGCGCAAGGGCGACAACGCGCCGATGGCAGTGATCGAGCTGGTCAGGGACGAGGAAGAGCCGCGGCAGCGCCGTCGGCCCCGCCGGGCGCCTCGTCCCCAGTCGACGCCGGCCCGGCGGGCCGACACGCCGGACTCGGACACGACGGCTTCGGACACGACGGCTTCGGACACGACGGCTTCGGACACGACGGCTTCGGACACGACGGCTTCGGACACGACGGCTTCGGACACGGCGGCTGAGGCGGACGACAGCGCGGCGGAAGCCGGCGTGCAGGAGACCGGCGCTGAGCCTGGGCCCAGCGACGAGGCCGCAGGCACCGAGGATGAGGATGACGCCCAGGAGGTCGGTGCGAACTGGGTAGCCGAGGCAGACGCCGGGGATGCCTCCGAGGCCCCCGAGTCTGGCTCTAAGGCTGGCGACACGGACTAGGCGGTGCCCGGCCCTGACCTGCCCGGCCCTGACCTGCCCGGCCCTGACCTGCCGGTCAGGCTTCGCCTGGATCTGTCCTACGACGGCACCGGATTCTCCGGCTGGGCGCGTCAGCCGGGCCGGCGCACGGTTCAGGAAGAAGTTGAACGTGCGCTGGGTCGCGTGCTGCACCTGGGAGAACCTGCGTCGCTGACGGTGGCGGGCCGGACCGATGCCGGCGTGCACGCGCGCGGGCAGGTGGCTCACGCCGACGTGCCCGCGGGCTGCTGGGCGCCGGCATCGGCGGCGGCACTCCGGGGGCTGGCCGGGCTGCTCGCACCGGACGTCAGGGTGCGGTCGATCACGCCCGCGCCGGACGGTTTCGACGCCAGGTTCTCCGCCCGGTGGCGACGCTACTCCTACCGGGTGTGCGACGACCCGGCCACCGCGGACCCGCTGCGCAGGCACGACACCCTCTGGTATCGCCGTGGCCTCGATCTGGCCCGGATGAACGAGGCCACCGTCACCTTGTGCGGCGAGCATGACTTCGCCTCGTTCTGCCGCCGCAGGCCAGGCGCATCCACCGTCCGCAGGCTGATCCGGCTGGACTGGACCAGGCGGGCCAGCGGTGCGGCTGTGGCGGAGGTGGTGGCTGACGCGTTCTGTCACAACATGGTGCGGGCTCTCGTCGGCGCCCTGCTCGCGGTGGGGGACGGCCGCAGGTCACCCTCCTGGCCGTCGGAGGTGCTGGCCACCGCGGTCCGTGACCCGGCCGTGCACGTGGTCCCGCCACACGGCCTGTGCCTGGAAGAGGTGCGCTATCCGCCGGACGGCGAGCTCGCTGGGCGCGCGGCGCAAACCCGCTCCATACGGTCCGCTACGGCGCCACCCCGGCCGCGAGGGATCGCTGAGCTGAATCGGTGAACGCCTTGCTGAGCGAGATCAGCCGCGAAAGATCAGCCCGGTGGCTGGTGGGACTGAGCCCGTTGCTGAAGGTCGCGAACGCGAACACGATGTACCTCCCATCCACCGCGTCGTACCCGTAGCCGCCGTTCCTGCTGACGCGGGCGGCGCTGGTGCCCGCCGCCCCGTTGAGCCCGGTGAACCAGATGTCGGGACCGAACTGTTTCCGTATGTCCGCCTGCCGGGCCGATGCCGAGCTGGGCAGGACGGCCACGCCCGCGGTCACCGCGTCCTTCCGGCCGGAGTCGATGAACGTGGCCCGGATCACGCGCTCGCACCTGGCTGAGGTCAACGCGGCGGCGAAGGCGCCATGTGCGGCGAGCGCGCACGGCGTGGCCACCTGGGACGCCACCATGGTGAAGGTCAGACCGTCGGCTGTCAGCCTGCCCCCGGGGAAGACTTGCTCCACGGTGAGCTTGCTCGGGTCGGTCAGCGGGGTGCTGCCGCCCGGCGTGTCGCGTCCGTTGGCGTTTTTCCCTGAGGTGGGGCTCGCGGAGGTTCCGGAGCCACCGGCGGCCCGGTGGCGGATCACGAGCAACGCCCCCGCCGCGACCACGACCGCGACCAGGAGGCAGGCGGTGAGGAGCCGCCGGGTCCTCCGCCGCCGGGTGGCCGCGTGATAAGCCTCCATCGCCTGCGTTACGTCCGGCGGCCCCGAGCTGATCAGGTCGGTCTCTGCCGGCTCAGGATCGCCGGGCGCGGGTGGCCACCAGCCGGGCGCTTCGCCGGTAGCGGCCTCGACCCGCCATGGTTCCTCCCCCCAGCCGTCGTAGTCCTGGCCGTAATCGCCCCATGCGGCGTCGTCGTCGTCGACCCACGTACCATCCTCCCCGCCGGTCCAGGGACCTCCACGGGGCGCTGAGCCGTGCCCAGGGCCGGCCAGGGACGCTCCGGGTTGGGCGCCGCGCTGGGGGCCGGCCCAGGGCGCTCCGGCTTGGGTCCCACTCCAGGGCTCTGCCCAGGGCGCTCCTGGGTCTGCCGGCGGCGCTCCGGGTTGGGCGCCGCGCTGGGGGCCGGCCCAGGGCGCTGCAGCTGGCCTCGCGCCGGGGGGCGGGCCGTCTGTGCGCGGCGGGATGCGCCGGGCCGGTGCGGCGCCGCGGGCTTGGGCCGTTCGCGGGTAGTCCTCCGGCCGAGGCGGCTGCGGGGCCAGCGGCGGCTGGCCGAAGGATCCCGGAACTCTGTACCCGGGCGACGCTGCTGGGCTGGAGGTTTCCTCGACCACCCAGGGGGAGCCGCTGCCCCCGTCTTCCTCGCCGCCGCGGAGCGACGGATTGGTTTCGCCGGCCGGCCGGGCCGATGCGGGCGGCCGGCGCGCCGACGGGTTCCGGGCCACGGGCGTTCGAGGGGCTCCCCTGGGCGGGCGCTGTGTGCCCTCGGGCCACGGTGGTCCGGGGTTGCCGCCTCGATAGCGGCTTGATCCCACGGCTGCTCCGTTTCCCAAGTCCCGCGGACCCAGGGGACGTTCCCCCGGGCTGGCGCTGCGGCGAAGCTGGCCCCGAAGCCCCACGCTCAGGCCGTGTCTCGTAGATCTTCAGCGACGCGGACCGGCGCCCAGACGACAACCGGCCCCAGTGGAAGCCAGCACAGGATCGTCGTCGCCAATAGCTCCACTATTGACTCCTCCTCCGCCCGGCCGGACGCCGCCTGGACACCGCCCGTCGCGCCGGAGGCGCGCTAGCAAGCACTGGCACCAAGATCCACGAGACACGGCCTAAGGCGCCTGAGGTTTGCCCGTGACCATGCGGCTCGTCAGGCTTATGTTAGCGGTCTGGCTGATCAGATTCGCAGAGAACGTTTTTAGTCTCGTTTTTTGAGCCGCGGTGTTCGGCGCCCGCAGCGTCGTGAATTCGGCCCAGATCAAGATCAGATAATGGCCTTTGACTTCCGCTTCCTCCAGGCCCGTGCCCTTGGTCAGGTTGTGCGTGGGACCGGTGGCCGCCGTGAGCTGGCTGATGAACTCGCTTGAGCCGGTCGCCCGGCCCACCCGGATGGCGCCGGTGACGCTGGACAGATTCAGCACGCCGATGGTTCCCATCAGCTTCCGCGCGGAGGAAAGATAGCTGGCCCGCATCACCTGGCTGCAGCCGTACTTGCGCACCGCGGCCTGGAGCGCGGCCCCGAACACCGCGTGCACGCAGTTGGTCCCGCCCAGCTGAGCGGTCCTGATGTAGCTGGCGCCCCCGACGGAGAACTGCGCCGGGAAGAGTTGATCAAGCGCCAGCGGTAGCGAATCAGCGGCGCGGGTATCGATGTGCCCCCAGGTGCCCATGCTGGGCGTTGGATTGCTGAGGGACAAAGTGGCTGATGACGTTTGTGACAGGTTTTGCGAAGAAGTGCCGGAAAATACCGACATATACGCGGTCACGCCAAGCGCCAGCACTATCACGCCGCTGGCGCCGATGATTATCCGGCGGCGGACGCGGCCCTTCTTCCTCGGGGCTTTGCCCGCCGGTGCCGCGCCGGCCCGGGTGCGGCCGGTCGTCCCGTGGCGGTCCGTGCGTCGGGGATCCCGGCGGGGAAGGCCTGTGGTCTCCGGGTCGTCGGCGCGGCGGGGAAGGCTCCGGGGGGAGAGACCGGCCGTCTCCGGGTCGTCGGCGCGGCGGGGAAGGCTCCGGGGGAGGAGACCGGCCGTCTCCGGGTCGTCACCGCGATCCGCCGCTCGCTTATCAATGCGTCGGCCGCCGGGGGCAGCGTCGTCGGGACGCTCGGCCAGAGCGACCCCCCCGCGGGAGGATCCGGTGCCCGGGTCTCCTGGGCCGACATCCGCCCAGGTAGGCGCCGAGGCCATGGGGAAGTCGGCGTCCCTGGAGGACTGCGGTGCGCCGGTGTTCCACGCGGAGAACTGGCTCTGCGGATACCAGGGACCGGGTTCGCCCGGCTTCGGCGGATAACCGTGAGCAGGGCCGCGCCGCGACCGTGTGCCGTTGCGCGACTGCTCGCCGGGGGCCGGGACCTTGGCGTCTGTGCCTCGCGGGGCGTCGTTGCCCCGCGAGACGTGGTTCCCCCGCTCAGCCGCGGAGGTGCGATGCCGTCCGGTGCTGCCAGGCCGGCCTGGGGGGACCTGTCCATCGGCGCCAGGCTGGCCGGGGTAGGAGCCGGGAGAGGACTGGCGGGGGGCGCCCGGCCTGGTGTCGCCCCGCCGGGGCGGCGGGACCTGCCCAGCGACCTCCGTGCGGCCGGGATCAGAACTCGCGGCCGGGCCGGGACCCGAGGGGCCAGAGTGGCCCCTGCTGGCATGCCTGCCATAGCCGCCACCTGAAGCGGCGAACCGCCTCAGGTCCTGTGTCCGGGTGCCGGAGCCGTCGGTCTGCTCGTCACCGGACGCGGCCTGGGCGGGCACCCTGGCGGGGACAAGCGTTTGCTCTCCGGGCAGGCTCCGCCGCGCCCGCTCGGGCAGGGCAGTCATCTGGTCGCCCGGATAACCCATGCAGGGAGCGTATCGTTCTCCGGGCCGCCGGTTGGGATGTCGTGAGTTTTCCCTGGTCCACGTGGCGGCGACGGTGCCATAAGATGGCTGCGGCGCCGCTGTGGAATGGCTCCGCTGCCGCCGGTCCAGGCCCTATCCCGTAGATCTTCAGCGGCGCCCGCATCCACCGAGACCCACGGGAAGCGGCCTGGCGGAGTTCTCGTTCGCTTTGCCACGGCGATAGAGGGCCGGTATCCTCGGTGGACGTCTGTCCGCGTGCCCATGGGCTCCCCCGCAGCGGAGCCCGTCACGCAGCGGCGGCGGACGACGAGGCCGTCGCGTTCCTGGCTACGGGAGCGGGTCGGGTCCCTGATCAGCTGCATACGTAAAGGCTCATGACTGTGCGCACTTTTAGCCCTAAGGCTGACGACATCAAGCGTCAGTGGCATGTCGTTGACGCGTCCGACGTGGTGCTCGGGCGCCTCGCCAGCCAGGTGGCGGTGCTACTGCGTGGCAAGCACAAGCCCGTATACGCGCCGCACATCGACACTGGCGACTTCGTCATCGTCATCAACGCCGGGAAGGTGGCGCTCAGCGGGAACAAGCTGGAGCAGAAGCACGCCCACCGGCACTCCGGCTATCCGGGCGGGCTGCGCTCGGTGGCCTACAGCGACCTGATGGCCAAGCACCCCGAGCGGGCCGTGGAGAAGGCCGTGCGGGGCATGCTGCCGAAGAACTCGCTGGGCAGGAAGATGCTGCGCAAGCTCAAGGTCTATGCGGGACCAGACCACCCGCATCAGGCGCAGCGGCCCGCCCCCTTCGAGATCACGCAGATCGCCCAGTAGAGCCAAACCCCAACAGGGCCAACACAGTGGCGCCGACTAGGAAGACTAGGAACTTGAGGAACGTATCGTGGCCGAGCCCACCACAGCGGTGAACCCCGACGCGGGTACCGCGGACGAGGCGGAGGATTACGCCTCGGAGTACACCACCGAATCCGGCTCTGAGGGTGTCGCGCGCCAGCCGGGCCGCAGGCAGGTGCTGACCGGCCGGGCAGCCGGGACGGGCCGTCGCAAGGAGGCGATCGCGCGCGTGCGCATCACCACCGGCACCGGCAAGTGGCTGATCAACAACCGGTCGCTCGACGGTTACTTCCCCAACAAGGTGCACCAGCAGCTGGTCAACGAGCCCTTCGCGACTCTCGGGGCGGAGGATCACTTCGACGTCACCGCCACCATTACCGGCGGCGGGGTGTCGGGCCAGGCGGGCGCGCTGCGCCTGGGGATCGCGCGGGCTCTGGTGCTCGTCGACCCGGAGAGCCGCCCCACGCTGAAGAAGGCCGGCTTCCTGACCCGTGACGCCCGGGTCAAGGAGCGTAAGAAGTACGGGCTGAAGAAGGCCCGCAAGGCGCCCCAGTACTCCAAGCGCTAACCCTCCTGGTACGCGGATGGGCCGGCTCTTTGGCACCGATGGAGTCCGCGGAGTCGCGGGCCGCGACCTGACCGCCCGGCTGGCCATGGACCTGGCCGCGGCCGCGGCGGAGGTACTGGACGACACCGGGGCGTTCGCCGCGGCCCATGCCCTGCGGCGGCGTCCGCTCGCACTCGTCGGACGTGACCCGCGGGCGTCCGGCGAGTTCCTCGAGGCCGCGGTGGTGGCCGGGCTGGCTGGCTCCGGGGTGGATGTCTTGCGGCTCGGCATCGTGCCCACCCCGGCGGTGGCCTATCTTACCGCCGCTCTGGACGCCGAGTTCGGCGTGATGCTTTCGGCGAGTCACAATCCCGCGTCGGACAACGGCATCAAGTTCTTCGGTCAAGGTGGCCTGAAGCTGCCCGACGACCTTGAAGACCAGATCGAAGACCGGATGCGGTCGCCGCGCCCGGCGGATGGCTGGCCTGCCGGGACCGGGTTCGGGCGGGTGACCGACGCTCCGGCCGGGCGCGAGCGTTACCTGAGCCATCTCCTGTCTACGTTGCCCGGCGCGAGCCGTGGCCCGGGGGATCGCCGTCCCGGGCCGCTGGCCGGATTGCGGGTGGTGGTCGACTGCGCGCACGGCGCCGCCTACCAGCTGGCACCGGAGGCGCTGCGGCGAGCGGGAGCGGACGTCATCGCGATCGGCGCCGAGCCGGACGGGCTGAACATCAACCAGGGGTGCGGATCGACCTCGCTGGACGCACTGCGCGACGCGGTCATCGCCCATCACGCCGACGCCGGGATCGCTCACGACGGCGACGCCGATCGCTGCCTGGCCGCGGACGCCAGCGGAGAGCCGGTGGACGGAGACCAGATCCTCGCCGTGCTGGCGCTCGGCCTCAAAGAAGCGGGCCGGCTGGCCGGCGACACCGTCGTCAGCACGGTCATGTCGAACCTCGGCTTCCGGCAGGCGATGCGGGACGCCGGCATCCGAGTGGTCGAGACGGCAGTCGGGGACCGGTATGTCCTGGAGGCGATGCGCGCCGGGAACTATGTGCTCGGTGGCGAGCAGTCCGGGCACATCATCCTGCTTGACCACGCCACCACCGGCGACGGCATCCTCACCGGACTGCACCTGCTCGAAGCCGTCGCTCACAGCGGCCAGCCGCTCAGCGAGCTGGCCAAGGTGATGACCAGGTACCCGCAGGTGCTCATCAACGTCAGAGGCGTGGACAAGTCCCGCATGAATTCCGCCCCTGAGGTCACGGCCGCCGTGGTCGCCGCCGAGACCGAGCTCGGCACGCTCGGCCGGGTACTGGTCAGGCCGAGCGGCACGGAGCCGGCGGTCCGGGTCATGGTGGAAGCGGCCGACGCCGCCGCGGCACACCGGGTGGCCGGACGGCTGGCTGAATCGGTCCGCGCGGCGCTCGGCTAGCAACAGCGTCCACGCGGCGGCAGCGGGGTCAGCGCCGCTCGCCCGGCCGGGACAAGCCCGGTCACGACAAGCCCGGTCACGACAAGCCCGGCCACGACGAGCCCGGTCACGGGCAGCGAACGGGCGTGGCATCCCAGGTCTGGTTGACTGAACGTCATGAGGTGGTTCGAGGTCAGGGAGCACCGGACCAGTGCCGGCTCGGCCGGCACGACGTTCCGTGCCACGGGGCGATGGGCGGCTGGCCCCGGCGTCCTGATCGTGCGGGAGGGCACGGGCTGGGTCACCGGCCAGGACGGCACCCGGGAGGCCATCGCGGCGCCGGCCGTGGTGATCTGGGAGGCCGGTGAGTGGGTGGAATACGGCAGCGACGACGGGCTGCGGGCCGAGGAGTACTGGGCGGTCCGGGATCCGGAAGAGGCCACCGAGATCCGGCTCGCTTCTGGTTCCGGTGAGGCAGACCACTGACGGGTACTGGAGGCGGCGCGGGCGGCCCGGCGTGGCAGGCTAGGGCGATGATCGTAGGCATGGCGCCCGCGTGGACGGCGCTCAGCCGCGCCCCCTTGTTCGCTGAGGGCGAACCCAGCGGGCGTGACGGGAGTGAGCGCGGATGAGGCAGGCCCACGAGGTGGCGAAGGTCCGCGCCGCCGAAGCCACCCTGATGGCCAGGCTCCCCGAGGGCGCGCTGATGCGGCGAGCCGCGTACGGCCTGGCGTCGGTGTGCGCCAGCCTGCTCGGTTCCTGCTATGGCGCCCGGGTGGTCGTGCTCGCGGGCAGCGGTGACAACGGCGGCGACGCACTGTACGCCGGGGCGTGGCTGGCCCGCCGGGGCGCGTCCGTCCGTGCGATCGCGGCCGGGTCCAAGACGCATCCCGGCGGGGCCGGCGCTCTGCACGCGACGGGCGGGCGGCTGCTGGGCCCGCTGGATCCGGCGGCCCCAGGCCTCATCGAGGAGGCCGACCTGATCATCGACGGCATGCTCGGCATCGGCGGCCGGGGCGGCCTGCGCGAGCCCTACGCCGGGCTGGCCGGCCAGGCGGCGGCCAGCGAGGCGATCGTGGTCGCCGCCGACCTGCCCAGCGGCATCGACGCCGACACCGGCCTGGTTGCGGGACCGTCGGTCCGGGCCGATGTCACGGTGACGTTCGGCACCTGGAAGCCCGGTCTCCTGGTCGATCCCGGCGCCTCCCGGGCCGGCCTGGTCGAGCTCATCGACATCGGCCTGGAGGCCTACCTCGATACGCCGGATCTGGTGGCGTTGCAGTCCGCCGACCTGGCCGCGCTGCTCCCCCGGCCGTCGGCGGAATCGGACAAGTACCGCCGCGGGGTGCTCGGCGTGCTGGCGGGCAGCGACCGGTTCACCGGAGCGGCCTGGCTCTGCACCGGCGGGGCGGTACGTGGCGGAGCCGGGATGGTCCGGCTGGTGTCGACGGCGAATGCGGCAGGCGTCGTCCGGCAGCAGTGGCCTGAGGCCGTGATCACGGTGACCGAGCCGGGGGCGGACGCGGCGCAGGTGCTCAGGGAGGCCGGCCGGGTCCAGGCCTGGACCGCCGGGCCGGGCCTGGGCACCAGCGAGGACGCCGCACGGCTGCTGGCCGAGGTGCTCGCCACCGACCTGCCGGTGCTGGTGGACGCCGGCGGGCTGAGCCTGCTGGCAGCGACCCCCGGCCTGCTGCCCCGCTCCGCGCCGACGTTGCTGACTCCGCACGCCGGCGAGCTCGCCCGGCTGCTCGGCGCCGACCGGGCCGACGTGGAGGCG
>DASZAD010000016.1:0-5094 GCA_035945415.1 Streptosporangiaceae bacterium
GCCCGGTGAGGACCAGAGTGAAGCCGGCGACGGCGATCAGGGCGAGGATGACCAGGGCCAGGGTGATGACCTGACGGTTGGGCCGCCCCGAGAACGGCGCCATGAGCCTGTCGCGAAGCTTTCGCGCACCGGACAACGTCCTGCTCCCTCTCCTCAGCCAGCCTGACCAGAGCCGGCCGGGCTCGCCGCGCCGTCGGTCCTACCTACATGACGCGCGAGCGGACCAGGAGGTTGTTTCGAGACAGGGTGTCCGTGTGCATCGTCGCGCTCCGGCTCACGCGGCCTCTATTC
Source organism: Streptosporangiaceae bacterium (assembly GCA_035945415.1). GTDB lineage: Bacteria > Actinomycetota > Actinomycetes > Streptosporangiales > Streptosporangiaceae > PALSA-505. The sequence goes on from DASZAD010000016.1 coordinate 292, forward strand.
TGGCCTGTTTTACCCCGGCGAAAGAGTTATCCTCGCAAGCTTTCCGCATCTGCGACCGAAGGTTTGCGGTTACGCGGCCGCAGCGTTATCTGGCGGCGAGGTCTGAAGCGGCGGGCTGGCGTTCGCCTGCGGGAGCGTTGCCGGGTTGACGAACGTGCTTCCGTCCGGCCCGGCCTGCACCGCCTCGTGCAGCGCGCTGCCGCCGGCCAGTTGCTGCCACGACAGGAACCAGTCGGTCCAGCCGTTGTCCCAGACCCCGGCCCGCGGACTGCCGGTGATCGTCACCGGATCGCCGGGTATGGCCATCTTGTAGTACATCTCGGCGTCGGCCGGGGCCATGTTGACGCAGCCGTGGCTGACGTTGGTGAAACCCTGCTCGCCGGTCGACCAGTACGCGTCGTGCAGGTAGTCGCCGGACCAGGTGATCCGCACCGACCAGGGCACCTCGATGTTGTAGCCGGGGCCTTTCATGTCCACCGGGTTGGCCTTCTCGATGGTCAGGTAGGTCCCGTCAGGCGTGTTGTCGCCGGGCCGGCCGGTGCTGATCGGCCAGTAGTGGATCCGGCGGCCGTTGTAGTACAGGCTCATGTGGTGCGTGGTCGTGCTGGCCACCACGATCAACGAGGCGCCGATGTTGAACGTCTGGGTCAGCGTGTGGAACCCGTACACGCCCGGCGCTCCCTGCACGCCGTCGAGGTGGCCGGTGAAGGTGACCTGCGTGCCGGCCGGCCAGTAGGCCTGTGGCCGGAAGTCGAGTTGCTGGCTGCCGTCCCAGTGCCAGGCGCCCACGACCGGCTTGGACGTCTTGATCTGCAGCGATCGCTCCACCGCCGCCCGGTTGGTGACCGCCCGGCTGAACGTGAGCTTGATCGGCATGCCGATGCCGTAGGTCTGGTTGTAGCCCTCAAAGATCTGGGTCTGGAAGGTCTGCGACGGGGTGAGCGTCCGGAACGCGCTCGTGGCCGTGACCCGGTGGCCCACGCTGTCGGTGGCGGTGGCGGTCACCGTGTAGCGCTGGGAGACGCCCAGCGTCCACTGACTGTGCCACACCGTGCCGCCCTGGCTGAGCGTGCCTGGCATCGGGCTCCCGTTGGCCATGACGGTGACGTGGCTCACGGCGCCGTGGGCGGCGGTGACCGTGATGCCCTGGCTGGGAGCCGCCGCACGACTGCCGCTGGCCGGGCTGATGGACAGCGCGGTCGGGGATAGGGCCTGGGTCAGTTGATGCCCGGCCGGGCTGTGCGCCGCGAGCTTGCCGCCGCCGCACGCGGTGACGGTCAGCAGGACCAGCGTTGCCGCGACGGCTGCGCCACGCCTGGGGAACGCCGCGCCACGCCTCGAGAACGACCAGCTTCGCAAACTGGACCTCCTCCCGTTGCCGGGTGCCAGAGGCCGGCCCGGGTGCCCGTGCTGCCGGGAAATGAGCAATTACGAGGGTGAATCGTTGTGTTCGTGCACCATCACGCTCGTTTCGAGCGGATCATCCGTATGTGCCGCGGCTGAGGCACGTCGCCGCCTGCGCCCCCAGGATATCCGCCTCAGCCTGGCCGGAAGACCGGTCCGGACCGACCACGCCGCGCCGGACGTGAGTGCGATGGACACCGCGATCCAGGGCACGACATCACCCAGCCGGTCATACGGGGTCCGCGCCGTGACCGGCGGCAGGGTGAGCCGGGCCAGAAGCACCCCCCGGCGGTTCTGGCCGAGCCAGCCCAGCAACCGTCCGCGCGCGTCGAAGGCTGCGGAGTCGCCGGTCAGCGCCGCCTGCACGACCGGGCGCCCGGTCTCCGCCGCGCGCAGCGCACCCAGCGAGACGTGCTGGGCCAGCGCCCATGTGCCCTGGAACGTGGAGTCCGCCGTCTGGTAGACGATCACCCGCGCGCCGCGGTCGGCATCCACCCGAGACATGTCGGGGAAGGCGGACTCGAAGCAGATCAGCGGTCCGATGGCCAGCGCTTGGCCGGGCGCTTGCGCGTGGCCTGGCGCTCCCGCGTGGCCTGGCGCTCCCGCTGGGCCGCCCGGTACCGCGGCGTGCAGGACCCGCGCCCCCAGGCCCGGTGTCATGTTCACGTACGCCGCCCGGCTGATCGAGGCCAGCCAGCCGAGCGCCTGCCGGAACGGGATGTACTCGCCGAACGGCACCAGCCGGGTCTTGACGTACTCGCCAGTGATCCCGCGCGGGCCGACGAGCACCGCCACCTTGGACTTCTTGCCGCCGCTGATCGAGTCCTGGTTGACCAGGATCTCGGCGCCGGCCGCGGCCGACAGCGCCTCGATCCGGGCCAGCGTCGCGGGGGAGGAGTGCAGGGCCGAGCCCACGCTGCTCTCGCCCCAGACGACCAGTCCCAGATCGCCGAGATCACTGTGACCGGGACGGATCACGCTGGCGGTGAGGCGCAGGCTGGCATCGGTCCTGGCCGCGTCGCTGGGCTGGCTGCCCGGCTGGACCAGGGCGACCGTCACGTGGCCCGCCACCGGGGCGGCCGGAGTGAGCGCGAACGCGACCGGGCCCGCCGCGATGACGACAGCGGTGGCCAGGACACCGGTCAGCCTGACGGCGACCCGGCCGGCCAGCAGCGCGATGAGGATACCGACGTTCGCCGCCACGATCGCGAAGCTCACCAGCCAGACCCCGCCCACAGCGGCCAGCGCCAGGATGGCGGGGTGCTGCCACTGGCTGACGCCGATGATGGCCCACGGGCCGCCCAGCCCCTGCCAGGACCTGATCCAGTCGATGACCAGCCAGCAGCTCGGCACCACCACGAGAGCGGCCAGGGCTCGCCGTGCGCTCAACGGGGGCCGGAGCAGGACCCAGGTGGCCGCCCCGACGCCAGCCCACAGCACCCCGAGCAACACCGCCACCAGCAGCAGCGCGGGCCCGAGTTCGGGCGCCAGCCAGTACATCGCTGCGAGCAGGAACCCGGTGCCGAACCACCAGCCGCGCACGGCGGCCTCCCGCGCGTCCGGCGCGGCCCGCATCAGCGCCAGTCCGGGCACCAGTCCGAACCAGGCCAGGAACTCCAGGTTGGCCGCCGGAAGGGCGAGGACCGGCAGCACGCCGGCGACAAGAGCGGCGTAACGGACCGGCTTAGCCAGGGCGTGTCCCAGTCCCCGCAGCGCTGTCATGGCTTGATTGTCCGCCTGGTTGTGTCTCCGCGGATCCCCTGACCCCGATGGCGCCGGCGAGAGCCAGCAGGGTCAGCGCGATGATCACGTATTCCGGCCAGGCGCCGGCCCGCTCGGCCAGCGTCTGGCCGGACAGCAGGGGGAGCCGCGCCTCGAGCACCGCTCGCCGCCAGGTGCCGCTGCGGGCGATCAGCCTGCCGTCCGGGGCGATGATCGCGCTGAAACCCGTGGTGGAGGCGACCACGACGCCCCGGTCGAACTCGATGGCGCGGATCCGGGCCATCGCGAGCTGCTGCAGCGACTCGCCGGTCTGGCCGTCCACCTCGAACGTCGCGTCGTTGGTCTGCATGCTCAGCAGGTTGGCGCCCGCGCTGACCTCGGAGCGCACCAGGTTGTCGAACCCGACTTCGTAGCAGATCACGTCGCCCAGCCGGATCCGGCCGGCCCGGAACACCACCGCCTGATTTCCCGGGGTGAAGTCCACCGGCTGCAGCTGGGTGAGCGCGGTGATGTGCGAGACCAGGCCGCGGAAGGGGATGTACTCGCCGAACGGGACGAGCTGGCGCTTGACGTACACGAGCCCCTGAGCCCCGCCGGGAAGCCAGAGCTGACCGGCGTTGCGCCGCGGATGCTCCAGGATCTCGCCGACAAGGACGGGCCGGCCGATGGCCCGCACGGCGGCGGCGACCTCCTGGTAGATGGGCGGGTACTCGAACGGATCCAGGTTGGTGGAGTTCTCCGGCCAGATCACGACGTCGGGCGCGGGCCGGCGGCCGGCCTTGACTTGAGCGGCCAGGCTTTCGGTGGCGGCCGCGTGGTTCTGCGTGACCTGGGTGTCGTTGACCAGGGCGGGCAGGTTTCGCGCGTGCGGCACGTCGCCTTGAATGGCGGCCACGGTGGCGCTGGCCGCACCGGATGTGTCCACCGGCAGCGCTGCTCCGGCCAGCGTCACCCCGACCGCGCAGGCGAAGCAGGCGGCCGGCAGCGCCCGGCGCTCGATGAGCAGCCAGGCCAGCGTCGCCCCGGCCAGCGCGATCAGGAAGGTGAGCCAGGGCGGCCCGCCGACCGAGACCCAGCGGGCAGCCGGCGCCCCGGCCTGGCTCATGGCCAGCCTGCCCCAGGGAAAGCCGCCCCAGGGCCACCGGTCGCGGACAGCTTCGATCCCGACCCACCAGCCCGCCGCCAGGAGCGGCCAGGCGCGCAGCCGCAGCAGCAGCCGCAGCCCGAGGGCCAGCACGGCGAAGATGAGGGTCTCGCTGACCGCGAGCGCCGCCCAGGCGTACCAGGCCACGTTCAGCACCCAGGACAGCAGCGGGATGAAGAAGGCCAGGCCGAAGGTCACGCCCACCCCGAACGACCCGCGCCAGCTCTGCCGCCACAACGCCAGCGTGAGCAGGGCCGGCCCGGCGACCGCCAGCGGCCAGATCCCGTACGGCGGAAAGGCGGCCGTCAGCGCCGCCCCGCCCGCCAGCCCGGCCAGGAGCGCCCAGCGCAGCCGCAGCCCGCCAGATATCGCGCCCGCGATCCGGCCGCCCCAGGCAGTCCTGGCCCCGTCCTGCCCGGTCGCGTCCGGCCTGGTCGCGTCCTGCCTGGTCCGGTCTCGCCCAGTCTGGTTGGGCGCCGTCCCGTCCGGTCCGGTCGCGTCCTGCCTGGTCGCGTCCTGCCTGGTCCGGTCTC
>DASZAD010000017.1:0-27761 GCA_035945415.1 Streptosporangiaceae bacterium
CGATAGGGCGGCGGACCGGCGATCCCAGTCAAGATCGATGCGGACTTTTATGGCCGGGACTAGTAGAAACTCCCCATCGATCATGAACGGGACCGGGCCAGCGGCCGGGCCGGGCAGGGCGAACCTTACCTGCTACGGCACTAGCCAGCTACTCGCTCCGCGATGTCGTCGCCCGCCTCCCAGGTGGACCGGGCCACCCAGGCACCCTGCCGCTCCAGTAGATCCTCGGCTACCGCCTGCTCGATCCTGGCGGCTTCGGCGGCCAGGCCGAGGTGCTGGCAGAGCATCGCGGCACACAGGATGGCGGCGGTCGGGTCGGCCTTGTGCCGGCCCGCGATGTCGGGCGCGCTGCCGTGCACCGGCTCGAACATGCTGGGCGTGGCGCGCTCGGGATTGATGTTCCCGCTGGCCGCCAAGCCGATGCCGCCGACCACCGCCGCGCCCAGGTCGGTCAGGATGTCGCCGAACAGGTTGTCGGTGACGATCACGTCGAACCGCTCGGGGCCGGTCACGAAGAACATCGCCGCCGCGTCCACGTGACAGTAGTCCACCGACACGCTGTCGAACTCGGCGGCCATCTCGCGCACGGTCCGCTGCCAGAGGTCGCCGGCGTAGGTGAGCACGTTCGTCTTGTGCACCAGCGTCAGCTTCTGGCGCGGCCGCTCCACCGCCCGCTCGAACGCGTACCTGACCACCCGGCGCACCCCGAACGCGGTGTTGATGCTCTCCTGGGTCGCGATCTCTCCCGGCGTGCCCAGCCGCATGACCCCGCCCACGCCGGCGTAGGGACCCTCGGTGCCTTCCCGCACCACGAGCATGTCCACCGAGTCCGGCCTGACGTTGGCCAGCGGCGTAGCCACGCCGGGGAAAAGCCGCACGGGCCGGAGGTTGATGTAGTGGTCGAGCTCGAACCGCAGCCGCAGCAGGAGGCCGCGCTCCAGCACGCCGCTGGGCACGCTCGGGTCGCCCACCGCGCCGAGCAGGATGGCGTCGTGCTGGCGCAGCTCGGCGAGCACAGAGTCGGGAAGCACCTCGCCGGTGGCATGCCAGCGATTCGCCCCGAGGTCGTAGCTGGTCTCATCGATCGCGACCGCGGGCGCGGCCGCCCGCAACACTTTGAGTGCCTCGGCGACGACTTCGGGACCGATGCCGTCCCCGCCGATGACGGCGATCCTGATGCTGCGTCCAGCCATGGCGAAACGATACCGGCTGACGGCGGCGGCGAGTCCGGTGCTAGCCCGCCTGGGAACGGCCTGCCTGGGCGCGAACAGCGTCCCCTCCGTTGTCGCGACGGTCCAGGGCTAGCTGAAGCGAGCCAGCGGCCTGCACGGGCCCGGCCCGGACGGTTTCCTCGGCTGGTGATGAAGGCTGGTCCCACGAATACATCTCGTACACGGCACCGTCTCCTCATTCCAAGCCGTACGCGATCGTTGACGATATCCGAAAGAGTTCATGTGCTGGTACTGCTTTCTCGACATGTGAGACTGCTCTGGGAACACGCCGGACGAAACCGGCCAATCCGCTGCGGCGGATGGTGGGGACTGCGGATACTCGGCGCTGTGGTCGGCGAGGATTTCGCGGCGGTGCTGGCGGCGGCGCAGGCGGGCGACGAGATGGCGTTCTCCCGGCTGTGGCGGGACGGCAACCCGGCTTTGCTCCGCTATCTGCGGGTGCTCGCGCCGGACCGGGCCGAGGACATCGCGAGTGAGACCTGGGTGCGGGTGGTGCGGGGCCTGGCCGACTTCCGCGGCGACGAGATGGCCTGGCGGGCCTGGCTGTTCACCACGGCCCGGCGCCGCCTGGTGGACGACGCCAGGCGCCGGGCCAGGCGGCCCGAGGCACCGCTCGACGAAGACGCCGCGGCGCGGTTGACCGAGCCTGGCGACGCGGCGGACGCCGCCCTGGAGCGCATCGGCACCCAGGCCATGATCCAGCTACTGGCTCGGCTGCCGCGGCCACAGGCTGAGGTGATACTGCTGCGCGTGGTGGGCGGCCTGGACACCGAGACGGTAGCCCGGATGACCGACCGCAGCCCGGGAGCAGTCCGGGTGGCTGCGCACCGGGGTCTGCGACGGCTGGCCGAGATCATGGCGGCGGAAGGCGTAACACTATGACGGATCTCGGCGTTCCGGATGACGACATGCCGATCTTCTCAAGGGTTCGCCGCGAGGATGTGTCCGCGACCGGGGACACGTCGCTGGCCGCCATGCTCGATCAAACGGAGCCACCGGCCGGGATGGAAGCCGTGGCCGAGGCCTTGGCCGCGCTCCTGGCCGCGCCCTTGGGCGACGAACTGACCGGTCAAGCCGCCGCCATGGCTGAGTTCCGCCAGTGGTTCGGCGTGTCGCATCAACCACGCCGATCCCGCCGTCGGAGGTCCACCTTGCTTACTTCCCTGCTCCGCGCTAGAGCGGCGGCGGCCGCTGCCGCCGCTGCCCTCTGCCTGGGCGGTGCCGCTCTCGCCGCGTATACTGGCGCGCTCCCCGCTCCGGTCCAGCGCCTCGCCCACGATGTCATCGGGGCTCCATCTCCCAAGTCCACGAGCCATCACCCGGCTAGGAGCGGGAGCCCCACCGGCCCGAAAGTCACCGGCCCCGCCGCGTTCGGGCTGTGCAACGCCTACGCCCACGCCAAGGAACACGGCACCCCCGAGGGGCGGGACGTGGCGTTCAGCAAGCTGGTGAAGGTGGCGGGTGGCGCGGACAAGGTGACGTCCTTCTGCTCGGGCGTGCAACACCCCGGGACGTCAGCCACACACCGGCATCAGTCAGGAAAGCCGTCTTCGCACTCGCACGGACAGCAGCCAGCCCACCACACCGGGCCGCCGGCCCATCCAACTGATCCTCCATCCGCTCATCCCACGTCGCGCCGGTAGGTCCGCCGGCCTTTCCACCGCACCCGGTATCGGGCGCGGACCGCGGTGGGCCGGGTCCCCCCTCCCCGTTCCCCGGCCCACCGCGGGAGACCGCTCCGGCCAGCGCCGGAGCGGTCTTTGCGTACCTGCAAGGCCAGCTCCCCCGTGCCCTCAGGGCAGCCGTAGAGCTACTCGTCCTGGGGGCGGACTGTGCGGTCCAGGTCGACGGTGCGGCCCGAGGTGGCGCCGATAGCCGAAGCGATCTCCTCCAGCAGGTGCTGGGGCAGGGCCGAGTCGATCGTCAGCACCATGAGCGCCTGGCCGCCGCGGGCGTTCCTGCAGACCTGCATACCTGCGATGTTGATGGCCTGGGCGCCCAGAATCTCACCGACCACGCCGACTATGCCCGGCCGGTCGGTGTAGGTGAAGAACGTCATGTGAGCGGCCGGCGCGATCTCCATCTCGAAGCCGTTCACCTCGATCAGCTTCTCCAGCTGCCGGGTCCCGGTCAGCGTGCCCGACACCGACAGCATCTCGCCGCCGGGCAGCGTGCCGCGCAGCCGGACCACGTTGCGCCAGTCCGGGCTCTCCTCGCTGGTGCTCAGCCCGACCTGGATCCCTCGCTCGGCGGCCAGCAGCGGCGCGTTCACGTAGCTGACCGGATCGGTGACGACGTCGGCGAACACGCCCTTGAGCGCGGCCAGCTCGATGACGCGGACGTCGCGCGCGGCGATCTCGCCCCTGACCTCGACGTCCAGCCGCGCGGCCACGCCGCTGGCCAGCGCCGTGAAGATCCGGCCGAGCTTTTCCGCCAGCGGCAGGCCCGGCCTGACATCCTCATCCACCGGCCCGCCCTGGACGTTCACCGCGTCCGGGACGAACTCACCGGCCAGCGCCAGCCGGACCGAGCGGGCGACCTGGGTGCCCGCCTTCTCCTGCGCCTCGTGGGTGCTCGCGCCGAGGTGGGGCGTGACCACCACGTTGGGGAAGCCGAACAGCGGGCTGTCGGTGCAGGGCTCGGTGGCGTATACGTCGAGCGCGGCGCCGGCCAGCCGCCCCTCCTTGAGCGCGAGCGCCAGCGCGTGCTCGTCCACCAGGCCGCCACGCGCGGCGTTCACCAGCCGGGCGCCCGGCTTCATCCGGCGCAGCTCGGCGTCGCCGATGAGGCCGGCCGTCTCCGGGGTCTTGGGCAGGTGCACGCTGACGAAATCGGCTTCGGCCAGCAGGTCCTCCAGCCCCATAAGACGCACGCCGAGCTCGGCCGCACGGGCGGTGGGCACGTACGGGTCGTAGGCGATGACCCGCATCCCGAACGCGGCCAGCCGGGTGGCGACGAGCGCGCCGATCCGGCCCAGTCCCAGCAGGCCGGCTACCTTGCCCTCGAGTTCCACACCGGTGAACCTGGACCGATTCCATTCGCCGGCCCGCAGCGAGGCGTGGGCTTGCGGTACGTTACGCGCCAGGGCGATCAGCAGCCCGACGGCATGCTCGGCGGCGCTGACGATGTTGGAGGTGGGCGCGTTGACCACCATCACCCCGGCCTTGGTCGCCGCCTCCACATCCACGTTGTCCAGGCCGATACCTGCCCGGGCGACCACCCGCAGGTTCGGGGCGTGAGCCAGAGCCTCCGCGTCGATCCTGGTCGCGCTTCTGATGATCACCGCGTCGGCGCCGGCCAGGGCAGCCAGCAGGCTGGCCCGGTCCGCGCCGTCGGTGCGCCGGACCTCGAACTCCGAGTCGAGGTCGGCGATGGCGACGGGTGACAGTTCCTCGGCGACCAGCACGATAGGCAACGGCACGGAGCTCTCCGGGTGGTGCGTGGCTTGGGAAGCTTCCAGCTTAGCTTGTGAAACTGTTCACTAATCGCCCCTGGGGGGACCCGGCCTAGCCAGAGCGCTCGCGGCCGGCGGGCTCACCCGCGTTCCGGTGCGGGCACCGCTGACAAGATGGCTTTCACCCGGCCGGCGTCGGCCATGTACAAGTGTGGAACATCGACGTAGACCCGCATCGGGCCGCACGGAAGCCCCAGGGCGGCGGCCATCCCCGCTTGCAGGTCGCGCAACGGGAGGTAGTTCAGGTACGAGGTGTAGGCGTTCTGCGACCGGAAGACCGCCGACATCTGCAGTGCCTCGCGCCTGGCGCGGAAGGCGAGGCCGGTCAGGCAGGGCACCGCGTCGGGGCGCTCGCCGGGTCCGGTCAGCGAGATCCAGCCGCTCTTGGAGTGCGGCCGCTCGGTCAGGAGCCGCCGGACCCAGGCGAGCTGGTCCACGCCCTGGAACTCGCGCAGCCGCGCCCCGTAGCTGTACTTGAACGGCGCGTAGGTGCTGGTGCTGGTGAACTTCCTGGTGTAGAGCTCGACGGCGGACGCCTCGGCGAACCGGGTGATCAGCGGGTCATTCCAGCCCAGCCGGATGATCTCGAACAGCACCGGCGGGCCTTCGAGCACCGGACCCCGATCGTCGGAGGCGAGCTCGGCCGCCTCGATCACGTGCCGCATGAGGGCGACCCAGGCCTGCCCGCAGCTACCCCACTGTGACACCCACTGGGACATCCACTGGGACACGGCTAAGTCTCCACGCGAGGAAATCCCAGCGGGTTGGCCGGCTCCTTGCGGCGCCGCGACACGTTGGTGCGAATGTAGTAGAGGGTGAACAGCGTCGCGGTGAGGCAGGCGATCCCGAACGCGACGAGCAGCGGGGCCGGGCGCACCCCGGCCAGACCGACCACACCGACCGTGATGTAGCTGGCCTCCAGCGCCGCGAGCACGATCGCGTTGATCCCCGGCCAGCTCAGCGGGGCGAACGACTCGGGGTAGCAGGGATCGACCGGGAGGTTGGGGGTCCACCCGCTGGCGGCCAGCGCGTCCTGCAGCTCGCGGGCGTACAGCAGCCGGAAGTTGTTCATCGCCCGGGCCGTCCTGACGTGCGTGATGCTCGCCTCGATCATCCGCAGGTAGGGCAGGATGGCCAGCACCCCGAACGCAGCCAGCAGCGCGAACAGGTAGCCGGGCAGGCGCTGCCAGGAGGCCAGCGAAACGGCGGTCACCACCTTGGCACTGACCAGCGCGATCGTCGCGGCGAACGGGGCGGCCAGCAGGCTGAGCGCGAAGCGCATCATGGCTAGCCGCTCGGCGGCCGCCGCCGTGTACACCTGGTAGAGGCCGGTGAAGTCGGCGGTCAGCAGCGTGAAGAAGTCCCTCGCTCCGAGCCCGTCCCCCTCCGTGGGCCGGGCTGTCACGTGAGACTGCGGCGGAACCCTCAGCATCGCATCACACCTGCCTGCCCGCGTACTCCGCTACCCCGGGCGCACACCGCTCCGATGTGTCACCCGGTAACAGATTGTATGCACAGCGTACCGGGAGAGCGAATCGGTTTTGGCTGGTGAGATTATTTTTTTAGCTTCTGTCTTCGAGCCAGCTCATCAGCGGCCGAAGCTTGGCACCCACCTGTTCGATCTGTTCGTTCTGTTCAGCCTCGCGACGCTTGGTGAAGTTGGGCTTCCCGCTGTCGAACTCCTCGACGAGCTCGGCCGTGAACGAGCCGTCCCTTACCTCGGCCAGGATGCGGCGCATCTCCGCCCGGGTGCGCTCGTCGATCACCCGCGGGCCGCGGGTGTAGCCGCCATACTCGGCTGTGTCAGAGACCGACCAGTACATCTTGGAGATGCCACCCTCGTACATGAGGTCGACGATCAGCTTCATCTCGTGCAGGCACTCGAAGTACGCCACCTCGGGCTGGTAGCCGGCCTCCACCAGGGTGGCGAATCCGGCCTTGATCAGCTCGGTGACCCCGCCGCACAGCACGGCCTGCTCGCCGAACAGATCCGTCTCGGTCTCCTCGGTGAACGTGGTCTTCAGCGCGCCGGCCCGGGTGCCGCCGATGGCCTTGGCGTAGGACAGGGTGAGCGGCCAGGCCTGGCCGGAGGCGTCCGCCTGCACCGCCACCAGCACAGGCACTCCACGGCCCTCGACGAACTGGCGGCGCACCAGGTGCCCGGGGCCCTTCGGCGCCACCATGCACACGTCCACCCCGGGCGGCGGCTGGATGAGGCCGTAGCGGATGGCGAGCCCGTGCGCGAAGAACAGCGCGTCCCCCTCCACCAGGCTCGGCCCGATCGCATCGGCGTACAGGGCGCGTTGCAGGTGGTCGGGAACCAGGACCACGACCAGGTCCGCTTCCTCGCACGCCTCCTGCGGGCTCATCACGGGCAGCCCCTCGGCCTCGGCTCGTTCGGTGCTGCGGGAGCCGGGCGGCAGTCCGACCCGCACGCTGACGCCTGAGTCACGGAGCGAGAGCGCATGCGCGTGTCCCTGGCTGCCGAATCCGAGCACGGCGACGTGTCGCCGCTGGATGGCGGCGAGGTCAGCGCCGTCGTCGTAAATGATCTCTGCCACTGGCTGGCTCGCTTCCTTAATCGTGAGGGACAGGGTGTGGCCTGAATCGTGAGGGATAGGGTGGCCTGCCGATCTCCGGCGGCGCGGATCGGTGTCCAGGCGAGGACCGGCCCCAGTTGAAGCCAGCACAGGGTCGCCCCACCCCAACGAAAACGCTGGCGCGTTTTCGCCGGGGGCCCCGGGGTCGTCGCCAATAGCTCCACTATTGACTCCTCCTCCGCCTTGCCGGACGCCGCCCGCATCCACCAAGATCAACAGGCCACACCCTAGGCGCTGCGCTCGACGGGGCGCAGCGCGCGGTCGGTGATGGACCGGCTGCCGCGGCCCATGGCCACCATGCCGGACTGCACGAGTTCCTTGATGCCGAACGGCTCCAGCACCCGGATCAGCGCGTCCAGCTTGTCCCGGTTGCCGGTCGCTTCGATGGTGACGGCCTCGGGCGCCACGTCCACCACCTTGGCCCGGAACAGGCCCACCGTCTCCAGCACCCGCGACCGGCTGGCCGTGTCCGCGCGCACCTTGACCAGCAGCAGCTCGCGCTGCACCGAGGCCGAGGTTTCGAGCTCGACGATCTTGAGCACATTGATCAGCCGGTTGAGCTGCTTGGTGACCTGCTCCAGCGGATGATCCTCGCAGTTGACGACGATCGTCATGCGGGAGATCTCCTCGTGCTCGGTCGGCCCTACCGCGAGCGAGTCGATGTTGAACCCGCGGCGAGAGAACAGCCCCGCCACCCGGACCAGCAAGCCGGGCTTGTTCTCCACCAGCACGGACAGCGTGTGCTTGCTCATTCCAGGCTCCCGTCCCAGTCCGGCGCCATGTCACGGGCGATCTTGATGTCGTTGTTGCTGGTGCCGGCGGCCACCATGGGCCAGACCAGGGCGTCCCGGTGCACGATGAAGTCGATGACGGCCGGCCGGTCGTCGATCCGCATGGCCGTCTCGATCGCGGCGTCCACCTCTTCCGCCCGCTCGCAGCGGATCCCGGCGCAGCCGTAGGCTTCGGCGAGCTTGACGAAGTCCGGCACCCGGGTGCCGGCCGAGCTGGCCGTGCCGGGCTGCGGGTGCAGGTCGGTGTTGGAGTAACGCTCGTTGTAGAACAGGGTCTGCCACTGCCGGACCATCCCCAGGTTGCCGTTGTTGATGACGGCCACCTTGATCGGGATGCCTTCGAGCGCGCAGGTGGCGAGCTCTTGGTTGGTCATCTGGAAGCAGCCGTCCCCGTCGATGGCCCAGACGCAGGCGTCCGGGCGGCCCATCTTGGCGCCCATCGCGGCCGGCACGGCGTACCCCATGGTGCCGAGGCCGCCGGAGTTCAGCCAGGTGGCCGGGTGCTCGTAGCCGATGAACTGGGCGGCCCACATCTGGTGCTGGCCGACCCCCGCCACATAGATCGCCTCCGGGCCGGCGATCCGGCCGATCCGCTCGATCACGTACTGCGGCGCGAGCGAGCCGTCCGGCGGCTGCTCGTAGCCGAGCGGGTAGGTCCGGCGCAGCCCGTCGAGGAACGTCCACCAGCTGCTGAGCTCAAGAGCCGGGGAAGGGACGGAGGACGCGCCCTCCCGCTCGGCGGCCACGGCGGCGGCCAGCTCGCCGATCACCTCGCGGCAGTCCCCCACGATGGGCACGTCAGCCTGCCGGTTCTTGGAGATCTCGGCGGGATCGATGTCGGCGTGCACGATGGCCGCGCCGGGAGCGAACGTGTCCAGCTTGCCGGTCACCCGGTCGTCGAACCTGGCCCCGAGGGCCACGATCAGGTCGGCCTTCTGCAGCGCGCCGACGGCCGCGACGGTGCCGTGCATGCCGGGCATGCCCAGATGCTGGGAGTGGCTGTCGGGGAACGCACCGCGCGCCATCAGCGTGGTGACCACCGGGGCGCCGGTCAGCTCGGCGAGCTGCCGTAGCTCGCGATGCGCCCTGGCTTTGATCACGCCGCCGCCCACGTAGAGCACGGGCCGCCGCGCCTCCATGATCATCCGGGCCGCCTCCCGCACCTGCCGGGAGTGCGGCCGCGTCACCGGATGGTATCCGGGCAGGTCGAACGGGACGGGCCAGCGGAACTCCGTGTTCGCCTGCAGGGCGTCCTTGGCGATGTCCACCAGCACCGGCCCGGGCCGGCCGGTGGCGGCCAGGTGGAAGGCCTCGCCGATGGTGCGCGCGATGTCCCCGGCGTGGGTGACCAGGAAGTTGTGCTTGGTGATCGGCAGTGTGATCCCGGAGATGTCCGCTTCCTGGAAGCCGTCGGTGCCGATCAGCGACGTGGAGACCTGGCCGGTGATCGCCACCAGGGGGACCGAGTCCATGTACGCGTCCGCGATCGGCGTCACCAGGTTGGTCGCGCCGGGTCCCGAGGTGGCCATGCACACCCCGACGCGCCCGGTCGCCTGCGCGTACCCGGTGGCGGCGTGCCCGGCGCCCTGCTCGTGCCGGACCAGTACGTGCCGGAGCCGGGCCGAGTCGAACAGCGGGTCGTAGGCCGGCAGGATCGCCCCGCCGGGCAGGCCGAACACCACGTCGGCGCCGACCTCTTCCAGCGCCCGGATGAGCGCCTGAGCCCCGGTCACGGGGACCGGCGGAACGGCGGCCTTCCGCGGCGCGACCGCGGGCGCCGGCGGGCGGGCGGCCGGTTCTCCCTCTTTGGCGACACCGCGTCCGGTAACACCGGGCCCGGAAACACCGGGCCCGGAAACACCGGGGGATGCAGACCTGGTGGCCACGTCCCGCGGGCTCGGAATGGGGCGAGCGGGGGTCGTCTGCTCGGTCATCGAACGATTTCCTATCGGGGTACGGGCTTGGGCTGGCAACAAAAAACCCCTCGCGCCGGATGGCGATCGAGGGGAGCGCGCAGGCACCTGACCTTTGTCAGCGACCTACGCGCCGCCTGAGTACGAGAATTAGGCTTCGATGCACGTCACCCAGCCTCGCTCGGTTGACCCTCTGTGTCAACTTATGTTCAGTTGCCTCTCGGATGCCGAGACAACTGCGTCCGGCGCGTCCGGTCCCGGTGATGCCGCGCCCCCGCTCGTGCCACCGCTCGCTCCGTCGTTCCCGCTCGCTCCGTCGTTCCCGCCCGCTCCGTCGCTCCCGCCCGCCCCAGGGGTGCTGCCTCCCAGCGGGACGGACTCCGCCCGCAGCAGCGTCTCCAGCCCGCCCGCCGCCATCGGCCCGGCGATCAGGTAGCCCTGACCCAGCTCGCAGCCCATGTCCCGCAGCGCACCGAGCTGCTGCGAGCTCTCGATGCCCTCGGCCACGACAGCGATGCCCAGGTCGTGGCCGACCCCGATGATGGTGCGGGTGAGCATGGTCAGCGTCTCGTCCTCGGTCAGCCCGGCCACGAACGAGGGATCGATCTTGATGATGTCCGCCGGAAGCTGGCGCAGGTAGGCGAGCGAGGCATAGCCGGTGCCGAAGTCGTCGATGGCGAGCCGCACACCAGCGTGTCGCAGCCGGGCCAGGTGCTCCGCCACGGGCCCGGTGGCCTGCACCAGGATTCGTTCGGTGATCTCCACGGTCAGCGCGTCGGGCGGCAGCCCGGACTCGTCGAGCACGGCCAGCACGGAGCCGGGGAAGTCCTCGGCGCTGACCTGCCGGGGCGAGAAGTTGACCGACACGCTCAGGTCAGGAGCCAGCCGCCGCCACTTCGCGGCCTGGGCGCAGGCCTGGCGCAGCACCCAGTCCCCCAGCGGGACGATGAGGCCGGATTCCTCGGCGACGCCGAGGAACTCACGCGGCGGCACGGCCGTGCCGCCGCGCCACCAGCGCACCAGCGCCTCGGCCCCGGTCAGCTTCGAGGTGGCCAGCGCCACGACCGGCTGGTACTCCAGCACGAGCTGCCCGTCGATGATCGCCCGTTGCAGGTCGCTGGTCAGCTCCAGCCGGCTCATCACCTCCTTGTGCATCTGGGCGGCGAACACCTCGACCCGGCCGCCGCCGGAGGCCTTGGCCCGCGCCATGGCCACGTCGGCGTTGCGCAGCACGTAGCCCGGCGGGTCCGAGCCCGCGATGGCGATGCCCACGCTGGCGGTCAGCGCGATGTCACGGTCGGCCACGTGGAACGGTTCGGCGGCGACACAGCGCTCCAGCCGCTCGGCCAGCTCGATGATCTCCTGCGCACTGGTGGCCTCGGCCGTCAGCACCGCGAACTCGTCGCCGCCCCAGCGCACCACGGTGTCGTGCGGTGGCACCTCGGTGCGCAGCCGCTGCGCGGCCTGAGCGATCAACAGGTCTCCCGCGCCGTGGCCGACCGAGTCGTTCACCGCGGTGAAGCCGTCGAGGTCGATGAAGATCACGCCAGCTTCCCCCGCCGTGCTCCCTCCCAGCACGTCGCCGGCCAGCGCCTCCAGGTAGGCGCGGTTGGGCAGGCCGGTCAGGCCGTCGTGAAAGGTCAGGTGGGTGACCTGCCGGCGCAGCGCCACCTGGTCGCTCACGTCGCGCGCGGTGATCAGGAGCTGATCCGTCCCGGCCGGACCTGGAGACAGCGAGAGCGTGGACTCCACGTGCCGCCAGGTGCCGTCGGCGGCCCGCACCCGGAACGGGAACCTGCCGCCCCGCCGGCCCCGCCCGGCGAGCGCATCGAACCCGGCCTGCCTGCTGCCCGGCCGGTCCTCCGGATGGACCAGAGCGTTGATCTTGGTGCCGGTCAGGTTCTCCGCTGAGTACCCGTACCCCTCGACCGCGGGGCTGGCGTAGACGATGGTCCCGTCGGGCTCGCAGACGACCACGACGTCACTGGTCAGGCTGGCCAGCTCGCGGAAGCGCCGCTCCGACTCCAGCGAGACCCGGGGCACCGACCTGACCCGGGCGATCAAGCCGAGCATCCGCGCGGTCAGCACGAGCACGGCGCCCGTGCTGACCAGGACCAGGGCCGGCGCGCCGTGGCCGCCGGCGAGCGCCCATACGCTCGCGGTCAGGGCCGCGGCGATGCCCGCGAGCAGCGTCAGGGTCGTCGCCACCACGGCCGCGTCCTCCGGCACCGCGTCGTCCCGCCCGGGACCCGGACCGGCCCGCCAGGCGGTGAGCCCCAGCAGGCAGAAGCCGGCCAGCGCGACAACCTGCTGGGCGGCTCCGGGCGCGCCGCCGTTCACCCGGGCGGCCACCCCCAGCGCGTCGCTGACCGTCACCGTCAGCACCGAGGCGAACGCCGGCAGCGCCCGCCGTCCGGCCGCCACGGTCAACGGCAGCAGCACGCAGATCGCCACGAGCCCGGCCAGCGGGTGCAGCATCTGCACGGTGAACGAGCCCGCTCCCCCGCCGGACCTGCGATACTCCGGCCCGAACAGCGTGATCCAGCCGACGATGAACAGCCCGGCCGCCAGGACGTACCCGTCGCCGAGGCGCGGCGCGACGGGCCGGACGGCGCGGGGCGCCGCCCGGTGGCTGAGCGACCGCCATCTGTCCCGGGCGGCGCCTCGCGCGGCGACCAGCTCGGCTACTCCGGCTATGGCCGTGACCAGGGCCAGCAGCGGCGGCAGGTCGGCGAACGTCAGCCCCACGGCCGCGCCGGCCAGCGGGGGCCCGAGCGCCTGCGCGATGATGACGCCGGCGCACCACAGCCCGGCCGTGCCAGCGAACCACAGGAAGGCCCGCCGCAGATGGCCGGCGCACCGTCTGGCGGCCAGCCACAGGCCCGTCGCGACGAGGCCCGAAGCGGCGACGTCCACGGCGGGCAGGACGTGTGCGGCCAGGCTCATCCGGCATCACCCGACGCATCTGAGCGCACTGAGCCTCAAGCCTCCTCGGCCGCGCCTGCCCCATGGGTACCCGCGCTGGATAACGCCATGCCGACGGCCCGGCATTTGCCCGCCCTGGTTACGTCGCCTCCTGGGCGGACCGGGATCGCCGGGAGCTCGGAGGCGGTCAGGCTGATGTGGAACCTAACTCTACGTACCGAAGGTCACACTTCGGTTGAGCGACTGCGTACACACGGCGACAAATTGCGGGCACAGCGTGGCAATTCGCTCGCTTAGGCGAGGCGCCCTGGTGCGAGGCGGCCTAGCTCAGCCGCTCCAAGATCAGCTCGCGAACCCGGACCGCGTCGGCCTGGCCACGAGTGGCCTTCATCACGGCACCCACCAGCACGGCCGCCGCAGCGGTCTTGCCGCCGCGAACTATTTCGGCCACGTCGGGGTGGGCGGCGACGGCCTCGTCCACGGCCGCCAGCAAGGCGCCCTCGTCGCTGACCACGGCCAGGTGGCGGGCGGCGACCACCTCGTCCGGTGAGCCTTCGCCCGATAGCACGGCCTCAAGGACCTGGCGGGCCAGCTTGTCGTTGAGCGCTCCCGAGTTCACAAGCTCGCTTACGCGGGCCACCTGTGCGGGGGTGACGGCGAGGGCGGACAGCTCGACGGCGGCGGCGTTGGCGCGCTGGCGGAGTTCGCCCAGCCACCACTTGCGCGCGCCGGCGCCGGTGGCGCCCGCGGCTATCGTCTCGGCCACCAGGTCCAGCGCCCCGGCGTTAATTATCGAGGCCATATCGAGGTCGGAAAGCCGCCACTCCGCCTGCAGGCGGGCACGACGGGCGGACGGCAGCTCGGGGAGCGCCGCTCGCAGCTCCTCCACCCAGGCCGGGGGCGGCGCGAGGGGGACCAGGTCGGGCTCGGGGAAGTAGCGGTAGTCCTGCGCCTCCTCCTTGCTGCGCCCGGCCGTGGTGGTCCCCGTGTCCTCGTGGAAGTGCCTGGTCTCCTGGATGACCCGGCGGCCGGCGTCGAGGACGGCGGCCTGCCGCTCGATCTCGTAACGGACGGCCCGCTCGACCGAGCGAAGCGAGTTCACGTTCTTGGTCTCGGTCCGCGTGCCCCACTGGTCCGAGCCCTTCGGGACCAGCGAGGTGTTGACATCACTGCGCAGCGAGCCCTCTTCCATCCTGACATCGGAGACGTCCAGGCTGCGTAGCAGGTCCCGCAGTTCGGTGACGTACGCGCGGGCGGCCAGCGGCGCGAGCGCCCCCGTGCGGGGAATCGGCCTGGTCACGATCTCCACCAGCGGGATGCCGGCCCGGTTGTAGTCCACCAGTGAGTAGTCGGCGCCGTGGATCCGCCCGGTCGCCCCGCCCTTGTGCAGCGACTTGCCGGTGTCCTCCTCCAGGTGCACGCGCTCGATCTCCACCCGCACCCGCTGGGGCGGCGCGTCGCCGGCGTGCACGGTGACATCGGGCACCGTGACCTCCAGCCAGCCGTTCGTGCACAGCGGCTCGTCGTACTGGGAGATCTGGTAGTTCTTCGGCATGTCCGGATAGAAGTAGTTCTTCCGGGCGAACCGGCACCACGACGCGATCGTGCAGTTCAGCGCCAGGCCGATCCTGATGGTGGACTCGATCGCCGCGGCGTTGGTCACCGGCAGCGAGCCGGGCAGGCCCAGGCAGACCGGGCAGACCTGGGTGTTGGGCCTAGCGCCGAAGGAGGTCAGGCAGCCGCAGAACATCTTCGTTCTGGTGCCCAGCTCGACGTGGGTCTCCAGGCCGATCACCGGCTCATAGCGGGCCATCGCCGCCTCGAACGGGACCAGCTCCGCGCTCACCTCGGCCATCTCGTCCCCTCACTCCCGGTGCTCAGCGCCGGCGCCTCGGCGAGCAGGTGATGTCCCCACCGTTCCCGCAGCGCGGCCTCGACCGCTGCGCCCACCCGGTACATCCGGTCGTCGGCCAGCACCGGCGCCATGATCTGCAGGCCGACGGGCAGGCCGTCCTCGGCCGACAGGCCGCACGGCACGGACAGCGCCGCGTTGCCCGCCAGGTCCGACGGGATCGTGGCCAGGTCGGCCACGTACATGGCCATCGGGTCGTCCACCCGCTCCCCGAGCGGGAAGGCGGTCGTGGGCGTGGACGGCGACACCAGCACGTCGGCCTGCTCGAAGGCGGTGTCGAAGTCGCGGATCACCAGCGTGCGGACCTGTTGCGCCTTGCCGTAGTAGGCGTCGTAGTAGCCGCTGGACAGCGCGTAGGTGCCCAGCATGATCCGCCGCTTGACCTCGGCGCCGAAGCCCTGGCCCCGGGTCAGCGACATGACCTCTTCGGCGCTGCGGGTGCCGTCGTCGCCGGCCCGCAGGCCGTACCGCATCGCGTCGAACCGGGCCAGGTTTGACGAGCACTCGCTGGGGTTGATCAGGTAGTAGGCGGGCAGCGCGTACCTGAAGTGCGGGCAGGACACCTCGACAATCTTGGCACCGAGCGACTCCAGCAGCTCCACGGCCTCGGCGAACCTGGCCATGACGCCCGGCTGGTAGCCCTCGCCGGTCAGCTCGCTGACCACGCCGATCCGCATCCCCGCCACGTCGGCCTGCCGGGCGGCCGCGACCACCGGCGGGACCGGCGCGTCGATCGAGGTCGAGTCGCACGGGTCGTGCCCGGACATCGCCTCGTGCATGAGCGCCGCGTCCAGCACGGTCCTGGCCAGCGGGCCCGGGGTGTCGAGCGAGGAGGCGAACGCCACCACGCCGTACCGGGAGGAGCCGCCGTAGGTGGGCTTGACCCCGACGACGCCGCAGACCGCGGCCGGCTGGCGGATCGAGCCGCCGGTGTCGGTGCCGGTCGCCAGCGGGACTTCGAAGGCGGCGACGGCCGCCGACGAGCCGCCGGAGGAGCCGCCGGGCACCCGGCCGAGATCCCAGGGGTTGCGCGAGGGCCCGTACGCGGAGTTCTCCGTGGACGATCCCATGGCGAACTCGTCCAGGTTCGTCTTGCCCAGCGGGATGGCGCCGGCGTCGCGGAGCCTGCGGGTCACCGTGGACTCATACGGCGGCTGCCAGCCCGCCAGGATGCGAGACCCGCACGTGGTGGGCATGTCGGCGGTCACGAAGATGTCCTTGATGGCCACCGGGACGCCAGCCAGCGGCCCGAGCGGCTCGCCCGCGGCCCGGCGGGCATCCACCGCCCGCGCCGCGCTCCGCGCGACGGCGTGCGCCACGTGCAGAAACGCCCGTACCTGGGTGTCGACCTCGTTGATGCGATCCAGGTGAGCTTCGGTGACCTCGGCCGCGGAGACCTCGCCCGCGGCGACCGCGGACGCCAGCTCCGCGGCGGTCATGGTGGTCAGCTCGGCGGTCATCTCAGTCCTCCGCCAGGATCCTGGGCACGCGGAACCGCTGCTCCTCCACGGCGGGCGCTCCGGCCAGCGCCGCCTCCGGGCTGAGGCAGGGCACCGGCACGTCCGGCAGGTCCGGACGGAACACGTTGGTGAGCGGCACCGCGTGCGAGGTGGCCGGGATGCCTTCGGCGGCCACTTCCTGAACCCGGGCGACCGCCGAGATGATCACGTCGAGCTGGGCGGCGAAGTGATCGAGCTCGCGCTCGGTGAGCGCCAGCCGGGCCAGGTGGGCCAAGTGGGCCACCTCGTCACGGGTGATAGGCATGCAGGCCATCCTAGGTGCCCAGCTGGCGTACCTCGACGCGTTATCAGCTGGCCCGCAGGGAACCTAACGTGGCCTTGGCGCCCAGCCGGTTCGGGGTGCCCGCCATGTGTTCACGCAGCCAGTTCGTGGCCGAGACGGGGTTGAGCGGCCGGCTGAAGTACAGCCCCTGGGCCGCGTCGCAGCCCACCTCGCGCAGCACCCTGGCCGCGCCGGCCGACTCCACGCCCTTGGCCACCGACCGGATGCCGAGCACCCGGACCAGATCCACCAGGGACCGGACGATCACCTCGTCGTCGGAGCTCGCGGGCAGCCGCTTGACGAACGAGGAGTCGATCCTTATCTCGCACACAGGCAGCCGCTTGAGCCGCACCAGCGAGGAGTACCCGGTGCCGAAGTCGTCCAGCCCGACGGAGAGGCCCATGGCCGCCAGCGTGTCCACCGCGGCCGCCACGTGGTCGGGGTCCGTGGTGAGCACCCGCTCGTTGATCTCCAGCAGCAGCGCCTCCGGCGGCAGGCCGCGGCGTTCGAGACCGCGGCCGATCGCCTCGGTCAGCGCGCTGTCGAGCAGATCCCGGGCCGAGACGTTGAGCGACACCTGGACCGGCAGCCCGGCACCCCACCACCGGGACGCCTGATCGAGCGCGCCGTCCACCGCGTGGTGGGTGACGTCGCGCATCAGCTCAGACTGCCCGGCGGTCGCCGCGAACTCCTCGGGCGTGATCATGCCCCCGTGCCGCCACCGGACCAGCGCCTCGACCCCGGCCGGGCTCTCGTCGGCCAGCCAGACCTTCGGCTGGAAAGCCAGCTCGAGCTCGCCCCGGTCCAGCGCCCGCCGCAGGTCGCCGAGGAGGGTGAGCCGGGCCGGCGAGTTGCGGTCCCGCGCCGGGTCATAGGTCTCCACCCCGCTGCGGTGCTCCTTCGCCAGGTACATGGCGACGTCGGCGCGCTGCAGCAGAAGCTCGACGTCGGGCGCGTCCGCCGGGAAGGTGGCGATGCCGATGCTGGCTTCGATGTCCAGCGTCATCCCATCCAGCCGGACCGGCTCGGCCAGGGCCGCCCGCAACCGAGCCGCGACCTCGCGGGCCGTGGCGGCCTCCCTGATGACCGGCAGCAGCACCGCGAACTCGTCGCCGCCGAGCCTGGCCACCAGGTCGCCCGGGCGGACCGAGTGGGTGAGGCGGTGCGCGACCAGGCCCAGCAGCCGGTCCCCGGCCGGATGCCCGAGGGTGTCGTTGACCTCCTTGAACCGGTCCAGGTCGAGCAGCAGGAAGCCGGTCACCCGGCGGGTCCTGGCCGCCTCTGCCAGCGCGCCGGCGGCCCGGCGCAGCAGCATCGTGCGGTTGGGCAGGCCGGTCAGCTCGTCGTGCATGGCCTGGTGTTCGCGCTGCACGGACACCGCCGCGTTCAGGTACACGGCGATCAGCGGCAGCAGGAACAGCAGCACGAGCAGCACGGACCGGCCCATCACGACGACCACGAGCGGGGCCGCCGACAGCAGCGCCAGGTTGACGAACGCCTGGTAGGGCAGCTGCTCCCGGGCCTTGTCGAGCAGCGGCGCGCGGGCGTGCAGGCTGATCGCGATGATCACCAGCACGAAGTTGACGATCAGATACGCCCCGGCGGCCAGCGCCACGCTGGCCAGGTTGCCGCCGGCCGGCACCCAGGGGTGGGTGGGCGCCGGGTGGACGCCGGTCAGGCCGAGAGCCGCCCAGGCCGCGCTCAGCGCCAGCACCTCCTGGGCCGCGTTGAACACCGTCCGGAACGGCGCCTTGTGGTCGGCCACCCCCGCGACCAGCGTGGACGTCGCCTTCAGCAGCGCGGCGACCGGCAGCCCCCAGTAGAGCAGTGCGGCGAAGCCGAACGTGACCGAGGCCGTGCCGGCGTCCGGGCCGGACTTGCCCGGCGTGATGATCGGTCTCAGCTCACCGATCATGGTCAGGCCGGCGATCGTCCACAGTAGCGGGCTGGCGACCAGGTGATGCACGTCAGCCAGGGTCAGGCTGGCCACGGCCAGGCAGAGGAGGGCAAAGCCGGTCACCGAGACGGCGGACAGATGCACCCAGAGCGGCGATCCCGGCCGCGGGGTGATGTCCCTCGTGTCGTTCGGATCCTTCATGCCTGCCCTCGCACCCGCGCCCGTCTTGTGCAGATGCACATGCAAAAGAGACTACGGTGAAACTACCACTTCGCGAAACCGGCTGTATACCATCCGTTACCACCAAATCTTCGTGCCATACCGGGCTCGCCTTGGCGGTTATGGCGCAATTAAAGCGCGACGACCAGCCCGGATGCCCAGCAATAGCCGGATATTTCCCGCTTCGAGGGGGCGCAGCCGTCAGCCCCCGGATGGTTACTCACTGCCGGCGCCCGCCGCTTCCCTCGCCGCGTCGGGCCCTTGTTCCAGCAGCGTCCCGAACGCCGCCTCGTCGAGCACCGGCACGCCGAGCTCGACCGCCTTGTCGTACTTCGAGCCCGCGTTCTCCCCCGCTACCAGGAAGTCCGTCTTCTTGGACACCGAGCCGGTGACCTTTCCGCCGCGCACTCGCACCGCTTCGGTAGCCGAGTCCCTGGTATAGCTGGTCAGCGATCCGGTGATCACCACCGACACCCCGCCCAGCGGGCGGGCGGACCCGCCCGCTCCGCCGCCCGGCCCGTCCTCGGCCATCCGCACCCCGGCCATTCGCCACTTGTCCACGATGGCCCGGTGCCAGTCCACCGTGAACCACTCAGTCAGCGCAGCGGCGATCGTCGGCCCCACCCCGTCCACGGCGGCCAGCTCGGCCTCCGAGGCGTCCTTGATCGCGTCCAGCGAGCCGAAGTGCGCGGCCAGCGCGCGGGCGGCGGTCGGGCCGACGTGCCTGATCGACAGGGCAACCAGGATCCGCCACAAGGGGCGCGACCTGGCCTCCTCCAGGTTGACCAGCAGCTTGGTGGCGTTCACGGTCAGCGTTCCCGCCTTGTTGACGAAGAACGGGACGGTCGCCAGCCGCCCGGCGGTGAGCGTGAACAGGTCGCCCTCGTCGGCCACCAGGCCGGAGTCGAGCAGCGCGCCCACCGACTCGTAGCCGAGCACCTCGATGTCCAAGGCCCCCCGCCCGGCCAGGTAGAACAGCCGCTCGCGGAGCTGGGCGGGACAGGACCGGTTGTTCGGGCACCGCCAGTCCACCTCGCCTTCCTCGCGGGCCAGCGGTGTGCTGCAGGCCGGGCACTCGGCAGGGAACACGAACGCGCGCTCGCTGCCGTCCCGCAGGTCCGCAACCGGCCCGACCACCTCGGGAATCACGTCGCCGGCCTTGCGCAGCACCACCATGTCGCCGATCAGCACGCCCTTGCGCACCACCTCGTCGGCGTTGTGCAGGGTGGCCCGGTCCACCGTGGACCCGGCCACCTTGACCGGCTGCATCACGGCGAACGGGGTGACCCGCCCGGTGCGGCCCACGTTCACCCGGATGTCGAGCAGCCGCGTGGTCACCTCCTCCGGCGGGTATTTGTACGCGATCGCCCAGCGCGGCGCCCGGCTGGTGCTGCCGAGCTCGCGCTGCACCGCCACCCGGTCCAGCTTGACCACGACGCCGTCGATGTCGTAGGGCGGGTCGTGCCGGTGCTCGGCGTAGCGGGCGATGTACTCGCGGACCCCGTTGGTGTCCCCGGTCACCTGGTACAGGGAGCTGACCGGCAGCCCCCACTCGCGCATCCGCTCGTACCAGCCGGACTGGGTGGCAGGCCGCTGGAAGCCGGGACCGTGGGCCGCGCCGACGCCGTGCACGATCATGTCCAGCGCCCGGCTCGCGGTGACCCGGGGATCCTTCTGCCGGAGCGAGCCCGCCGCCGCGCTGCGCGGGTTGGCGAACGGCGGCTTCCCGGCCTCGGTCAGCGTCACGTTCAGCTCGCCGAACCCGGCCACCGGGTAGAACACCTCACCGCGTACCTCCAGCGTGTCCGGGTGGCCGCTGCCCGTCAGCCGGGCGGGCACGCTGGCGATCGTGCGGATGTTGGGCGTCACATTCTCTCCGGTGACCCCATCGCCCCGGGTGGCTCCACGCACCAGCCTGCCCCCGCGGTACAGCAGCGCGACGGCCAGCCCGTCGATCTTGAGCTCGCACAGGTAGGGCGAGACCGGGCCGGACTCGACCAGCCTCGTCACCCGGGCGAACCAGTTATCCAGCTCCTCGGCGGAAAACACGTTGTCCAGGCTGAGCAGCCGTTCCACGTGGGTGACCGGGGTGAACAGGGTGGAGACCGGCGCGCCCACCCTCTGTGAGGGAGAATCCGGCGTGCGCAGCTCGGGATGGCGGTCCTCGATGCCGGCCAGCTCGCGCATCAGCGTGTCGTACTCGGCGTCGGAGACCAGCGGC
Organism: Streptosporangiaceae bacterium; assembly: GCA_035945415.1. Taxonomy (GTDB): domain Bacteria; phylum Actinomycetota; class Actinomycetes; order Streptosporangiales; family Streptosporangiaceae; genus PALSA-505. Next base: position 20,947 of record DASZAD010000017.1, read on the forward strand.
GAGTCGAGCACGTGGTACCGGTGCTGGTGCTCGGTCAGCTCCACGCTGAGCGTGGCGTGCCGTTGCCGGACTTCGGTCGGCACACCGGCCAGCTCGGCGGCCTCTGGTAGCTCGGTCACGCGCTCCCCTCCTGGATCATTTCCGGCAGCGTCCGCGCCGCTTCGGCGCACGCCCGCAGCACCGCGGCGGCCCGCTCCGGCGACACGCCGGCCAGCCCGCACGCCGGTGCGATCACCACCTGCCCGGTAGTGCGCGCGGCGGGCAGCCCGAGACGGCGCCACAGGTCGATGACCCGCGTGGCTATCGCCTCAGCCTCGCCTCGTTCGTTATGACCCGGCGCGTTATGACCTGGTGTGACCGCGCCGGCGAACAGCCCCAGGCCGGCCTCTGCCGCCTCGGCCAGCGGATCCTCGTCCTCCCGCCGGAGCAGGCTGAGGTCGATATAGATCGCGCGCGCCCCGGACTTCGTGAGCACCTCGAACGGCGGGCGCCCGGCGCAACAGTGCACGATCCCATCCGCGCCGGTGGACTCGAACTGTGCACGCAGGCCCTCGGTCGCGTCGCCGGTCCCGACGGCGGCCAGCCGCCGCAGCCCGCTGGCCGTGGGGACCGCTCCGGCCAGCACGGCGGGCAGCGAGGGCTCGTCGAGCTGGAGCAGCAGTTGTGCTCCCGGCACCCGGCGGCCGACGTCCGCGATGTGCGCGGCGGCGCTCTCGGCCAGTGACTGGATCAGGTCGCTCACCGCGCCGTGGTCGGCCAGCGCGACATCCTGACTGGCCGGAAGCTCGAGCGCGGCGGCGAGCGTCCACGGCCCGCACAGCTGGACCTTGAGCGGGCCCTGGTAGCCCTCGGCGGCCTCCTCCAGCGTGTCGAGATCGCTGGCCAGCATGGCGCGGGCCCGGCTCAGGTCGCGGCCGGGCCTGAGGGCGAGCCGCCAGCCGCTGGGGGTGGTCTCGACCGGCAGGCCGGTGAGCAGCGCGGCGGTGCGGCCGACCAGGTCGGCGCCGGGACCGCGGGCGGGCAGCTCGGGCAGATACGGGAGGGCGGGCAACTCGTCAAGTACGATCCTGACCGCCTGGAGAGGGTCCGTGCCCGGCATCGAGCCCGCGCCCGAGGCGCTGCCCGGCGGCCAGGCAAACCGGAGCTGTCCGGACGGCGGCTGAGGGAACGGAGGAGGCTGGCTGGTCACATCATCGAGCCTAGGCTGTGTCTGGTAGATCTTCAGCGGCGCGGTTCGGCGCCCAGACGACGACCGGCCCCCGTTGAAGCCAGCACAGGGTCGTCGTCGCCAACAGTTCCGCTATTGGCTCCTCCTCCGCCTCGCCGGACGCCGCCTCGACACCGCCCCGTCGCGCCGGAGGCGCGCTGGCAAGCACTGGCACCAAGATCCACGAGATACAGCCTAGCGATCCGGCTGGTTGGCTGGATGCGACGCGCCCACTCGCCGGCGCATGGTCGAATGGGGCCGTGAGCACAAGCGACGTGTCCGTATCCGAGGCCGCCGGGGAAGCGCAGCCGCGCCCGGCGGCCCCCGCGCCACCCGGCCTCCGGCGGCTGCGCCGGTGGTGGGTGCCCGCGGCCTGGGTGGCGGGCGCGGTGGTGGCGTTCGCGGTCTACCTGCAGCTGGCCCGGACCCGGGCGGTCAACTCCGACGGTGCCAGCAACGCCCTGCAGGCCTGGGACATGCTGCACGGCAACCTGCAACTGCACGGCTGGTCGCTGACCGACGTGTCGTTCTACACCACCGAGCTGCCGCAGTACATGCTGGTGGAGCTGGTGCGCGGACTGCACCAGGACGTGGTGCACGTGGCCGCGGCCATGACCTACACGCTGGCGGTGGTCATGGCCGCCCTGTTGGCCAAGGGCAACGCCACCGGACGCGAGGCCCTGGTGCGCGTGGGCATCGCCGCCGGGATCATGCTGGTCCCGCAACTCGGCCCCGGGATGAACATCCTCATCTCTTCGCCGGACCACATCGGCACGTCGGTGCCGGTCATGGTGATCTGGCTGATCCTGGACCGTGCCCGGCCCCGCTGGTATCTCCCCGTGATCGCAGCGGTGCTGCTCGGCTGGGTCATGGTGGCGGACATGCTGGTGCTCTACATCGGCGTGCTGCCGCTCGCCCTGGCCGGCGGGATCCGTCTGTACCGCGCGGTAATCGTCGAGAAGCAGCCGCTGGACTCCCAGCGGTACCACCTGATCATGTTCGTCGCTCCCCTGGTGGCCGCGGGAGCCGCGGCGCTGGCGCTGCACATCATCCACGCCTCTGGCGGCTTCTACGTGTCGGCCCCGGTCGCGCAGTTCGCCGGCAGCGGCGCCCAGCTCTCCCAGCACGTGGGCGTGGTCGCCGAAGGGCTGCTGCTGCTGGGCGGCGCGGACTTCCTGGGGCTGCGCTTCAGCTTCCTCAACGCTCTGATCGTGCTGCACGTCGCGGGCGTGGCCCTGGCCGTCTGGGGCACGCGGCTGGCGGGCCGCTGCCTGCGGCGGGACCGGGACCTGGTCTCGCAGCTGCTCCTGCTGGGCGTGGTCATCAACGTGACCATCTACCTGCTGAGCGTGCGGGCGCACTGGCTTCCGGCCACCCGCGAGATGGCTCCGGTGCTGCCGCTGTCCGCCGCCCTGGCCGGGCGGCTGCTGGCCCGGCGCCTCATGGCCGCCAGGCTGGTCCCGCTGCTGCTGGTGGTGTCGGTGGGCTACCTCATCGGCCTGGCGCACGAAGCCGTCCAGCCTCAGGTGCCGGCGCAGAACCAGCGGCTGGTGTCCTGGCTGGCCCAGCATCACCTGCACACCGGCCTGTCCGGCTACTGGGAGTCGAACGTGGTCACCCTGACCAGCGGCAACCGGATCCAGATCCGGGCCGTAGCGACCTCGGGCGGCCGGGTCGTCCCCGGCCTGATCGAGTCCAACCAGGCCTGGTTCGATCCGCACAAGTCGTACGCCAACTTCGTGGTGATCTACCCCGGCGTGAGGGAGTATCCGGGGTTCACCGATACCGGGGCGGTGGTGACCACGTTCGGGCCGCCCGCGCGGACCTACGACACCGGCCCTTACACGGTGCTGGTCTGGAACCACAACCTGCTGAGCAGCCTGCGGCGGTAGCTTCCAAGATCGATGGGGATTTCGTATTAATCCAGCCCATAAAACTCCCCATCGATCTTGGTGAACGGGGCACCGCGGGCCGAGACACGGCCTGGTAGCTGGATGGTCAGCAGCCGGCCGAGTCGATGGTGCCGGAGACTCAGCGGCCGGCCGAGTCGATGGTGCCGGAGCCGAGCACCAGGTCGCCGTCGTAGAGGACGGCTGCCTGGCCCGGGGCGACACCCCGGGCGGGCTCGTGCAACCGGATCGACAGCGTGTCGCCGTCCAGCCGGGCGGTCGCCGGGTGCGGCTGGCCGTGCGCGCGGAGCTGGACCGCGCAGTCGAGCGCGGCCGCTGGTGGCGGGCAGCCGGTCCACACCGGGCGGCTGGCGGTGATCTCGTGCACGTCGAGCAGCTCGGCCGGGCCGACGGTGACCGTGCCGGTGGCCGGCTGGATGTCGAGCACGTAACGGGCCTTGCCGTCGGCGGCCGGGCGGGCGATGCGCAGGCCCCGGCGCTGGCCCACGGTGAAGGCGTAGGCGCCGTCGTGCTCGCCAAGCACTTCGCCGCCGGCGTCCACGATCTGGCCGGGCGCCTGGCCGAGCCGGCCGGCCAGGAACTTCCTGGTGTCGCCGTCGGCGATGAAGCAGACGTCGTGGCTGTCCGGCTTGGCCGCGACCGCCAGGCCGCGATCGGCCGCCTCCTTGCGCACCTCGTCCTTGGACGAATGCCCCAGCGGGAACATGGCCCGGTCGAGCTGGTCGCGGGTGAGCACGGCCAGGACGTAAGACTGGTCCTTGGCCGCATCGACGCTGCGCCGCAGCAGGCTGCCGCCTGCGCCCGGCTCCAGGCGGGCGTGGTGGCCGGTGCAGACGGCGTCGAAGCCGAGCGCGACGGCCCGGTCGAGCACCGCGGCGAACTTGATCTTCTCGTTGCAGCGCAGGCACGGGTTGGGCGTCCGGCCCGCCGCGTACTCGGCGACGAAGTCCGCGACGACGTCACGGTCGAAACGCTCAGCCAGGTCCCAGACGTAGAACGGGATGCCGATCACGTCGGCGGCGCGACGGGCGTCGCGGGCGTCCTCCAGCGTGCAACAGCCGCGGGCGCCGCTCCGGTACGAGCGCGGGTTGGACGACAGCGCGAGATGGACGCCGGTCACCTGGTGGCCCGCGTCCGCGGCCCGGGCGGCCGCCACGGCGGAGTCGACGCCGCCGGACATGGCGGCCAGCACACGAAGCTGAGTCATCGCTAACCGAGGGTACGCGGGAACCGCGGCCCGCCGTCCCGTAGATCCGCTGCAGCGCGGGCGCTGGCCGCCTCATCAACTTCGTACAAGATACGTGTCTCGCCCAGGTGCAGCCGGAAGATGCCGCCGGCTCCCCAGGCGACCGCGCCAGCTACCCGCCGTCCGGTGCCAGGAAGCCGGCCTTCTGCCAGATCTTGCGGGCCCGGCCGTCGAGGAAGCCGGCCTCCTCGAAGATGGCCATGGACTTGCGGGAGGCCCACTGCTTGGTGGCCAGCCGGTGCGGGCTGCGGGCGGCCGTCTGCCGGGCCAGCCTGGGGTCCAGGCCGACGGCGGCGTAGGCGGACGGGTGGACCAGGTTCCGGTTGATGATCCCGGACATGCCGAAGGCCAGCCGGTTCGCGGTCATCCTGCGGCGAGTGGCCGAGCTTTTCGCGACCTGGCGCTTGAGCTCCTCGCGGGCGTACTTGATGTGCCTGGCCTCCTCGATCACGTGGATCCGGCTGACTTGGCGGACCAGCGGCTGCACGCGCTCGTCGGGGAAGGCCACGCGCTGCATCGCGTCGGTGAACTCCTCGATGACCAGGGTGGCGGCGAACATCAGCAGCGGGTCGTGGAAGGCGCCCAAGACCTTGATCGCGTGGTAGTCGAAGGGATGCGGGCGGTGCGTCCTGAGGCCGAAGGTGCGGACCATGCGGCCAAACATGTTCGAATGCCGGCACTCGTCCGCGGTCTCGGTCAGCGCGTAGGCGAAGTGGCTGCTGTCATACCGGGACCGGTAGGCGTGCTGCAGCAGGATCTGCATCAGCACGAGTTCCGACCAGATGCCGAACGAAGCCAGGCTGGCCACCTCGTGCTTGGTCAGCTCGATCCGCTGGTCCAGGGTCAGCCCGTCCCACAGCGGTGTCTCGTAGAGCGAGCCCGCCTCGGGCGGCCCGTAGTACAGACCTGCTCCCGGCGGGGCGTCCCAGTCCACGTCCACGTCGGGGTTGAAGGAATGCTTGCGTGAGGTCTTGATGAGCCGCTCGGCGGTCAGCTCGCGGTCGGTGAGCGCGAGCGTGTGGTTCCCGTCGCGGCACTTGATGACAGCGGTGCCGGCGGCGACGGCCGAGACGGGCTCTTCGAGCTCGGCGAGCGCGGTCACGTGGAAGCTCCCTCCAGATGGAAGTCGGCCGGCCGGACGCGGCGCATGCGCAGCCAGAAGTTCACGGTCGAAGCCGGCCACAGCGCGCGGTTGACCCCGTGCGCGTCGAGGTACCAGCTGGCGCAGCCGCCCCGCAGCCATACGCTGCCGCGAGACTTCTCCTGCACCCACCGGTTGAAGCGGTCCTGCGCCTCCGGCCGGACCTCGACGGAGCGGGCGCCGGTCCTGGCGGCCAGCCGCAGCAGTGCGACGATGTAGCGGACCTGCGCCTCGATCATGAAGATCATGGAGTTGTGGCCGAGGCCGGTGTTGGGGCCGACCAGGAAGAACAAGTTGGGGAAGCCGGCCACGGTGGTGCCGAGGTGGGCAACCATCCCGTCCCGCCAGGCGTCCTGGATCTTCAGCCCCTCCCGTCCCACGATGTGCAGGTCCGCCATCGCGTCGGTCACGTGGAACCCGGTGCCGAAGACGATCGTGTCCACCTCGATCTCGCGGCCGTCCGTCGTGACGATGGATCGCTCGCGGATCTCGGTGATGCCAGCCGTCTCCAGCTCCACGTCCGGCCGGTTGAACGCCGGGTAGTAGTCGCTGGAGACCAGGGTGCGCTTGCAGCCGAGGGTGTAGGCCGGGGTGAGCTTGCGGCGCACCTCGGGGTCGTGGACCTGGCGCTCCAGGTGCCAACGGCCGAGCCGCTCGGCCGCCTTGATCAGGTTCGGGTGCTCGAAGCCGAGGACGAAGCTCTCCTGCAGCCAGTAGATCATGTTCCGGTACAGGAACCTGGCCCCGGGGACCCGCCGGAACCACCGCTTCTCGGACTCCGAGAACGGGCGGTCCGGCCGCGGAATGATCCACGGGGCGGTCCGCTGGAACACCGTGAGGTGACCGGCCTGCCCGGCAACCTGCGGGACGAGCTGGATCGCTGACGCCCCGGTGCCGATCACCGCGACCCGCCTGCCGGTGAGGTCGTGGTCGTGATCCCACTCGGCGGAGTGGAACGCCTTACCCTCGAACCGCTCCAGCCCGGGCAGCTCCGGGATGCTCGGCAGGTGCAGCGGGCCCAGCCCGGCGACCACCGCGTGGGCGCGGACCGTGCCGCCGTCGCCCGTGCTGACCGTCCAGACGGCCGCGTCGTCGTCGTACTCCGCGCCGGTCATCTCGGCACCGAACCTGATGTGCGGACGCAGGCCGTACTTGTCCACGCAGTGCTCGATGTAGCCGAGGATCTCCGGCTGCGAGGCGAACTCGCGGCTCCAGTCGGTCTTGGGCTCGAACGAGTAGGAGTACAGGTGCGACCGGATGTCGCAGGCACAGCCGGGGTAGGTGTTCTCCCGCCAGGTGCCGCCGACCCGG
>DASZAD010000018.1:0-7693 GCA_035945415.1 Streptosporangiaceae bacterium
TACCAGGCCGGGGCTACCAGGCCGGGGCTACCAGGACGGGGCTACCAGGCCGGGGCTACCAGGCCGGGGCAACCAGGCCGGGGCAACCAGGCCGGGGCAACCAGGCCGGGGCAACCAGGCCGGGGCAACCAGGCCGGGGCAACCAGGACGGAGCTACCAGGGCAGGGCAACCAGGACGGGGCAACCAGGACGGAGCTACCAGGGCAGCCCAGCTGAGGACGGCCGGAACGACCGAGGCGGGCGGCCCCGGGTAGCCCGGGATCCGCCCGCCGTCGATCTTCCGCTCGATCTGGCGCCTGGTCGATCTTCCGCTCGAACTGGCGCCTGGTTGTTACTTGACCGTGACGGTCGCGCCGGCGCCTTCCAGGGCGCCCCTGGCCTTGTCGGCGGCTTCCTTGTTGACCTTCTCGAGCACGGTCTTGGGGGCGCCGTCCACCAGGTCCTTCGCCTCCTTGAGGCCGAGGCTGGTGAGGGAGCGCACCTCTTTGATGACCTGGATCTTCTTGTCGCCCGCGGCCTCCCGGATGACGTCGAACGCGTCCTGCTCCTCGGCCTGCGCCTCGCCGCCGGCGGCGCCGGCGGCCGGCGCGGCGGCGGCCGCCACCGGAGCGGCGGCCTTGACGTCAACCGTCTCCTCGAACTGCTTCACGAACTCCGAGAGCTCCAGCAGGGTCATTTCCTTGAACGCGCCGAGCAGATCCTCGGTGCTGATCTTCGCCATGGTGGGAAATCCTCCGTCGTCAGTGTGGTCGGTCAGCCCTGCCCGGCAGCGCCTGCCGGGCTCGCCTCGTCTGATTCGCCGGCTGATTCGCCGGCTGGGCCGGACCCGTCCGGCTGGGCCGGCTCGCCCGGAGCTTGCGCCTGACCGCCCTGCTCCTCGCGCTTTTGCCTGAGGGCGTCCATGAGCTGCGCCATCTGCACAGGAAGCGCGTTGAAGGTAGCGGCCGCCCGGGCCTGGGTGGCCTTCATCGCGCCGGCGAGCTTGGCCAGCAGCACCTCGCGTGGCTCGAGGTCGGCCAGCTTGGTGATCTCTTCCGGGGTCAGAGCCTTGCCGTCGAGGACACCACCCTTGATCACCAGGAGCGGGTTCGCCCTGGAGAAGTCGCGCAGCCCCTTCGCGGTCTCGACCACGTCCCCGGTCACGAACGCGATCGCTGACGGACCGGTGAGCAGGTGCGACAGCTCCTGGCCCAGCCCCGCCTGGTCAACAGCGATCTTGGTCAGCGTGTTCTTGACCACGCTGAACGTGGCTGACTCACCCAGCGACCCGCGCAGCTCGCGCAGCTGGGCCACGGTGAGCCCGCGATATTCGGTCAGCACCGCGCCCGGGGAGCTCTGGAATCGCTCGGTGAGCTCCGCGACCGCGGATACCTTGTCCGCCTTCGCCATGGGCCTCCTCTCACGGTCAGGAAGGCCCGGGGAACACGAACGCCCCGGCGCAAGCGTCCGGGGCGTGGCCGCCGCGGCCGGCTCTGCAGCCTGGCGCGGCCGATCTGCTCGGTTCACCTGCGCGGGTCGCCCGCTGTCGCGGGACCTTCGGTCACCGGGCAACGGCTGCCCGGCAACGGCCGACGGTCTTAGGTTCCGCCCAGCGTACGCGCTGCCCGGATGCCCGACAAATCGGCTCGGATGCGGGCTCACCTGACTCCCGGGTGGCGGTTCTGCCATGCTGTGGCCAACTGCTCGGAATGGAGGCCCGTGAACATTGCCCGAGCGGCGGCCCTGCCTGCCGCCATTGCGATCTCGCTGGCGGCGGCCGCGTGCGGCAGCGGCACGCCGGGAGGGACCGCCGCCACGCCCAGCCTGCCCAGCCATGCCGTCCTGGTCTCGAAGGTCAAGGCCGCCCTCAGGGACGCGAAGAGCGTTCATGTCAGCGGCACGGTCAGGCAGGGCGGGAGGCTGCTGGGGCTTGACCTCAGCCTGACCCGTGACGGGGGAATCTCAGGACAGATATCGGTCAACGGCGCGGGGTTGAACGTCCTCTCCACGGGCGGCAGTACCTACATCAAGGTCACCAAGACCTTCGCCAAGTACCAGAACATTCCCGCTTCGGCGTGCGTCCTCATCTGCGGCAAGTGGTTCAAGCCCACCCCGGCCGAGTCCCAGCAGATGATCGGCGACATCAGCATGACGAAGTTGTTCGCCCAGATGACCTCGTCGACCAAGTTCCAGTACGGGGGCACGGCCACAGTCGATGGCCAGCCCGCATGGGTGCTGCATTCCTCGGACGGGAGCACCGCTTACGTCGCGGCCCAGGGCAACCCATATCCGCTCAAGATCGTTGGACCGCATAACAGCGGCCAGGTCAGCTTCACGCAATGGAACGCGGCCACGATCCCGGGCCCGCCGCCCGCCAGCCAGGTCGTGGATCTCAGCCAGCTGCAAGGCTGACCTAATAAGGCTGGCCCAATAAGGCTGGCCCAATAAGGCTGGCCAGCAGGCTGGCCCAGCGAGAGTGGCACCGCCGCACCACCGGCTGGGCCGCCAGCCGGGCCAGTGGTGCACCGACGATCAGCTCGCGGCGGCCTCTTCCATCTCGTCGGCGATGCCGTGGGTCTTGTTCGGATCCACCGGGATACCCGGCCCCATGCTCGTGGTCATCGTGACCCGCTTGAGGTAGCGGCCCTTGGCCGCAGCGGGCTTGAGCCTGATCACCTCGTCCAGGGCGGCGGCGTAGTTCTCGGCGAGCGCCCGGCCGGTGAACGAGGCCTTGCCGATCACGAAGTGCAGGTTGCCGTTCCTATCCACCCGGAACTCGATCTTGCCGCCCTTGATGTCGCTCACGGCCTTGCCCACGTCCGGGGTGACCGTGCCGGTCTTGGGGTTCGGCATCAGGCCGCGGGGGCCGAGGATACGGCCGAGCCGGCCCACCTTGCCCATCAGGTCGGGGGTGGCCACCACCGCGTCGAAGTCGAGAAAGCCGCCCTGGATCCGCTCGATCAGGTCGTCCGAGCCGACATAGTCCGCCCCGGCGGCCTCCGCCTCCTCGGCCCGCGCGCCGGTGGCGAAGGCCAGGACCCGGGCGGTCTTGCCGGTGCCGTGCGGCAGGTTGACCGTGCCGCGGACCATCTGGTCGGCCTTACGCGGGTCCACCCCGAGCCGAAGCGCGACCTCCACGGTGGGATCGAACTTGGTGACCGTGGTCTTCCTGGCCAGCGCGACCGCCTCCGCCGGGCTGTACAGCCGGCCGTGGTCGACCTGCTCGGCCGCCTTGCGATAGTTCTTGCTGCGCTTCATGATCTGCTCCTTGTCGCGGAGGTGGTGGTCAGCGGGCCTGCGCCGGGCCCTGCCACCGGTTCTTTGTTCTAATGACGAGCTAGCCCTGGACGGTAATTCCCATCGAGCGGGCCGTCCCCGCCACGATCTTCTCGGCGGCCTCGATCGTGGTCGCGTTCAGGTCGGGCAGCTTGGTCTGCGCGATCTCGCGAATCTGGGCCGCGGTCACCGTCCCGACCTTGGTCGTGTGCGGCTCGCTGCTGCCCTTCTCCACGCCGGCCGCCTTCTTGATCAGTTCCGCGGCGGGCGGCGTCTTGGTGATGAACGTGAACGTCCGGTCCTCGTAGATGGTGATCTCCGCGGGCACGATGTTCCCGCGCTGGGACTCGGTCGCGGCATTGTACTGCCGGCAGAAGTCCATGATGTTGACGCCGTGCGGCCCCAGTGCGGTGCCCACCGGCGGAGCCGGGGTGGCCGCCCCCGCCTGGAGCTGCACCTTCACGACCGCGGCGATCTTCTTCTTCCTTGGCGGCATCTGTTGTGTTCCCTGTCTTTAACTCTCGGTCTTCAATTCTCGGATTACGCCGGGGCGCCGGTCAGATCTTCGCGACCTGATCGAAGGACAGCTCGACCGGCGTCTCCCGGCCGAAGATGGATACCAGCACCTTGAGCTTCTGGGTGTCGGAGTTGATCTCGCTCACCGTGGCCGGCAGGCTGGCGAACGGGCCGTCCATCACAGTGACCGACTCGCCCGGCTCGAACTCCACCACGGTGCGCTTGGCCTCGGTCTCCTTGACCTGGACCTCGGGCTCGGGCGCGAGCAGCGCGGCCACCTCGTCCAGGCTGAGCGGCGACGGCCGGCTCGACAGCCCGACGAATCCGGTCACGCCCGGCGTGTTGCGTACCGCGGCCCAGGACTGGTCGGTGAGGTCCATCCGCACCAGGATGTAGCCGGGCAGCACCTTCTCCGCCACCTGCTGGCGCTTGCCGCCCTTGATCTCGGTCACCTGGTGGGTGGGCACCTCGATCTGGAAGATGTAGTCCTCCATGTTCAGCGACTGGGTGCGGCTCTCCAGGTTGGCCTTGACCCGGTTCTCGTACCCGGCGTAGGAGTGCACGACGTACCAGTCGCCGGGCAGCGCCCTGAGCTGGCGGGCGAACTCGGCGACCGGCGCGGCCTGTCCGTCCTCGGCGTCCGCCTCCTCGGTCACGACAGTCTCATCCTCGGCCCCCGCCGCCGCTGCGACAGCCTCATCCCCGGCTGCCGCTGCGACAGCTTCATCCCCGGCTGCCGCTGCGACCGCTTCATCCTCGGCGGCCGTCTCGCCCGGCTCGATCCCGGCCTGCGCCGGGGCCGCCTCGTCGGCTTCTCCCGTGTCGGCCTCAACGGCCTGCACCAGGTTGTCGGTGCTTGGTTCGGACACGATAACTCTTTCTCTTCGCTCTGTTTCCGTGGCGACCAGTTTCCGTGGCGACCACATTTGCCCGGCGACCACGGCCACGCGGACCACGGCTGCCACGGACTGCGACCACCGCAACGCGACCGCGACTACGACACCCGACGGCGACGGCGTGCGACTCCGCCCGGTCTGTCAGCCGAATACCGCCAGCACCAGCTTGCCGAGCAGGGTGTCAAGACCGGTCACGAAAATTACCATGATCACGATGAACACCAGCGCGACCGTGGTATAGGTGATCATTTCCTGACGGGTGGGCCAGATCACCTTGCGCAGCTCGGCCACGACCTGCCGCACGAACACCACAGGGTTCGTCCTGCCGCCCTTAGCCGGACGACCTGACCTGGCCGGTCTCTCTGCGGCCGGGCCGCGGGTCTGTGTCGTCATTTCCTCACCTGAGCTGCGCTGATAGATTCCTGTCCGCACTCGCAGGGCAGGAGGGACTCGAACCCCCAACCACCGGTTTTGGAGACCGGGACTCTGGCCAATTGAGCTACTGCCCTCTGCTTGCTAGTAAAGCAACTGCTGCTTACTAGTAAAACAACTGCTGGCTACTGCTTGAACCGGACAACGCGGCGCGACGCCGAACCTCATCCCGCGGGCACGCGACAAGGATGCGATGTCCACCGCCAGCCCTGAAGTCTACGTCCGCCGGCCCGGTTCCGTCGAACCGCCAGACACCCGGTCACGCGACTGCCCGCGTGATGCCACCATAGACCACATGCCCATGACACATCCCCGCATCTCCGCGCGGGTCTCGGCGATTCACGAGTCGGCCACGCTGGCCGTGGACGCCAAGGCGAAGGCGCTGCGTGCCGAAGGCAAGCCGGTCATCGGCTTCGGCGCGGGCCAGCCCGACTTCCCCACCCCTGGCTACATCGTCGAGGCGGCGGCCAGGGCCTGCCATGATCCGAAGAACCACAAGTACACGCCCACCGGCGGCCTCCCCGAACTGCGCGAGGCGATCGCCGCGAAAACCGCCAGGGACTCCGGCTACCAGGTCACGGCCGGCCAGGTGCTGGTCACCAACGGCGGCAAGCACGCGGTGTACGAGGCGTTCGCGACCCTGCTCGACCCCGGCGACGAGGTGCTGATGCCCACCCCGCACTGGACCTCCTACCCGGAGTCGATCGCTCTGGCCGGCGGCGTCCCGGTACCGGTCCTGGCCGACGAGCGGTCCGGCTACCTGGTCTCGGTGGCTGACCTTGAGGCCGCCCGGACACCACGCACCAAGGTGCTGCTGTTCGTCTCGCCATCCAACCCCACAGGCGCGGTGTACCCGCCCGGGCAGGTCGCGGAAATCGGGCACTGGGCGGCGAGCAATGGCCTGTGGGTGATCACCGACGAGATCTACGAGCACCTGGTGTACGGCGACGCGCGGTTCGTGTCCATGCCTGTGGTGGCTCCTGAGATCACCGACCGCTGCGTGGTGCTGAACGGCGTGGCCAAGACCTACGCGATGACCGGCTGGCGGGTGGGCTGGATGATCGGCCCGGACGACGTGGTCAGGGCGGCGATGAACCTGCAGTCGCACATGACCTCGAACGTCTGCAACGTGGCGCAGCAGGCGGCTCTCACCGCAGTGCGCGGCGACCTGTCGGCGGTGGCGGTGATGCGGGAAGCGTTCGGCCGGCGCAAGACCACGATGACCAGGATGCTGAACGAGATCCCCGGTGTGGTCTGCCCCGAGCCCGACGGCGCGTTCTACTGCTATCCCTCGGTGAAGGGCCTGCTCGGCGTCGAGATCGCCGGGCGGACGTCGCGCACCTCCGCGGAGCTGGCCGGCCTGCTGCTGGACGAGGCCGAGGTGGCCGTAGTGCCCGGCGAGGCGTTCGGCAGCCAGGGCTACTTCCGGCTCTCCTGCGCGCTCGGCGACGCCGACCTGGAGGAGGGCCTGGCCAGAATGGCCAAGTTGATCGGTCAGGCCGGTTAGCTCTCGTGCAGGTTCATGATCGATGGGGACTTTTATGCACGGGATTGATACAAAGTCCCCGTCGATCATGAAAGACAGGCCGCTGCGCTCGCTGCCGAAGGCGCATCTGCATCTGCACCTGACCGGTGGGATGCGGCACACGACGCTGATCGACCTGGCCGCCCGGCACCGGGTGCACCTGCCTGCCGCCCTGGTCGACGACTCGCCGCTGCGGCTGGCCGCCGAAGCTCCGCGCGGCTGGTTCCGCTTCCAGCGGCTGTACGACATCGCCCGGTCCGTGCTGCGCACCGAGGCGGACGTCCGCAGGTTGCTGCGGGAGACCGCGGAGGATGAGGCGACGGAGGGCTCCGGCTGGCTGGAGTTCCAGGTGGACCCGTCGGGTTACGCGGGCCGCTTCGGCGGTCTGACCCCTGTAGTGGAGCTGGTGCTGGACGCGGCCGCCGAAGCCAGCGCGGCGACCGGGACCGGCATCGGCGTGATCATCGCGGCCAACCGGACGAAGCACCCGCTGGAAGCCCGCACGCTGGCCCGGCTGGCCGCGCGGTACGCCGGTCGCGGCGTGGTCGGCTTCGGGCTGAGCAACGACGAGCGCCGGGGCAACACGGCCGAGTTCATCCCGGCGTTCAGGATCGCGGCCCGGGCCGGGTTGCTGTCGGTCCCGCACGGCGGCGAGCTGTGCGGCCCCGAGAACGTCCGGGCCTGCCTGGACGAGCTGGGTGCCGACCGGATCGGGCATGGCATCGCGGCGGCCGGTGACGCCGTGCTGACCCGGCGGCTGGCGGCCGGCGGGGTCACGCTGGAAGTCTGCCCGGCGTCCAACGTGGCGCTCGGGGTCTTCGCGTCGCCGCAGCAGGTGCCGATGCGGCGCCTGTTCACCGCCGGAGTGCCGGTGGCGCTGGGCGCCGATGACCCGCTGCTGTTCGGCACCCGGCTGACCGGTCAGTACGAGATCGTCCGGGACGGACACGGCTTCGACGACGCCGAACTGGCCGAGCTGGCCAGGATGTCGGTACGCGGGTCGGTCGCTCCCGAGGCCACCCGGGCCGGGCTGCTGGCCGGCATCGACACCTGGCTGGCCAGCGCCGCC
>DASZAD010000019.1:0-16791 GCA_035945415.1 Streptosporangiaceae bacterium
GATCCGGCGCACCACCACCGGGGCCAGGCCGAGCGACAACTCGTCGAGCAGCAGCAGTCGCGGGTTGGTCACCAGCGCCCGGCCGATGGCGACCGCCTGCTGTTCGCCGCCGGACAGCTGCGCCGCCTTCTGGTCGCGCCGCTCCCGCATCCAGCCGAACAGGTCGTAGACCCGGTCCGGGGTCCACGGCCCCGGCCTGGCGTAAGCCTGTCCCACGAGCAGGTTCTCCGCCACGGTCAGCGAGCCGAACAGCCGCCGTCCCTCCGGTACCAGCGCGATCCCGGCACCGACCCGCCGGTCCGGCCGCATCCGGGTCACGTCCGCGCCGTCCAGGACCACCGATCCCGAGGTTGGCGCCTTCAGCCCGGCGATCGTGCGTAGCAGCGTGGACTTGCCCGCCCCGTTCGCGCCGATCATCGCGTATACCTCACCCGCGCCTACGGACAGGCTGACCTCGGTCAGCGCCCGGAGCTGGCCGTGATGCACGGTCAGCGCGCGCACCTCGAGCACGGGGGTGGCCGCCGCCGGCGTCATGTGGCCTCCGGCTGATCCGCCCTGATCAGCGACGTGGTCACCTCGGTGCCGAGGAACACCTCGCGAACCGCGGGCAGGCTGAGCACCTCATCCGGCTCACCGTCGCCGATGATCGCCCCGCCGGCCAGGCAGATCAGCCGGCCGACGGTCGCGGCCAGCGCGTGCACGACGTGCTCGATCCACAGGATCGTCACGCCCCGTCGCTGGACCGATCGCACGATGCCCACCAGCTGCTCGACCTCGGGATCGGTCAGGCCTCCGGCCACCTCGTCCAGCAGCAGCAGCTTGGGGCCGCTGGCCAGCGCCCGGGCCAGTTCCAGGCGCTTGCGGTGCAGCAGTCCCAGTCGCTCGGCGGGCGTGTTGGCCAGGGCGCCGAGCCCGGTCTGCTCCAGCATCTCGGCCGCGGTCGAGTAACTGGCCCGGCGCGGCAGCCCGGCGCCCTGCTGGGCGGCCACCAGCACGTTCTCGAACACGGTCATGTTCGTGAACGGCCTGGGCACCTGGAACGTGCGGCCGATCCCCAGCCGGCAGCGCGCAGCGGGGCCGGTCCGGGTGATGGGCTCGCCGCCGAATCTGACCTCGCCGGAATCGGCGGCGAGCTGGCCGCTGATGAGCCCGAACAAGCTGGTCTTGCCGGCTCCGTTCGGTCCGACGATGCCGAGGAGCTCGCCGTCGGCGACGGCGAAGGTCAGCTTGTCCGCGACGACGACCCGGCCGAAGCTCTTGGATACCTGGTCGAGCTCCAGCAGGGCCGCCCCAGTGCTCATGTGCCCGTGCTCATGTGCCGGGGTTATGCAAAGGTCGGCTGGAGTGAGGCCTGGATCTTCACGTCCGGGTTAAGCGAGTTGTCCACGACGAGCATCTCGACCGGGAACTTGTCGCCGTTGGTCTTCTTCCACTGCACGCCGAGCGGCCTGATGATCCCCACGCCCGGCGCCGGACCGGCGCTGAAGTTCAGCGGGCCGCACATGCCGGTGTAGTTCACGCCGTGCAGGGCGTTGGCCACCGCGGCGTTGTCGTGCGGATCGCTGACCGCTTTGAACGCCTCGTAGGCCACCTCGAACAGCGAGTAGCTCGATCCGATCGACTGCACCCACTGCTTGCCGGTGGAGGTCTCGTAGTCGTTCGACAGGCTGGCCGCGGACTCACCGGTCAGGCTCGACGTGTAGGGCAGGTACGGGCCCCACCAGGAGTCGGTGGCGACGTTGTAGGGCGGCGGCGTCAGCGCCAGCGCGTCGGCCGGGAACAGCAGCACCTTGGCCACGGTGGCCAGCCGCGGCTTGAAGCCCTGCTGCACGGCCTGCTTCCAGAATGTGTTGAAGTCCGGGGGCAGCGGGGCGTTGGAGAAGATCTGGCTGTCGGCCGACTTGAACTTGGAGATCATCGAGGTGAAGCTGGTGGTGCCGTCGGTGTAGGCGCCGCCGTCCACGAGCTTGTACCCGGACGCCCTGATCAGCGGCTCGAAGCCGAGCCGGAAGGCGTTGCCGTCCGTGTCGTTCGGGTACATGCAGGCGACGGTCTTGTTGGTGGGGATCCGGTTCCACATCGGCACGAAGCAGCCCTGGAACTCCTTCAGGCCGAAGAAGAACATCGTGCAGGACTGGAACTTGGTCGTCGGATGCTGCAGGCTGGCCGGGCTGCCGCCCAGACCCAGGTACCAGGATTCCCAGGGCACCACGGTCGACACGCAGGGGGTGCCGTGCCGCTCGGCCGCCACCGTGACCGCGGTGGTGGTCTCCGGCGTCGACGTGGTCACGATCAGGTCGACCTTGTTGGACAGGATGAGCTCGTTGGCCACGATCCCGGCCGTCGTCGGGCTGGACTGGCTGTCCTTGACCACGATGTTGACCTTGTAGAGCTTGCCACCGACCTTGATGCCCTTGGAGTACGCCGAGGTCGCCCTGATCTTGCCGAGCACGTACTGGTCGCCGGACGCGAACCCGGCCAGCGGCCCGGTCAGCGGCGTGACGAAGCCGATGTTGATCGTGCCGCTGGCGCTCGGCCCGCCCGTGCCCTTGATCCCGCTGCTGCACGCGCTCACCACGCCGTCGGCGCCCATCACCAGCGCGCCGGCTCCGATGGCCTTGAGTACGGAACGCCGGGCGATCGGCCGATCGCTCAGCGCCTCCCGGTCCGCTTCCTGACGGTCCATGCGCACCTCACAGGGTGTTCGCTGGGCGTACGAGTATCCGCAATGTAGAACTTTGCCAGCGGCGCGGGCCAGTGTCAACGACCCTGGGGGTAAGGATGCGATCGATTGCGGAACGGGTTAGGAACCGCGGGTCCATCCGGCGGCGCCGGTCCCGTCGACCGGGATCGGCTGGCGGCGGGGATCGGCTGGCGGCGGGGATCGGCGCTATCCGGCGCCCTGTGCCTTCAGGTCGGCCTCGATCTGGTGTGCGGTCTCCAGGAGGGCGGGCAGGATCTGCGCCCTCATCTGGGCGGGGCTGACCCGGCTCGCGTGGACGGAGACGTTGATCGCCGCGGTCACGCCGCCCGAGGCGCCGCGGATCGGGGCGGCGATCGCCCGCAGCCCTTCCTCGAGCTCCTGGTCCACCAGCGCGTAGCCCTGCCCGCCCACCTCGCTTACGATCTCCCGCAGCGAGCCCGGCTCGGTCACGGTGCGGCCGGTGAGGGCGTCGAAGCTGGCCCGCGCCAGGTAGCGTTCGAACTCTTCCTGGCCCATGGCCGCGAGCAGCACCCGGCCCATCGAGGTGGCGTAGGCGGGAAACCGGGTGCCCACCGAGATGGCCACCGTCATGATCCGCTTGGTGGACACCCGGGCCACGTACACGATGTGGTCGCCGTCCAGGACCGAGATCGACGACGACTCGTGCAGCCTCGCGACCAGCTCCTCCAGATGTGGAGCGGCAATCTCGGGCAGGGCCAGGCCGGACAGATAGGCGTAGCCGAGCTCGAGCACCCGGGGACGCAGCGAAAACTCCCTGCCGTCGTTACGCACGTAGCCCAGCTTGACCAGCGTCAGCAGGAACCGGCGGGCGGCCGCTCTGGTCAGCCCGGTGGTCTTGGCCACCTCGCTGAGGCTGAGCCGCTCCCGGTCGGGTCCGAACGCCCTGATCACCGCCAGGCCGCGGTCGAGCGACTGGACGAAGTCGCTGTCCCGTGCCTGTCCGCCGTCCGCGGCCGCGGTGCCGGCCCGGGCGGACGCTGCGCTGGCCGCTGCGCGCTGTGTGGCTGTCATCTCACTGCATGGTAACGGTGCATGGCAGCGGGCCCGGAGGTCACCGCCAGACCGGCTCAGACATCGAAAAAGACGGTCTCACGCTTGCCCCTGAGCCTGATGTCGAACCGGTAGCCGCCGGCGGTGCCGGGTTCGGCGGCCGCGATGAGCGTAGCCCGTCGCGGCGGATCGACGCGGGCCAGCACCGGATCGGTCGCGTTGGCCCCGCCCTGGTCGGGGAAGTAGATCCTGGTCACGACCCGGTCGAGCAGCCCTCTGGCGAACACCGAGACGTCCAGGTGCGGCGCCTCGACACCGCCGTCAGGGCACGGCAGTGGCCCGGGCGGCAGCGTCACGATGCGGTACCGGCCGGCCTCGTCGGTCGGGCACCGGCCAAAGCCGCGGAAGGCCGTCCAGCCAGGGGAGGGCCCGCCGGGAGGGGGCCTGCCAGGAGAAGGGCCGACAGGAGAAGGGCCGACAGGAGAAGGGCGGCCCCGGGGGTCGTCGGGGTGGTCGAACCTGCCGTCGGGGCCGGCCTGCCAGGTTTCGACCAGCGCGTCGGGTACCGGCACACCGGCGCCGTCGAGCACCACACCCGAGATCGTGATCGCGCCGGGCGTGCCTTCAGGGACCACGAACGGCCCGTCCGGCCAGGGCAGCCCGATCTCCAGGAAGGGCCCGACCGTCTGGGACGGGGTGACCGGCAAGCTCATCGAGGGTCCTCCCGTTCGAGCACCGTGGCGCCGCGGCCGCGCAGCACGATGTCCCACCGGAAGCCGAGCGCCCATTCGGGTTCGGTAAGGTCGAGGTCGAACGTCGCGATCATCCGCTGCCTCGCGTCCCGGCTGGGCACCGAGTTGAAGATCGGGTCCTGCTCGAACAGCGGATCGCCGGGGAAGTACATCTGCGTGACCAGCCGCTGGGTGAAGGCCCGGCCGAACAACGAGAAGTGAATGTGGGCGGGGCGCCAGGCGTTGAGGTGGTTCTTCCAGGGGTAGGGTCCCGGCTTGATCGTGACGAACCGGTACCTGCCCTCGGAGTCGGTCAGGCAGCGGCCGGCCCCGTCGAAGTTCGGGTCGAGCGGCGCGGGGTGATCGTCGGCCCGGTGCTGGTACCGGCCGGCGGCGTTCGCCTGCCAGATCTCGACCAGCGTATCAGGCACCGGCCTGCCGTCGCTGTCAAGGATGTGGCCGGTCACGATGATCCGCTCGCCGATCGGCTCCCCGGCGTGCCGCGTGGTCAGGTCGGCGTCCCCGGGCCGCACCCGGTCCCCGCCGGGCAGCGGCCCGGTGATCTCGGTCAGCAGCTGCGGCAGCGGCATCAGGGGCCGGCTCGGGGCGCGGAGCTGGGACGACCGGTAGGCGGGGCTGTCGAGCGGCGGATGCACGCCGGCCGGGCGCGGGTAGCAGGGCAGGCTTACGCCCGCCAGAGAGGACGGCTCCCCGGGTCCGGCGGCCGGATGGGTGGAGGCGGTCATCGGGCGGCTCCCTGGAGGTCGGACGAGGACAGCGGGCGGCTGGCCCGCAGCGCGCGCAGCGCCGCGAGCTCGGCGCCGGACGGCGGCGGGATCTCGGCGAGATCATCGGCTACCCGCAGGTCCCAGCCGGTCTGGTCCCTCACCTCGTCCACGCTGACCTCCGGGTAGACGCCGCGCAGCACGAGCTGGCAGGTCACCGGGTCGGGGGTGAGAACGCCGAGATCGGTGATCACCCGCTGCGGGCCGGGTCCGGTCAGCCCGAGCCGTTGCCTGCTGTCCGGACCGTCGCCGAAGCCGACCGAGGTGACGAAGTCCACCCGGTCGACGAAGGTCCGCCGCGACTGGCGCAGCACCACGATCACCTCGCGGCAGGCGGCCGCGATCTCCGGTGCGCCGCCCGCGCCCGGCAGTCGCACCCGCGGTGCCGCGTAGTCGTCGCCGATCACCGTGGTGTTGATGTTGCCGAACCGGTCGAGCTGGGCGGCACCCAGGAAACCCACGTCGATCCGGCCGGGCTGGAGCCAGTAGTTGAAGATCTCGGGCACGCTGACCACGCAGTCCGCGGTCTCGGCCAGGCTCCCGTCACCGATCGACAACGGCAGCGTGCCCGGCTTGGCGCCGATGGCGCCGGACTCGTAGATCAGGACGAGGTCCGGGGCGTGCGTGGCCCGCGCCAGGTTGGCCGCCTCGCTCGGCACTCCGATGCCCACGAAGCACGTCATCGCGTCCCGGAGCGCACGGGCCGCGATGACCGTCATCATCTCGTCCGAGGCGTAACTCACCGAATTCCCTGAAAAACGTGCTGGTCGAGCCAGGAAGCGAAGGTCGCACGGTCCCGGCTGATCACATCCCACGCCAGATAGAAGTCATTGTCCCTGGCCGAATAGCCCAGCGCGTACGACGGGTGCGCTCCGCCCGGCGCCAGCGCCACGTAGCCCACCGCCCAGGACGGCAGCACCACGGCGCCGGGCCGCGGGTCGAGCACCTCGACGATCTCCTCGACCGTGACCACCGAGCGGGCCGACGCGAGCACGGCCTCCTTCTGCACGCCGGTAATCCCCCAGAGCTGCACGTTGCCGTGCCGGTCAGCGCGCTGGGCGTGGATCACCGCGACGTCCGGCCGCAGCGCGGCCACCGCGGTCAGCGTCTCGCCGGTGAACGGGCAGGTGATCTCGGCGACGCTGGCCGTGTGCGTGGTCAGGCTGGTGCCACGGTAGCCGCGCAGGATCGCGAACGGCAGGCCGGACGCCCCGGCCACGTAGCGGTTCGCCATCCCGGCGTGGCTGTGCTCCTCCAGTTCCAGCGGCACGGGCCAGGAGTGCTCGACCGCGTCCCTGAACCGGTGCAGCGAGCCCACGCCCGGGTTGCCCGCCCAGGAGAACACCAGCTTGCGCGCGCAGCCGGCCCCGATCAACAGGTCGTAGATGATGTCCGGAGTCATCCGGACCAGGGTCAGGTCGCGACGCTGTTGCCGGATCACTTCCTGACCCGCGGCGTGCGGGATCAGGTGGGTGAAGCCCTCCATGGCCACCGTGTCGCCATCGCGGATGGCGGCGGCGACGGCCTCGGCGAGCGTCACGATCTCGGTCACGGCACGCCCCGGGTCCTCACCACTCGCACCCGCCTTCCTCCCCAGGGTCTACCGAGACGATATCGAGTAGGCCGCTCTGTGAACAACTGTGCGGACTACGAAGCATCGGGCCCAGTGTCCAGGGCTTGCGCGGCGACCGCGAACGCGTGATTGGCGGCGGGCACGCCGGCGTAGATCGCGACCTGCAGCAGCAGCTCCTGGATCTGCTCGATGGTCAGGCCGTTGCGGAGCGCGGCTTTGACGTGCATGGCAAGCTCGGCGTCCTGCCGCAGCACGGCCAGCGCGGTGAGTGTGATCATGCTGCGTTCGGCCCGCGACAGACCCGGCCGGGACCAGATCTCACCCCACGCGTACCTGGTGATCAGGTCCTGGAACGGCTCGGTGAATCCGGTTGTGCCGGCGATCGCCCGGTCCACGTGCTCGTCGCCGAGCACCTGCCGCCGGGTCGCCATGCCCTGATCGGTGCGTTCCTCGTCGGTCATGCCTGCAGGGTATGAGGGCGCTCCGCCGGTCCGCGGCCTGCGGCTGTTCTACGGTGCAGGTGGCACGCAGCCGGTGCCGCCGGTGTCCCACTGGCAGGCCGGGTTGAGCGAGCCTCCGATCACCTCGGCGGTGGTTTTGACGACCACCCGGCCCGCGCTGACTTCGCCTTGGAGGAAGTCCAGGAAGGCGCTGAGCTCTGGGGGGCTGATGGAATAGGCGCCGCAGTGCCCGCCGGTGCTCTTGTCACAGACATGGTGGAACACCAGCTGGACCCAGTCGCTCGACTGGGTGTCTGCCTCGGCGTTCAGCACGTACGACTCCAGCGTGGAGAGCTTGGTCGCCTTCTTCGGGTTGGGTGGGGTCCGGGTGGCGTAGGCGCTGGCCGGGGGGATGGTCTCCCCGAACGGGCCCTTCAGCGAGATGCCGGCCACGCCCCGGCCGCTGTTGTACCCGCAGTAGTGGACGACCGCCTCGGCGGTGGCGTCGAACGACCCGAACGGGTAGGCGAAGGACTCGGGCGCGAACCCCTGGGCGAGGAGGGTGTTCCGGTCGTCGCACACCTCGTGCTCGGCGGCCGCGACCGAAAGGGGCTTGAGGTCGGCGTGGTCAATGGTGTGGCCGCCGATGTCGTTCCCCGCGCTGAACAGGGCATGCAAGTCGTCCCACGTCATATGGGCTGGGTCGCCGGCGAGGATCGGCCCGGTGTTGACGAAGAAGGTGGCGTGCATGCCGTGCGCCGCCAGGATCGGGAAGCCGTTGGTGAACTGGTCCACGGTTCCGTCGTCGAACCCGAGCGTGACGACTACCGGAGTGCTCGCAGCGGCTTGCTCAGCCGGTATTGCCCAGACGGACAGCGATGCCATGAGCGTCCCGACGGCCGCCACCGGCAACAGGATGCGCGAGCCGGGGTGAAACCCCGGCAGCCTCCTCCGAAGCGCTTTCATCGGTCTCTCCTTTCGGCCTAGGCCCGTGTTCAGGTCAGCCCAGCCATCTGGCGGGCAAAGGCGAGCGGCGATGCGGCGGTGAGGTCCACCGCGGGCTCGGTGTTGGAGAACGACTGCATGTTGTCTTGCCATTCGGCGTGGTGGCCGTTGAACCGGGCGAAGGTGTCCACGCCGTTGGCCGGGCACAGGACCATGCCGGTCACAAGGCCGCTGGTGGCCGCGCCGTTGGGCCCTTCCACCGCCGCGCCGTCCAGCACCGGCGGGGTGCCGTCGAGGTGGCCGGCCAGGTTCGCGACCTGGTGCTGCAGGCAGTGCGGGAACGTGGTGCCATCGCCGACGATGAACGACGAGCCCCAGGCGTTGGCGCCCAGGATGTTCGCCAGCCACTCCTGGCTGTAGGCGGCATAGGCCTGGGTGCCGGTGAGCTGGTCGTACTCGCTGGCCATCACCGACAGGCCCGCGCCGTGGGAGGTGGTGTCGTAGACGTCCCAGGGGAACCCGAACCCGAACGGCTCGGTCGTTCCCTGGACGACGGCCTTGTCGAGCTGCTTTTTGAGGTCGGCCAGCAGCCCGGCCCGGGTCACTTCCAGGCCTGGTGGGTTCCCGGCCTGGGTGATGGCCCGGTACAGCTCATAATGGGCGAACCCGCTGACGTCGTAGAGGTTGAGGGTGTCGGACGCGTCGTTCGGCCCGGTGATGTAGGCGTGCGCCCAGTGGGCGGCCAGGCTCAGGTAGAACCCCGGGTCAGTGTGGGGCAGCCCGACGGGCAGGCCGCCGCTCGCCACCGCGAAGTACAGCTCGGTGGCCCCCAGTTCCAGGTCGTCACGCCATTCGGTCTCCGGGTAGAAGCTGAACGGGATCGCCGTGAGCAGGTTGCCGCTGGGCGAGGTGTTGGCCAGGTCGAAGATGTGCTCCGCGGCGAGCAGGCACGCGCTGGCGAACGCCGGGTCGCTGGTCTTGTACACCTGGAAGGCCTCCGCCAGGGCCGCCGCGTCACGCCCGGCCAGGTTGGGGCTGATCAACGTCCCGGGCGGGCCCGCCCGGAACACCGGCCGGTGCCGGATGTAGCGGTAGAGGGGATTGGTGCCGCCGTAGGTGTCGTCGGCTTGGGGCAGCCGCCAGATGTCGTGGTCGCCTATGGTCCTGGCGTTCCCCTCACCGATCCCCACCTGGTAGTAGAGGGTCCTGGTGGTGTCGTCCCACATCCGCAGCAGCCACTGGGCGCCGAATTTGGCCTCGGCGGTGAAGTTCGACGCCGTGGAGCCCGCGCCCATCTGGCCAGGGAAGTCGCGGACACCCGCCAGCAGCAGATCGACCGTGTAGCTGGTGGTCTGGACGAACTTCAGGTAGTCCCCGGCGTCCCACCAGCCGCCGGCGGCATTGATCCGCACCCCCAGCGGGGTCAGGTCGCCCTTGAAGCGCCCGCTGCTGGTGGTGCGGGGTGTCAGATACGTCATGGCGCTCTGGTCGTGGAGGTGCCCGGCGGCGGTGCGCAAAGCGCCGGGGATGAAGTCCGGCCCGTCGCGCTCGGTCTGGTAAAAGGACAGCGAGTTGGTGAGCGCACCGGAGTACACGTTCGTCGCCGTGCCGATGCGGAAGCTCGGGGACCGGGCGGCGATCGGCCCGGACACCGAGATCGAATAGTTGCCGGGCGTGGTGACCGCCGGGAAGTCCACCGCGTACACGTCGGGATAGCTTGCGCTCCACTTGCCGAGGCTGGCACCGATCGGCGCGGAGTAGACGGTGGCGCCCGAGGAGTTCGTGACGCTGAACGTGGCCCCGCTCTCGGTGCCGCTGGCCATCAGGTAAGCCCGCTTGGCTTGGCTGCCGGTCGCGTAACCGAGCTGGTTGACCCGTACAAACGCGCTCCCAGTGGCCGCCGGAGCAGGCACGGCCGGCTTCGTGGCGGCGATGGCTCCCAGCATCGCCCCCACGGCCACGATCACGCCGGCGTTCCTGCGGCGAGCCCGCCCCGGTACGTATCGGAGCACGCTGCGGTTGCCCATGGCTCCTCCACTCTGCGATGGAACCCTTGCTGAGATAGGAAACCTTCCTAACTATTCGTTTCGCCTGGCCCAGCTTGCGCCCTGTAGCCCGGCCCGGTCAAGCCCTCAGCTGACGCCTGGCCCGTTCCAGCTGTTCAGGCCCCCGTGCTCAGATTGACCGTGCTCAGATTGACCGTGCTCAGGCGGGGCGATCCCGGCCGGCCAGGGAAACCGGAGCCCCGCAGCCATAACCCAACCCCGCTGGCTGACCGGCCGTCACCCCCCGGGAGTCGTCATGACGCTCGCTCGCCTATGGGCTGCCGCCCATCCGGTCAATCAGTTCGTCGCGGTTAATGCCGTGCCGGTCGCCGAATGCCTGAAGCTGCTGGAGATCAAATTCATCGGGCAGCTCCCGTAGCGCGTCGTCGGCCTCCGGCGTGTAACCCAGACGCTGCAAGGTGTCCACCAGCCATTCCCTGGTGTAGCCCACAGGCACCACCAACCCTGTCGTCGACTCGGCGCCCTGCGCAGGGCCTCAGCCGGACGGCGGCCCCAGCAGTGATCGCCCGCCGGCGACCGCCGGCCGAACGCCAGCCTAGCCCGCACGACAGCTACGGGGCAGGCTTGAGGAGCAGGCACACATAGGCCGGGAGACGTTATGAGAGAGAGCTTCAGCCTGGGCCGGATCAGCGGTATCCGGATCGGCGTGAACTGGAGCGTGCTGGTCATCGTGGTGTTGCTGGCCTACGGGCTGGCGGTGGGGGAGTTTCCCGCCGCTGCT
Source organism: Streptosporangiaceae bacterium (assembly GCA_035945415.1). GTDB lineage: Bacteria > Actinomycetota > Actinomycetes > Streptosporangiales > Streptosporangiaceae > PALSA-505. The sequence continues at coordinate 10,977 of DASZAD010000019.1, forward strand.
CCGCGGCGTCCGGAGGCGGAATACGTTGCTGCCGCCGTGCTGACCGCTCTGGCGTTTTTCGCGTCGCTGCTCGCACATGAGCTGGCTCATTCGCTGGTGGCGCGGCGTAACGGCGTGAAGGTCGAGGGAATCACGTTGTGGCTGCTGGGCGGGGTGTCCCGGCTGCAGGGCGAGGCGGCCGATCCAGGGGCGGAGGTCCGGATCGCCGGGGCGGGGCCGCTGATGAGCCTGCTGCTGGGCGGGGTGTTCGTGCTGCTGGCCTGGGGGGTGCACGCGGCCGGGGTGCGCGGGGTGGTGGTAGCCGCCCTGGCCTGGCTGGGCGGCATCAACATCCTGCTGGCCGTGTTCAACGTGATCCCGGCCGCGCCGCTGGATGGCGGGCGGCTGTTGCGTGCGCTGTTGTGGCGGATCACCGGCGACCGGCTCAAGGCCGCGCTGTGGTCCGCCCGGGCCGGGCAGGTCTTCGGGTGGGTCCTGGCCGTGGTGGCGGCGTATCTGGTCCTGGTCCGGCGGGACTACAACTGGCTCTGGACGGCTCTGGTCGGGTGGTTCCTCATCAGCGCGGCCACGAGCGAAAGCCAGCAGGCGGTGGTGCAGTCCCGGTTGCGCACGGTGCCCGTGCGCCAGATCATGACTCCCGGCCCGGCCACCGTCCCGGCCTCGGCCACGGTCGCCCAGTTCCTGAACGACTACCTGCCCGCCCGCCGGCACTCCGCCTTCCCGGTGGTGGCCGACGGCCAGACGGTGGGCCTGGTGACGGTGCGCCGGATCAGCCAGGTGCCCGTGGCCGAACGCGATCAGACCACGCTGGGCCAGGTTGCGTGCCCGCTGTCCGAGGTGGCCCGGGCCACCCCGGACGAGCCGGTCGCCGATGTGCTGCCTCGCCTCAACGAGTGCTCAGACAGCCGAGCGCTGGTGTTCGCCGATGGCCAGCTGGCCGGGATCGTATCCCCGGCAGATATCAGCCGCGCCCTGGAACGGCTCAGCCGCAGCTCCGGACCGTCCGGCCCGGCCCCCCGCTGAACAGACCGGGGAGAGCCTGCCTGGACGCGGGCCATGCCAGCGCGGGCCGTGCCAGTGCGGGCCGTGCCAGTGCGGGCCATGACAGCATTGCCTCCAAGGAGGATGCCGATGATGACCCAGCGGGCGGGTGTCCACTGAGATGCACGCGGTGGGCCTGGTCTTGCACCCCAAGCGGGACTCCGCCGGAGCGGTGGCTGCTGTATTGGACTGGGCGGCGCGCCATGGCACCCAGGTCCTGGGCGTCGAGGCGGAGATCAGCCGGCTGAATTGCGCCGCGATGGCGGTCCCGCCCGAAGAGCTTGGCCGTCGCTGCGACCTGCTGGTCAGCTTGGGCGGGGACGGGACGATGCTGCGCGCCATGCGGCTGGCCGACCGGCAGCGCGCGCTGGTGCTCGGGGTGAACCTGGGCAAGTTGGGTTTCCTGGCCGAGGTGGACGTGCCCGAACTGCCTGACGCCTTGTCGGCCATCGACAATCACGAGTACACGGCCGAGCCGCGGCTGGCGGTGGACGCCACCGTGGGCGACGAGGTGGTCACCGCGTTCAACGACGTCGCCATCGTCCGGTTCCCGGGTGAGCCGTCCGCAATCGTGGCGGTGCGGGCGGCCGGGCACCCGTTCGTGACCTATGCCGCCGACGCGGTCGTGGTGGCCACTCCGACCGGCTCGACTGCGTACAGTTTTTCGGCGGGCGGGCCTATTGTCAGCCCGGCCGTGGAAGCATTGCTGGTCACCCCGGCCGCGCCGCACTCGGCCTACAACCGCGGGCTGGTGCTCTCGATCCACGACAGCCTGACCCTGGAGATCTTGCCGCCCAGCCGCCCGCTCGCCGTGGAGGTCGACGGGCAGGTCGCCGCGCACGTCAGTTCCGGCGACCGGATCACGCTGACGCCCCGCCCAGCCGCTGCTCACGTGGTGCGCCTGGGCCGCACGACTTTCTACGAGCGGGCGCGGCGCAAGCTGCGCCTGTCCGACTCCGCGGAGGTCGCTGCCGGCGTGCCTGCAAGCGAAGGCAAGCCAGGCACCTAGGGCCTGTCTCCGCCCTGGCGTGGGAGCCCATGGACCCTGGCCATCCGGCGTCCGGGCCGGCCCTGCGCTGGGCCGGCCCGGACGTCAGGCTCAGACCAGGTCGAACCGGTCGAGGTTCATCACCTTGGTCCACGCCGCGACGAAGTCGCGGACGAACTTCTCCTTCGCGTCGTCGCTCGCATAGACCTCCGCGACCGCGCGCAGCTCGGAGTTCGACCCGAACACGAGGTCTACGCGGCTACCGGTCCACGTGACCTCTCCCGTAGCGGCGTCGCGGCCCTCGAACGTGGTCGCGTCCTCCGACACCGCCTGCCACCTCGTGCTCATGTCGAGCAGGTTGGCGACGAAGTCGTTGCTCAAAGAGCCGGGCGTGGCGGTGAAGACGCCGAGCGGCGACTGCCGGTAGTTCGCGCCCAGGACGCGCAGCCCGCCGACGAGAACCGTCATCTCGGGGGCGCTCAGCGTCAGCAGGTTCGCCCGGTCGATCAGCAGATACTCGGCCGGCATTTGGTTGTCCTTGCCGGCCCAGTTGCGGAACCCGTCCGCCTTCGGCTCCAGCATGGCGAACGACTCCACGTCGGTCTGCTCCTGCGAGGCATCGGTGCGGCCCGGTGTGAACGGGACGTCGATGCCGGAGCCGGCGTTCCTGGCCGCCTGCTCGACTCCCGCGTTGCCGGCGAGCACGATCAGGTCGGCGAGTGAGACCTGCTTACCGCCGGCCTGGGCGGCGTTGAAGGCCTGCTGGATCCCCTCCAGGGTGCGCAGCACCATCCGTAGCTGATCGGGCTGGTTGACCTCCCACCCGATCTGCGGCTCGAGGCGGATGCGCGCGCCGTTGGCGCCGCCGCGCTTGTCGCTGCCGCGGAACGACGAGGCCGACGCCCACGCGGTAGACACGAGCTGGGACACCGACAGGCCCGAGGCCAGGATCCGCTGCTTGAGGGTGGCGATGTCCCCAGCTCCGATGAGCTCGTGCGTCACGGGCGGGACGGGGTCCTGCCAGATCAGCGTCTCGGCCGGCACCTCAGGGCCGAGGTACCGCACCTTCGGGCCCATGTCACGGTGGGTCAGCTTGAACCACGCCCGGGCGAAGGCGTCCGCGAGCTCGTCGGGGTTCTCCTTGAAGCGGCGGGCGATCGGCTCGTAGATCGGGTCCATGCGAAGCGAGAGGTCGGTCGTCAGCATCGTCGGGGCGTGCCGCTTCGACGGGTCGAACGCGTCGGGGACAGTGCCCGCCCCGGCGCCGTCCTTCGGCCGCCACTGGAATGCGCCGCCCGGGCTCTTGAACAGCTCCCACTCGTAGCCGAACAGGATCTCCAGGAAGCTGTTGTCCCACGTGATCGGGGTGGTCGTCCAGATACCCTCGAGACCGCTCGTCCACGCGTCTGAAGCCTTGCCGGTGCCGTAGTCGTTCTTCCAGCCGAAGCCTTGCTGCTCCATCGGGGCGGCCTCGGGCTCGGGGCCGATGTGGTCCTTCGTTACCGCGCCATGAGTCTTGCCGAAGGTGTGACCGCCCACGATCAGGGCCAGCGTCTCCTCGTCATTCATCGCCATCCGGCGGAACGTCTCCCGGATGTCGCGGGCCGCGGCGAGGGGATCCGGGTTGCCGTCCGGCCCCTCCGGGTTGACGTAGATAAGGCCCATCTGGACTGCGGCGAACGGGTTCTCCAGCTGACGGTCGCCGTGATAGCGCTCGTCGGCGAGCCAGACCTTCTCCGGGCCCCAGTAGACGTCCTCGTCGGGCTCCCAGGCGTCCACGCGCCCGCCGCCGAAGCCGAAGGTCTTGAAGCCCATCGACTCCAGCGCGACGTTGCCGGCCAGGATCATCAGGTCGCCCCACGAGATCTTCCGGCCGTACTTCTGCTTGACCGGCCACAGCACGCGGCGGGCCTTGTCCAGGCTCGCGTTGTCCGGCCAGCTGTTGACGGGGGCGAAGCGCTGCTGGGCGGACCCGGCGCCACCGCGGCCGTCGCCGATGCGGTAGGTGCCCGCGGCGTGCCACGCCATCCGGATGATGAGCGGGCCGTAGTGGCCGAAGTCGGCCGGCCACCAGTCCTGCGAGGCGGTCATCACCTCAGCGAGATCCCGCTTCACGGCGCCGAAGTCGAGGGTCTTGAACTCCTCGGCGTAGTTGAAGTTCTCGCCGAGGGGGTTGGCCACGGCGGGATTCTTGGCGAGGATCTTCAGGTTGAGCCGCTCCGGCCACCACTGGCGGTTTCCGCCGCCCTGAGCCGGATACAGAGCACGCCCAGAGTCGACCGGACAGGCGCCTCCGCTCTCCGTCTTCGCCTCGGCGGCGATTACATCATGAGTCTCTGACATAGGAATCCTTCCCTGGGCAGATCACGGTGCTCAGCTACTGTCGGAGGTGGAACAGTCAGGGCACAGGCCCCAGTAGATGACCTCGGCCTCGCCGATCGCAAAGCCGTGGTCGTCGGATGCGGTCAGGCAGGGCGCTTCACCGACCGCGCAGTCCACGTCAGCGACGACACCGCACGACCGGCACACGACATGGTGGTGGTTGTCCCCGATGCGCCCCTCGAACCGGGCCGGGCTCCCGGCCGGCTCGATGCGGCGTATGAGTCCCGCCGCGGTCAGCGCGTGAAGGGCCTCATACACGGCTTGGAGGGAGACATGGCCGACGCGATCGCGTACCCCCGAGGCGATCGCCTCGACCCCGAGGTGGTCACCGCGCCGGACGGTTTCGAGCAGTGCGATGCGCACGGCCGTCACCCGCAGTCCGGCACCGCGCAGTTCCTCGGCGGGGGCCGGAGTCTGGGATGCCATCACGGCGCCCACCCTACCCGGATAAACCCGAACGGTTCAAGATAACGAATAATTCAACAAGACTCACATACGAGGGCTCCACCCGGCATCCCGTCGTCCAGTCTGATGGTTGCTGGACCGCCCGGGCCGGACCAGGATCGCCGGACCAGGATCGCCGGACCGAGATCGCCGGACCGAGATCGCCGGACCCGATAGATGGCGAGTCACCGGCCGCCTTCGCGGCAAGATCGTCCTGCTGCCATGCTTTCCTGTCAGCGGGCGGCGTCGGGGTGTAACACGCTGGGGCTGTCCGGCGTTCTCCATCCAGGGAATTCCGCGCGCTGGCGGGGTATCCCGGCCGTTTCCTGCTGTGTCGCACGCACTGGGGGTGTCAAGGGATGCGGAAGGTCGCGCTGAGTTCAGTGATCGTTCCCAGACACGCCAGGCGATCTGGCGTGGCCCCCCGCCCCGGCTGGGCGGCCGAGCAGGCTCCCACCCGTCCCCGGCCTGAGCGCGACCGGCCAGGCCCGAGGCCTCCTGCGCGCTTCGACCCGCTGATCCACCCCGTCGCCATCACCGAGCAGTCCGTGATCGGCGACCAGCTCCGAGTTCCCGCCACCTGGTGCGACATGCCAGGGTGCGGGGTGAGCTTCGCGCATCCGGCCGCGCTCGGGGAGGCTGACAACCGGGCCCGCGCCGCCACGGCCGGCTGGGGAGCGGACACCTGGGGCAGGCTGGTGTGCCCATCCTGCCAGCGGCATCATCGCCACATGGCACCAGTGCGCCGAGTGAGCTGACGAGGACCCGGCCCAGCCGGATGCCGTTTCCTTAAGCGGCGGGATGCCGTGTCAGGCCATGACGTTTCAAGATCGATGCCGAGTTTGTATTAGTCCAGTGCCTTGGATAGAAACCCCGCGGTCTGTCTCGTCTGAGGTGGGCGTGCCGGGGCTGGTGCTGTCGCTGTCATCGCGGAGGGTGGCAAGTAGGGCGGTGATCTGG
>DASZAD010000020.1:0-14566 GCA_035945415.1 Streptosporangiaceae bacterium
GCTGCCGGTGCCGTTGTTGTACGGCGGGCCGTAGCTGGAGCTCACGCTGGTGCCGTTGAGCTCGCTGGCCGCCGTGGCCAGGAAGTCGGCGGGCGCCAGCCTGGCCCAGGTGGCCACGGTCACCGGCGGTACGTCGGGTGAGGACAACAGCCCGGCCAGGCCGAAGGTCAGGGCCAGCACCACGACCGAGGCGATGGCGCCCTCCTTGATGATGTCGTAGCGGCGGGTCGCGCCCCGCCAGGGCGCGGCGTCGGCCAGCCTGATCGCCCGGCGCCGCAGCCTCCCTTGCCCCTTGACCTGGGACTTGTGCGCATCGATCGGGTGGACCACCCCGCGCATCCGCACCAGCAGCACGTGCGCCCCGACCAGGGCGATGAGCACGATCGGGACGAGCACCACGTGCCACAGCAGCATCTGGCCCATGTTCATCGCGTTGAAGAACGCGCCGACCCCGACGGAGTTGAAGGCGTCCTTGCCGCTGGCGGAGATCCACTGCGAGTCGAAGTTCGACTGCGACAGGTAGCCGGTGAAACACTCCACGACCGAGGCCAGGAACGCGACCACCCCGGTGATCCAGGTCATCGCGCGGCGGCCGCGCCAGGCCGCCATCCAGAACTTGCCCCACAGGTGGATGACGATCAGCGCCATGAACAGCTCGACGCTCCACAGGTGCAGGCTGTTGAAGAAGTGCCCGACCGGGTTGACGTGCCACCAGTCCACGCCGCCGAGCGCGATGGCGAACCCGGACACGATGGCCACCAGCAGCGCGATCAGCGAGGCCACGCCGAAGACGTAGATCCAGGAGGCGACGTAGGCCGGCTGCCGGTCCGGCAACAGCTTCTCCGGCGGCAGCGATTTCAGCGCGCGCAGCCGTAGCCGCGCCGTCCACATCCCCTCCTCACCGTCGGCGGGAGCGGGCACCTGGCCATCGCCTCCCGCGGCCACCTCGTCCGGCGCTGATGGCTCGGCGGGGTGCCTGCCCGGGAACGGCAGCAGGAGAGCACCGCCGAAGATGACGACCATCACCGCGATCAGGACCAGGTTCGCCACCGACACGTTGAAGATCGACCAGTGTACGTAGGACCCTGGCTGGTTCAGATCAATGGCCAGCGGGCCAGGGTGCAGCGGGATGGAGGAATGCATGAGGGCCTCCCGTGAGGCTGGCTCGGCAACGAACACAAGCGGCAACGAACAAAGGCGTCAGGCGGCGAACGCATTGCCTGACAGGGCGAGGTTTCCGCGCACGCGGTCGGGCCGTCAGGGCCGCTGGCCCCATGACTGCGGGACCTAAGTCCTTGAGGTTACCCCTCACGACAAGTCAGCTCACCGGGTCCAGGTCGCCGCCGAGGTTGCCCGCTCCCGACCAGCCGTGTCCCGGGGCGTAGAACGCGTGCCACAGCTGGGCGTCGGTGCCCCGCCAGAACACGTCGATGGTGCCGCTGGGCTGGGCCGTCGCCCAGGGCCTGCTGCCGAGCGTTCCCATGCCGAGGCTGGACGCGCCGGACCAGGGCTGCCCGGCGGTGACGAATGCGTGCCACAGGTGGCCGTCGGTGCCGCGCCAGAACACGTCGACCGTCCCCGGCGCGGATGCCACCGGCGCCGGATCGGTGGCCATGCTGCCGCCGAGGTCGTTGGGTCCCCACCAGCCGGAGCCCGGGATATAGAAGGTGTGTTCCAGGTGACCGGTGGTGTCCTTCCAGAACACGTCGACCGTTCCTGACAGCTGTCCGGTGGCGGCGGGCTGGCCGCTCACGGTTTCGGTGCCGATGCCGACGGGGGCGGACCAGGCGCCGCCGCGGTAGCTGAAGGCGTGCCACAGGTGCCCGTCAGCGCCCTGCCACAACACGTCCACCGTGCCCGGCGAGCTGGTGGCGGGCGCCGGGTTGGAGGCCAGATCGCCGCCGAGGTGCTGCAGGCCGGACCAGCCCGAGCCGGGCCGGTAGGTCAGGTGCCAGAGGTGGTTGTCCGTGCCGCGCCAGAACACGTCCACGCCCCCGTCCGCCTGCCCCACCGCCGACGGCGGCCCGCCCGTGAGGCCCGCAGCCAACATCGGCTGCTGGCGGCTCCAGCCGCTCGAGCTGGTGTGGAACTGGTGCCACAGGTGGCCGTCGGCACCCTCCCAGAACCCGTCCACGGTGCCGGGCGAGGAAGTCGTCACCGACGGCTCGCCGGCGACCGGTTCCCCGCCTATCCCCTGCGGCCCCCGCCAGCCCCCGCCCGGGACGTAGAAGTGGTGCCCGAGGGTGGTGTCCGTCGACGTCCAGAACACGTCGACGGTGCCGCTGGCCTGCGCCGCTGCCGGTGACGTCTGCCGGGAGCTCCAGCCGGTCCCGCCGGCCAGGTTCACGAAAGTGTAGCCACGGCTGCGGAAGTAGCTGATGATCGCCGGCAGCGCGAGCACGGTGGCCGGGTCGCCTGCGGGCGCGTTGTGCATGAGCACGACCGGATGCTGGAGCACGCCGCCCTCCTGCTCGGCCAGCGCGATGATCCGGTGCACCCAATAGGACGAGGAGGAGCCGTTCGCCATCCAGTCCTCGGTGTCCACCGACCACAGCCAGACCTTCATCCTGCGTTGCTGCGCCAGGCTCAAAGTCGTGGAGTTGTAATCGGGGTAACCGTACGGCGGCCGGAACGCGCACGGCGCGGAGCCCACCAGGCTTACCTGTTCGGCGATGGTCCGGTCCATCTCCGCAGCCTGTGCGGACGTCGAAAGCCCGGCCATGTCCGGGTGGTCCCAGGTGTGGTTGCCCAGCATGTACCCCGTCCCGGCTTCCTGGCGGACCAGAGCGGGCTGGGCCGCCATGTTCTGGCCGAGGTTGAAGAACGTGGCTGTCACCCCGTACCTGGCCAGGATCGACAAGATGCCCGGGGTGCTGGCTCCCGGGCCGTCGTCGAAGGTCAGCGCCACGGTCTTGCCCGTGCCCGGAGCGTAGGAGTTCGTCCCGTACGGCGCCGCCGGACAGCCCGTGGACGCCTGCGGCGAGACCCCTCGCGGCGGCCGCGCCACCCTCCCGTCGGGCATCCGCGCGGGCGGTCCCGCTGGACCCTCACCGCCCGGCGGGGGTGGCTTGGCTGTCGCCGCGGCGGGGGCGGCCGCAGCCGCCGGAAACATGACGGTAGACACCCCGGTGACCCCGACAGCCACCATCACCGCGGCCAGCGACCGCAATCTGCGAGCAGACATGGGAAACTCCCTCCTGGCCTCCGGCCGCGGCCAGCACCCCAACCGCTGATCGCGTAAAAGGACCCCGAGTCCAGCATCCGCTCAGCGACCCGGGCACGCAGGGTCGTAGGACCTTACCGCTAGGACCTAACTCCCTTTCTCCGGAGCTCAGGGTCCGGGGTGAGGCTGGCGGCCAGCTGGGCTGCCCAGTCGCGCGCCCGGCTGGTCTCATGCGGCTCGAGCCGGTCCTGCTTGGTCACCAGGAAGCTCTCCGGCTCGGCGATCACCTCGTACCCGTGCGCGCGGAGCTGCTGTGCTATCCCTTTCGAGGCCCGCCCGGTGAACGCGGCAGGTGCGTGGATCCTGGTGTCGAAGGCTGCCGCATTGACCTGGTAGCGGCCGAGCCTCCCGAACCACTCGCGCAATCCCGGCCCGAGCGCGTCCGGCTCGACCTTCAACGGGCTGGCCGGCTTCTTGGCGGCCTCGACCGCCGCCTTGCGGCTGGCGGCCCGGGTCATGCCGTGCATGTGTGTCGGCCCGCCGACCACGACCAGGTCCGCGCCGGCGAGAACCGCCGGGCTGGCCTGTGACACCGGCACGACCCTGACCTCGCAGGCAGGCTGGAGCCCCGCTGCGATGGCGTCGGCGATCAGGTGCGTGTTGCCATACATCGACTCGTAGACAACCACAGCGCGCATGATTGTCACCCCCTAGCTTTTCGCTTGGTCCTGCTTTCAGCGTGGTGCTGCGGTCGCGAGCGGAGCAGGGTCCAAGGTCACCAGACGTGAGGACCCCAGGACGCCTAGCTCCGGTCCTCCGGACCCGTTGCCGGGCTCACGGCCGATGCCGCCGGCCACGTGGCATTGTCCGGGATCTGGATCTCAGCGCGGAAGCCGCGGGGAGTGTGCCCGGCGGTAGCGCTCCCGCCGGCCCGGACGGCCGTCCGCCGCACGATATCCAGGCCGAGGCCGGTGCCGGAGCGGCTGGGCGGTGGCCTGGCGGGCAGACCGGCGCCGGTCGCTCCCTGGTCTTCGACCACCAGCGACCACGATGACCCTCCGCGCGTGGTGCGGCGAAGCTGCACGCTGAACGCGGTTCCTTCGGGCGTATGCGTGAAGACGTTGGACAGCAGAGCGTCGATGGCCGCGTCGAGCTCGTCGCGGCCGAGGCTGACCTCGACGCGCCGGGAGGGTGCCTCCAGGTCGAACGGGCGGTGCTGCGACCTGGCCAGCACGCTCCAGAAGGCCATCCGGTCACGCACCGCTCCGGCCAGGTCGGCGCGCGCGGAGACCTCGGACGGCGCCTGGCGGGTGTCGGTAATCAGCCGGTTCACGGCGGCTTCGAGGGTGTCCAGATCCCGCTGCAACCGCTGTTTGCCCGCGTCGTCCATCGTCTCGACGTCGAGCCGCAACACGGTCAACGGCGTGCGCAGCCGGTGCCCGAGATCGGCGGCAGCGAGCCGGGCGCTGGCCAGCAGGGCGTTGATCCGGTCCGCGAGCTCGTTGACGGCCTGCCCCACCTCGGCTACCTCGTACGGCCCGGCGGGCACGGCCCGGCTGTCCAGACCGCCGTCCCGCAGCCGGTTGGTGACGGTCACCAGAGCCAGCAAGGGCCGGACGATGCTGGCGCCCAAGCGGTCGGCCAGCGCGACAGCGATCAGGACCAGCAGCGCGCCGCCGCCGAACAGCAACGCCCAGGTCCTGGTCAACCCCCGGGTCAGCAGGCCGGAAGAGACCTCCACCACGACCGCGCGGGCGACGCCGTGGCCGTGGACCGGCTCCCACACCAGGCGGCCGCCTCCGGCCGCTGTGGTCGTGGCGCCCCGTCCCGCCCCCACCGTGGCGGGCAGCGGCACCGTGCCCTGGCTCAGCCGGCCTGCGATCCGCCCGCCGGTCAGGTAGACGCTCGCCATGGTGGGGGCGGCGCTGTTGGCCCGCCGGGCCAGATTCACCACGGTCGCCGGGTTGCTGACGGTGGCCAGTTCGGCCGCCAGGGACCGGGCCTGAAGCTCGGCGGTGTCGATGGCCCGGTCGTAGGCCACGGAGCGGACGGCGAACGACAGCGGGATGCAGAAGGCCAGCATGACGGTGCCGGTGGCGACCGCGGAAATGAGCGCGAGCCGTCGCCGGATCCGTGGCCGCCGCGCCCCGCTCGCCGGGGACGGGTCAGTCTGGGCCGGTCTGTCCATCACCGGCCTCCCGGGGGTCGACGAGGCGGACGCCGACGCCGTGCACCGTCCGCAGGTACCGGGGCTCGGCGGCGGTCTCGCCGAGCTTGTGGCGCAGCCAGGACAGATGAACGTCGACCGTGTTCTCCGCCCCGCCATAGGGCTGATCCCAGACGTCCGCCAGGAGCTGGCGTTTGGTGACCACTCGCCCGCGCCGGGTGGCAAGCACGTGCAGCAGGTCGAACTCCTTACGGCTCAGCCCCAGGTCACGGCCGGCCAGGGTGGCCTGCCGGGTGGCCGGATCGATGTGCAGTTCACCCATGGTGACCGCGGCGTCGATGCTGTCCGGCCGGGCGCGGCGCAGTACGGCCCGCAAGCGCGCCTCCACCTGTGCGGCGGAAAACGGCTTGACGATGTAGTCGTCGGCCCCCGCGTCCAGGGTCCGGACGATCTGGTCGTCATCGTCGCGTGCGGTGATCACCACGACCGGCACCGCGCTCACCGCCCGGACCATCGCCAGCAGGTCCAGGCCGTCGATGTCGGGCAGGCCGAGGTCCAGCAGCACAGCGTCAGGATGGGTGTCCACGATGACCGACAGCCCCTGCAGCCCGTTCGCGGACCCGCGTACTTCATACCCCCCGGCCGACAGCGAGCGGGTCAGCGCCGCGCGAATCTGAGAATCATCCTCTACGACGACCACCGAGGTCATGCCCGTAAGCGTAGGGGCCGGCCTGGGAAGGCAGCCACCGGCTGGGACCAGCCCGGCGGCCGGTCCCAGCCAGCGGTCAGCACGACCCTGGCCTAGCACGTGGTGACCGTGATGGTCAGCCCGCCGAAGTCGTTGATCTCCGCTTCGAACTTGATCCGGTGGGTGGCGCTGGTGAAGTACACATCCACCGACGAGCCCCACGAGGAGTCCACGTAGCCCCGGTAGCCGCGGGCCGGGGTGATCCTGACCACCTTGATCGTCCCGCGGTTCACGGGCGCGACCAGGACCCAGCCGCCGGCACCCGCCTGAAACGAGGTGGCGGTCCTCGGGAACGCGTAGTTCCGGTGCCAGACACTGCAGGCGGCGACCGCGGCCGGTCGCGGCGACGCTGCCCGGTGCGCCGTGGTAGCCGCGGCCGCCCCGGCCGTGGTCGCGCAGCCCGCCACCGCCGCGGCCGCCAGCAGCCATCCGGTTCCGATCCTGGTGAGCTTGTTCATCATTCCGTCCTCCCTATCTGGGGTGAAATCCACACCCTCAGACTCGGCGGACGAGCCTTAAACCGGCTCTAAGGACCTCTGAGATCTTCCCGTACGGAGCCAGCCGGACGGGCGCGGCGATCATGCGACCTTTGATCAGCCATGTTCATCGCCAGGGCCAGTACGCACGGCCGTGGCGCGGTGCCGCAGTGACCAACGGTCCCCGGCGGGGGACCTTTGACGGATGCGCCGCGGGCGCGAGCGCGCGATCATGGGCACTGGAACAGGACGAGCGTTCCTGACCGGACAGGCTGTCACGCCACCACCTGGAGGTTCACCATGGGCGCCTTCTTCAAGCTCACTGCGGCCGGGCCGTTGTTCTTCGTCAGCGCCTGGCTGCTGATGCTGTTCGCGGGAGGGGTCAGCACCGACGTCGGAATCCGTCCGTTCGGGTACCTGACCTCGATGGTGGTGACCATCGCGTTGTGGCTGACGCTGGCGCCCGCCATCAGCGCCGCTGGCCGCACACCTTCGAAGAAGAGCTAGGTGGGCTGGCGCACCCGCTTCCGGGGGTTCTGGCGGCGGCTGGCTCCCGCCGGGACCTTTCTCCCGCTCGTCATGACCGCGTCCGGCCTGCTGGCAGGTGGTGTGCTGCGCCTGTCTGGGGCGGCGGGGGCCAGTGGTGCGGCCTGGGTCGCGACCGGGGCGGTCGGGGCGGCGTACGCGCTGTGGACGGTGACCGACAGCTTGCGCCGGGGCCGGCTGGGCGTAGATGTGATCGCCCTGCTGGCCGTGGGCGGGGCGCTGGGCGTGGGCGAGTATCTGGCCGCGGCGGTGATCAGCCTGATGCTGGCCACTGGCCGGGCGCTGGAGGCGTGGGCGGCCGGGCGGGCCCGGCGGGACCTGAGCGCGCTGCTGGCCCGGGCGCCCAAGACCGCGCGGCGCTACCGGGGCACGGTCCTGGAGAGCGTCCCGCTGGACGCGGTCGCCGTAGGTGACCGGCTGCTCGTGGCGTCGGGCGACCTGGTACCTGTGGACGGGATCGTGACCGGCGGCCCTGCCGTGCTGGATGAGTCCGCGCTGACCGGCGAGCCGCTTCCGGTCGAGCGGTCAGCGAGCGAACCGGTGCGCAGCGGGGTGGTCAACGCGGGCGGGCCGTTCGACCTGATCGCCTCGGCCAGCGCCGCTGACAGCAGCTATGCCGGGATCGTCCGGCTGGTGTCGGAGGCCGAGCGGTCGCAGGCCCCGTTCGTGCGTCTCGCGGACCGGTACGCGCTGTGGTTCCTGCTGGTCACGCTGGCCGTGAGCGCGGGCGCGCTCGCGGCCGGCGGTGCCGCGAGGGCGGTGGCCGTCCTGGTCGTGGCCACCCCGTGCCCGCTCATCCTGGCCGCCCCGGTGGCGCTGGTCTCCGGGCTTTCGGTCGCCGCGCGCCGGGGCGTGGTGGTCAAGGGTGGCGGTGTGCTGGAGCGCCTGGCCGGGTGCACGACAATGCTGCTGGACAAGACCGGCACGCTGACCAGCGGCCGGGCGGCGCTGGCCGGGGTTGTCACCGCGGGCTCGCTGCCCGCCGATGACATCCTGTGCCTGGCCGCCTCGCTGGACCAGAAGTCCCGCCACGTGCTGGCCAGCGCGATCGTCCGCGCGGCCGATGAGCACCACTGCCGGCTGGCTCAGCCCGGCCAGGTGGAGGAGGTTCCCGGCCAGGGCATCCGCGGGATGGTGGCCGGCCGGCGAGTGGCCGTGGGCAAGGCGAGCTGGGCCGGGGTCACCAGCCCACCCGGCTGGGCCAAGGCGGCGCGGCGCCGGGCCCGTCTCGACGGCGCGATCACCGTGTTCGTCGCCGTGGACGGCCGGCCCGCCGGGGTCCTGCTGCTGGATGACCCGATCCGGCCCGATGCCGCACGGACCATCCGCGCGCTGCGCCGCGACGGCATCACGCGGATCGTCATGGTCACCGGTGACCGCGCGGACGTAGCCACCTCTGTCGGCGCCGCCATCGGTGCGGACGAGGTCCTGGCCGAGCGGACCCCGGCCGAAAAACTGGACGTCGTGCGCCAGGAGCGACACCGGGCTCCCACGGTCATGGTGGGCGACGGCATCAACGACGCGCCCGCGCTGGCGCTGGCCGACGTCGGAGTGGCGATGGGCGCCCGGGGCTCGGCCGCCTCCGCGCAGGCCGCGGACGCCGTGCTCACCCTCGACCGCCTCGACCGGATCGGCGAGGTCAAGTCGGTCGCCCGGCGCACCCGCCGCATCGCGCGGCAGAGCGTCATCGCCGGCATGACCTTGTCCCTGGCCGCCATGGGCGCCGCCGCGGCCGGCCTGCTCCCCGCGGTATGGGGAGCCCTGTTGCAAGAGGGCATCGACGTCGCCGTCATTCTCAACGCCCTGCGGGCGCTGCGGACCGGTGGCCATCAGATCCGCCTGCGGCCAGCGGACGCCGAGCTGGCCAGCCGCTTCGCCGGCGAACATCAGACGATCCTGGCCGGTATCGGCCAGGTGCGGGACGCCGCGGACGGTCTTGGCGTCATCCCGCCCGCCGAGGCGATGGAACGGGTCCGCCGGGCGTACCAGCTGCTCACCGAGCAGATACAGCCGCACGAGCAGGCCGAGGAACGCGAGCTCTACCCGGCGGTGGCGCGGATCCTCGGCGGCACCGAGCCCACCGCCACCATGAGCCGGGCCCACGCCGAGATCAGCCACCAGATCCGGCGCCTGGGCCAGCTCATCAACGAGATCGGCGACGCGCCGCCCGACGACGCCGACGCGGCCGACCTGCGCGGCGTGCTCTACGGGCTACACGCCATCCTCCGGCTGCACACCGCTCAGGAAGATGAGAACTACCTCTCCCT
Organism: Streptosporangiaceae bacterium; assembly: GCA_035945415.1. Lineage (GTDB taxonomy): Bacteria > Actinomycetota > Actinomycetes > Streptosporangiales > Streptosporangiaceae > PALSA-505. Next base: position 9,368 of record DASZAD010000020.1, read on the forward strand.
GGGTGAGACCGGGGGGCAACTGACACCGTCCCGCCTGACCAGATATGCTAGCTGATCAGCAACTAAACAGGACACGGGAGCTCGGGCTGACCGGGCTGAGAGGGTGGCTGGTCCCCGCGGGGGGCATTGCGCCGCCGACCGTCTGAACCTGTCCGGGTAATGCCGGCGTAGGGAGGCAGCGATGACATACACCCAGCTAGCACCCTCCAGCACCTTCGTCACCGTGCCCGGGGACCGCCGCTCCGAGGTGGGCCGCAACCTGGCGGCGCCGGTGCCCAGGGCGCTGAGCCTGGTGGACCAGCTGGGCCTGTGGGGGAATCTCGGCGTGAGCCTGCTGGGGTTCACCGGGGCCATCTTCGTGCTCCAGCCCGGCGGCCCGGGAACCCCGGAGCTGTCACTGGCCGCGGGGCTGACCGCGATCGGTGTGGGAACGCTGCTCGGCACCCTTCCGATCGCGCTGGCCGGGTTGCCGGGCACCCGCACCGGCGCGCCGGCCATGGTGCTGCTGCGCGGCCTGTTCGGCGCCCGGCTGTCCTACCTGCCCACCGCGCTGAACATCCTGCAGTGCCTGGGCTGGGGCGTGTTCGAACTGGTCACCATCGCCACCGCGGCGCACACCATCACTCCGGCCATGCCCCGGTGGGGGTACGTGCTGATCGCCGGGGTGGCGACCGCGGCGCTCGCGGTCCGCCCGCTCGGCTTCATCCGCATCCTGCGCCGGTACGTGACCGCGGCGGTCATGGTCGTGCTGGCCTACCTGTTCGTCCAGCTGATCCGCCACCCGCTTCCCGCCTTCACCCACGGAAGCTGGTCCGGGTACTGGGCGGCCACCGACACGGTGGTCGCCGCGGCGATCTCGTTCGCCCCGCTGGCCGCGGACTACACCCGGCATTCGCGCAGCGGCCGGGCCACGGTCGCCGGAGCGATGATCGGCTACAGCACGACCCAGGTCCTGTGCTATGTGATCGGCCTGCTGGCCCTGGTCACGGTGGCTCGCAGCCCGTCCGACATCTACGGCGCGTTCATCGCGCTGCCGCTGGGGACGATCGGCTTCGCGATCCTGGCGGCCCGTGAGCTGGATCAGTCCTTCGCCAACGTCTACTCCACCGCCACCTCAACGCAGAACCTGCGGCCGTTGTGGGACCGCCGGGTGCTCGCGATCGTCATCGCCACGCTGACCACGGCGGGCGCGCTGTGGCTGAACATCGCCGACTACGAGAACTTCCTCGTCCTGCTCGGCTCCGTGTTCGTGCCCATGTCCGCCGTCCTCATCGTGGACTTCTTCGTCGTGTCCAGGGGCCGGTGGGATCTGTCCGGCCAGGCCCGCTCCCGCTGGCTGATGGTGCTGCCCTGGGCCGCGGGGTTCGTCACCTACCAGCTCATCAACCCCGGGTACGTCTCCTGGTGGGTCACCGCCTGGAGTCACATATCCCAGCTGATCGGCTTCCACCCGGCGAGCTGGATGTCAGCCTCGATCCTGTCCTTCCTGGTGGCCGCCGTGGCCACCCTGCTGGCCGGCTGGCTCACGGCCGGCGCCCGCCGCCTTCGCCTGGCTGGATCGCCAGAAGAACCCCCGCCGACACCGTTACCGTCGCCGTGGTCGCGACGAACCGGTTGCTGACGCCCCGGCTGGCGCCCGGCACGAGGTCCGCCGCACGCAGCGGGTACAGCAGCCCTCCGGTCGTGACTCCGCGGGCCATGCCTCCCACCGCCAGCAGCGTGACCAGCTCACCGGGAGCCGCGGGTCCGAGCACGGCCGCGCGCCGGATGACAGTGATCTTCGCGCGGCCGAGCCAGGCCTCGACGTCCGTGCCGGTGGCGTCCCTTCCCGCCCACTGCGGCGCGGCCAGCAGCAGGGCACCGGCGAGCAGATGGTCCAGCCGCCCGCCTGTCCCGCCCAGAACGATCACGCGCCGGGGCGGCGGATCCCGGCTGACCGCGGCGGCCAGCGCCAGTTCGAGGTCGGTGGCGTCCTTTTCCGCGCGATAACGACGTACGCGGCCCCCTGACTCAGCCACCCGGGCCTGGAGCGAGGCGGGCGCCGAATCCAGGTCGCCGATCAGCTCATCCACCCGCAGGCCCAGCTCGGAGGCGGTGACCACACCGCCATCGGCCGCGATGACGCACCGGGCCGCCGGCACCCTGATGCCGCTCAGCTCGCCCGGCGCGACCCCCCCGGACACGATCAGCACCGTGTCTGTGGCCGGCACCCGTTCCCTGTCCTGCTCCCTGTCTTGATCGCTGTCCTGCTCGCGGTCTCGCTCGCTATCCATGATGAGTAGCATCCAACCGAACGGTGCCCCCGGACCACGTGCGGATGGCCGAGCCTGCTGGCAGGGGTCAAGATACCTGGGCCACCGCAGGCCCGCCGCGTATGCTCGCGATATCGCGGAGGGAAGCTCACTTTCGGGGCAGAGCGTGGAGAATCTCGGCTGTGACCCGTTGGTCCCGCAACTGCGCCACGTTCGCGGCGCAGGCGGGTATCGGCCTGGAGCTGGCCGAGCGCCGCAAGGACGTGCAGCGGCTGGCGCTGCTGGAGGACCGGGAGCGGATCGCCAGGGACTTGCACGACCTGGTGATCCAGCGACTGTTCGCCACCGGCATGTCGTTGCAGGGCAGCGCAGGCCTGATCGCCGACGTCAAGGCGGCCGACCGGGTGCAGCAGGCGGTGGATGCCCTGGACGAGACCATCAGGGAGATCAGATCGGCCATATTCACCCTGCAGCCGCGGCCCACGCTCGAACCCGAGGGCGTGCGGTCACGAGTGCTGACGATCATCGAGGAGATGTCCGGCTCCCTCGGATTCGCGCCCGCCCTCCGGATGGATGAACGGGTCGATGCCCTGGTTCCTGAGCAGGTCGCGGGGCACCTGCTGGCGGTGCTGCGAGAGGCGCTGTCGAACGTGGCCAGGCACGCCGCCGCGACCCGGGTCACCGTCACTCTCGCGGTCGGCCCGGAACTGTCCCTGGTCATCAGGGACAACGGCAGCGGGATCAAGGAGTCCGCGCACCGCAGCGGGCTGGCCAACCTCGCAGATCGCGCCAGCCAGCTCGGCGGGACGCTGCGGGCCGGCCCAGCCGGCGGTGGCGGCACCGAGATTGACTGGCGGGTACCGCTCCCCGGTGCAGGCCGAAGCTCTGGCCGCGGCCGCAAGACTCACTGACCCCGATCAGCGCTCCGGCTGACCGTGGCCGGGCGGGGACTTTGCGGCCTCTTCGCCGAAGACACGAGCCGCGTAGGCGGCTGCCTGGGTCCTGCGTTCCATGCCCAGCTTGGCGAACAACGCCGAGACGTAGTTCTTCACCGTCTTCTCGGCCAGATACATCCGCTCACCGATCTGCCGGTTGGTCAGCCCGTCCCCGATCAGCTCGAGGATACGCCGCTCCTGGCTGGTCAACCCGGCCAGGGGGTCGCGGTGCCGGGCCTGGTCGCGCATCCGGGCCATCACCCGGCTGGCCGCCTCCGGGTCCAGCATCGACTCACCCGCCGCCACGGTGCGGACCGCCCCCACCAGGTCGGTACCCCGGATCTGCTTGATCACATAGCCGGCCGCCCCGGCCATGATCGCGTTGAAGAGGGCTTCGTCGTCGCCGAACGAGGTGAGCATCAGGCAGGCCACCTCGGGCATCGACGACCGGATGTCGCGGCAGACGCTGACCCCGTCCCCGTCGGGCAGCCGGACATCGAGGACGGCCACGTCCGGGCGCAGGGCCGGGATCCGGGCCAGCGCGGAGGCGGCGGTCCCGGCCTCCCCGACGACCTTGATGTCGGGCTCGGCCTCCAGCAGCTCGCGGACCCCGCGGCGGACTATCTCGTGGTCATCGAGCAGGAAGACGCTGATTACCCGCCCGTTCCACGCCGTCTGGTTCATCTGCGAGCACCCTTCTCTGACTGGCACCCCCCGGCTGGGCTGGGAGCCACGATCGGTTTCACCGTATTGCCTGCTCACGGGCTGCTCTTAGGGCCTTTGGTCCCGCCAGTCTCCGCAGGAGGTCCCGACTTCCCAGTCGTGCGCGGGACCTTGGGGCCTCCCCCCATCCGGACTCAAGTCCTTCCACGTGGGGACGGCCGGCCCTGGAAGCGGTCCATCCGCCTGGAGGACCGTGAGACGCGACGAGAGCAATCGCTAACCGGGACGGTGAGCCCGGGATCAAGAAGGGAGAAGGAGCCATGCGCAGAAGGACTTTCGACGCGGTGGCCACCATCGCGGGGCTGGTGCTCGCGGTCGTCCTGGCGGTCGGCGGCGGGCTGCTGCTGTGGGGGCACTCGGTGGTGAACAACGAGGTGCACAACCAGCTGGCTGCCCAGAAGATCGTTTTCCCGTCGGCCAACAGCCCGGCGATCAAGGAACTGCCGGCCACGGACGCCACGGCCATGAAGGCCTACGCCGGGCAACTGATGACTACCGGCGCGCAGGCCCAGACTTATGCAGACCACTTCATCGCCGTGCACCTGACGAAGATCGGTGGCGGCAAGACCTACTCGCAGCTATCGGCGCAGTCGCTGGCCCAGCCCAAGAATGTGGCTCTCGAGGGCCAGGTGCAGACCATGTTCCGCGGTGAGACCCTCCGGGGCATGCTGCTGAACGCCTACGGGTGGTGGCAGGTGGGGCAGATCGTGCTGATCTCCGCCATCGTGGCCTTCGCCGCCGCAGGCCTGTTCCTGATCCTGTCCGGACTGGGGTTCTGGCACCTGCGCCGGGTCACCCCGCAGTCCGAGGTTTTCCCCAGGCTGGCCACCCACGCCCAGGTCAACGCCTGACCGCTGGCCGCACGCCTCTCGCCCGGGTCACACCCGGCGGGCGGCGTGTTCGGCCGTATTGAGGCCGTATTGAAGGAGAGATCATGAGCCAGACCATCCTGCTGGCCGTGGACGTCACGCGCGGAGGTTCCGCGCGGCACGTCACCGCGGCAGCCGACGAAGTCCGCCAGCTAAGCCGGGACACCGGGGACCACGTCCTGGTGCTGCACGTACACGAGGTGGCCTACGGCCGGTTCGGCCGGCTCCAGGTCGATTGCGGTGATGGCGAAGGGGAGAAGGTCGTGGACCAGATCGTGTCCGGCCTGCGGTCTGCCGGCATCACCGCCGACGGGGTCGTCCGGACGACCGACGTCGGCCACATTTCCCGGGCCATCCTCGCCGCCGCCGAGGAATTCGACGCGCGGATGATCGTGCTGGGTTCGAGCAGTCATACCGACC
>DASZAD010000021.1:0-10204 GCA_035945415.1 Streptosporangiaceae bacterium
CGGCGGCCTGAAGGCCGGGTAGCGGGGGAGTGCTCGGCGACCTGAAGGCCGGGTAGCGGGGGAGCGGGGCCGCGTCGGGGGCGACCTGGCTGCTCGCGAGGTGGAGGGGGGTGTAGTATTCTCTACTATCTCGACTATATAGATCTCAAAAGAGGGATATGATGCGAAGGATCTTTTCTGCTGCCGCCGTCGGAGCGGCTGCGCTGCTGGCCGGCTGCACCTCGTCGTCACCTGGTTCCGCTGGCTCCGCAGGCGATCAGGTAACCCTGCGCCTCGGCTTCCTCGCCAACATCACGCACGCTCCGGCGCTGGTCGGGGTGGACAAGGGCATCTTCGCCAAGGCCCTGGGCAAGAACGTCACGCTCAAGGTGCAGGTGTTCAACACCGGCACGGAGGAAGCCACCGCCCTGCTGGCCGGCCAGCTCGACGCGGCCTATGTCGGACCGAACCCGGCCATCAACGCCTGGCAGACCTCGGGCGGGAAGGCCATCAGGATCATCTCGGGTGCGGCCACGGGAGGCGCCTCGGTGGTGGTCAAGAAGGGCATCACGAGTCCGGCCCAGCTCAAGGGCAAAGCGATGGCCACGCCGTCGCTCGGCAACACCCAGGATGTGGCGCTGCGCTCCTGGCTCAAGCAGAGCGGGCTGACCACCACGAGCACCGGCGGCGGTGACGTGTCGATCAGGCCGACGAAGCCCAACTCGGCCGCGGTGCTTGAGTTCCAGTCCGGACAGATCGCCGGCGCCTCCGAGCCGTCGCCGTATGACGTCGAGATGGTGCAGGCCGGGGGCACCCGGGTGCTGAGTGAGCCGGGCGTGACCACGCTGCTGGTCGTGGCGCAGAGCTTCCTGGCCGCGCACGCCAGCGCGGTCAACGGGCTGCTCAAGGCTCAGATCCAGGCCAACGACTACGTCGCGCACAACCCGGCAGCCGCGCAGGCGGCGGCCAACGCCGAGCTGACCAAGCTGCTGGGCAAAGGCATCAAGTCGAGTGTCCTGCCCGCGGCCTTCAAGGAGATCACGTTCACCGACAACCCGGACGCTGCTTCTCTGACGACGGACGCCCGGCAGGCGGAATCCGTGGGCCTGCTCAAGCCGGTCAACCTGAACGGCATCTTCGACCTCGGCCCGCTCAACGCTTTGCTCAAGGCGGCGGGTGAGCCGCAGGTGAGCGGATGAGCGTCACGCAGCGGAGCGTCCCTCTCGCGGGGGCCTCCAGCATGCCCCGGCCGCCCGAGGCTGTGGCCCGGCCGCCTGAGGCCGCGGCCCGGCCGCCTGAGGCCACGGCCCGCCCGCCTGAGGCCACGGTGCGGCTCACCGATGTCTCCAAGGTCTACGGCAGCGGCCGGACGTCCGTGCTGGCCCTCGACAAGGTGTCCCTGACCGTCGCCGAGGGAGAGTTCGTCTGCCTGATCGGCGCGTCCGGCTGTGGCAAGAGCACCTTGCTCTCGCTGGTCGCCGGGCTGGACACCGTCACGTCCGGCGAGCTGTCCACCGGCGGCGAGCGTGTCTCGCTCATGTTCCAGGAGCCGGCCTTGTTCCCCTGGCTGACCGCCGCGCGGAACGTCGAACTGGCGCTGCGCGCCCGGGGCGTGGCCAAGCAGGGGCGGCGCGCCCGGGTCGTAGAGCTGCTCCAGGCCGTCCGTCTGGGCGACTTCGCGGGCAAGCGGCCGCATGAGCTGTCCGGGGGAATGCGGCAGCGGGTGGCGATGGCGCGTGCGTTGGCTCAGGAGGCGGACGTCCTGCTGATGGACGAGCCGTTCGGCGCGCTCGACGCGATGACCCGCGACCTGCTGCACGAGGAGCTGGAGCGGATCTGCGCGGAGCGCAGGCTGACCGTGCTCTTTGTCACCCACAACGTCCGGGAGGCGGCCCGGCTCGGTGACCGGGTGCTCGTGCTGAGCAGCCGGCCCGGGCGGGTGATCGAGGAGATCGCCGTGGATGCCCCCCGGCCCCGGCGGATCGACTCGGCCGAGGTGGCTGAGCTGGCCGCCCGCATGACCGACCGGCTACGAGCGGAGATGGCGTCCCATGGCAGGTGAGATGCTGGGGGCGGCGGTAGGCGGCCTTGACTATCTCGAGGTCGAGGGACTCACGCCGGAGCCTGGCCGGAACCTGCGAACGGCCGGGGCGAAAGGATGGGCCGGGCTCTGGCCCAAGGCGGCGGCGATCATGCTGGTGCTGGCCGTGTGGGAGCTGGTCTACCTCAGCGGCTGGCGGTCGCATGCCATCTTCCCGGCACCGAGCACGGTCTTGGCCAACCTCTGGGGTCAGATGCATCACGCCCTGCTCTGGCAGGCCCTCGGCACCACGCTGCGGCGAGCCGTCCTCGGGTTCGGGCTCGCCCTGGTCATCGGCTCGGTGATCGGAGCGGTGGTGTCCAGGAACCGGCCGCTGCGCGCGGCTGTCGGCTCGATGATCACCGGGCTGCAGACGATGCCGTCGATCGCCTGGTTCCCCTTCGCCATCATCATCTTCGGAGTCAGCAACTCGGCGATCATGTTCGTCATGGTGCTCGGGGCGGCTCCGTCGATCGCCAACGGGCTGATCGCCGGGGTGGACTACACGCCGCCGCTGCTGTTGCGAGCCGGGAAGACCATGGGACTGGGGGGGATCGCGCTGTACCGGCACCTGATCCTGCCCGCCTCGCTGCCAACGTACGTGGCCGGTCTCAAGCAGGGCTGGGCCTTCTCCTGGCGCAGCCTGATGGCCGGTGAGCTGCTGGTGATCATCGCGGGCTCGCCGTCCATCGGCGTGCTGCTCGACAACGCCCAGTCCCAGCTCGACATGCCCAGCGCGATGGCGATCATGATCGTGATCTTGTTGCTCGGCATAGGCGTGGACGCCGCATTCGGCGCCGTGGACCGGAGCATCCGCAAGCGCCGGGGACTGGCGGACGCCGCCGGCAGGTAGCGGCCAGCGAAAAAGACGCGGGGGGATCCGGACCACCCGCATCCGCGACACCGGCACCCCGCGCCCCGGCGAACCCAGCGGGGTCAGAACGGGTCAATACGTTCCGCGCCTGCGTAAATGTTCATTGAACTGCCGCGCAGGAAGCCGGCCAGGGTCTGGCCCGCCTCCTCGGCCAGCTCGGCGGCCAGCGAGGAGGGGGCGGACACCGCCGCGACCACCGGGATGCCGGCCATCAGCGCCTTCTGTACCAGCTCGAAGGACGCCCGCCCGCTGACCAGCAGGACTCGGCCGGACAGCGGCAGGCGGCCTTCGCGCAGCGCCCAGCCGGCCACCTTGTCCACCGCGTTGTGCCGGCCCACATCCTCGCGCAGCGCGAGCAACGTGCCGTCAGCGGCGAACAGGCCGGCCGCGTGCAGTCCGCCGGTGCGGGCGAAGATCCGCTGGGCGTCACGCAGCGTGCCGGGCAGCCGGGCCAGCACGCTCGCCCGCACCCGCACCCGATCGGCGGCCACGTCGTGGCGGGCGCGGGTCCTGATCGCGTCGATGCTGGTCTTCCCGCATACCCCGCAGGCGCTCGTGGTCAGGAAGTTGCGGCGCAGCCGGTCGTCATCCAGCCCGGCAGGGACGGCTAGCCTCACCTCTGCGACATTGCCCGGCGCGACGTTGCCCGGCTCGGGAGCCTCGCCGCAGATCCGGATCTCGGCGATGTCGCTGGCCCCGGCCACCACGCCTTCGCTGGCCAGGAACCCGGCAGCTAGGTCGATGTCGTCGCCCGGAGTGCGCATGGTCACGGCCAACGGCCGGCCGTTCACCCGGATCTCCAGCGGCTCCTCGACGGCGAGCAGGTCGGACCGGTGGGAGAGCCCCGCGGCTTGCCCGTTGCTGGCTTGCCTGTTGCTGGCTTGCCCGTTGCTGGCTTGCCTGTTGCTGGCCGGACCGTTCCGGGGCGGATCGGCTGGCGCGGCGATACGGGTGATCCGCCGCCTGGCCGTCCGTCCCGCCATGACCGTTCCCTCCGCCTGGGCCTTCCGCCTGGGCCTTCCGCCTGGCCGGTTGCCACTTCTTCGAGGCTACGCCGCGGCCGATCGTCGTGATTTGATGGGGACCGGCGTCACGACCGGCGGAGGAGGAGATCGACGGTGACCTCAGAGGTGCTGCGCCAGCGGGCAGAGATCGAAGAGACCATCGCCGGGCAGACGCTCTGCGATCATCTGCTGCAGGTGGTGCGGCGGGAGGGCGAGCGGCCGGCCTATTCCGACCGGGATCAGCCGGACCCCGGCACCGGGACCGGGCCGGTGCCAGGCACCCCGTGGCAGACGCTGACCTGGGCACAAACGAGGGAAGCGGCGCTGGCGCTGGCCGCGGGCCTGGCCGCGGTGGGGCTCGAGCCGGGTGAGCGGGTGGCGTTGCTGATGCCCAACCGGGTCGAGCACGTGCTGGCCGACCTCGGGGTGGTCCACGCGGGCGGGGTCCCGGTCACCCTCTACGCCACGTTGAGCCCGGACCAGATCGGCTACATGGCCGCCGACTGCGACGCCAGGATCGCGATCGTGGACGGGCACCCGCAGCTGGCCAAGCTGCAGCAGGTGCTGGGCCGGCTGCCCGGGCTGAAGACGATAATCGTGCGGGACCCCGACGCCTGCCCGCCCGGCGAAAGCTATCTGAGCTGGCGGGACCTGGTCGCCCTGGGGGAGAGCCAGGTGGCGGCCGAGCCATCGGCGGTCGCCGACCGCATCGCGCGGATCGAGCCGGGGGATGCGCTCACCCTGCTGTACACCTCGGGCACCACGGGCAACCCGAAGGGCGTGATCATCACCCACCACAACGCGCTGTACGAAGTGGCCGTGGCCACCACCGTCGGCACCATCCCCGAGCATGTCCGCTGGGTGTCCTACCTGCCGCTGGCACACATCGCCGAGCGCATGTTCAGCATCTACCTGCCGATCGGCGTCGGGGGCCACGTGCACTTCTGCCGCGACCCCGCGGCGGGCCTGGTGGCCACGCTGGGCGACGTGCGTCCGACCGCGTTCTTCGGCGTTCCCCGGGTGTGGGAGAAGGTGCAGGCGGGAATCCAGGGGCTGCTCGCCACGCAGGGCCCGGAGCAGCGGACGACCGTGGAGCGGGCGATGGACATCGGCCGGCGCTACGTGGAGAGCCGCCAGTTCGGCCGGACCACGCCCGAGGAGCTGGCCGAGGAGTACCGGCAGGCCGACCAGAGCGTCCTGCAGCCGATCCGGTCGCTGCTCGGGCTGGGCGAGACGGTGGCCGCCTCCAGCGCGGCCGCGCCGCTCCCGCTGGAGGTGGCCAAGTTCTTCGCCGGCCTCGGCGTGAAGATCCTTGACGTGTACGGCATGACCGAGACCACCGGCGCCTTCACCGCCAACCGGGAGGACGCCTTCAAGCTGGGCACGGTCGGGCCGGCGCTGGCGGGCATGGAGATCAAGGTCGCCCCGGACGGGGAGATCCTCACTCGCGGCCCGCTCAACACTCCCGGGTACCTCAACCTCCCCGAGGCCACCGCCGAGCTGATCGACTCCGAGGGCTGGCTGCACACCGGTGACGTCGGCTCGCTCGATGACGACGGGTTCCTGACCATGGTGGACCGCAAGAAGGAGCTCATCATCACCTCGGGCGGGGAGAACATCTCCCCGGCGGCGGTCGAGAACCTGCTGGTCGAGCATCCGCTGGTCGGCCAAGCCGTGGCCTACGGCGACCGCCGCCGGTATGTGGTCGCGCTGCTCACCCTGGACGGCGACGCCGCCGCCGCCTGGGCCAAGGCCCACAGCCTGGGTGACATCTCGCTGCCTGAGCTGGCCGCTCACCCCGGAGTGCTGGCCGAGATCTCGGCCGCGGTCGACGCGGCCAACGCCAGGCTGGCCCGCGTACAGCAGGTCAAGCGGTGGCGGCTGCTCCCGGCCGAGTGGACGGCGGAGAGCGAGGAACTCACCCCCACGCTCAAGCTGAAGCGCCGGATCGTCTACTCCAAGTACGCCGGCGTGATCGACGAGATGTACGCCGGGGAGCCTGCTGAGGCGCCAGCCTGACCCCCCGGCGAGCTAAGAGCCGGGCGGGCGGTCCACCGGGCGGTACACCTTGACCCCATGGACCCGGTAGGCGAGCTTGAAGCCGGTGCCGGTCAGATACCTGTTGATGGCGTTCGGCACGTGGGTGGGCCAGACCACCACCCAGCCGATGTCCATCCGCCTGGCGTCCGCCGCGGGCCCGGCGAGCACGGCAAGGAGCGTCTGGTGGTCCAAGTGGCTCCACCGGTCCGGGTCACTCCACACGGTGAGCAGGCCCGCGTAGAACGAATGTGCCTGTACCCCGCTGATTGTCGGCGCGGGCACGCGGGAGATGAACCCGTCGGCCAGCGGGTGCCCGTTGGCCGTGGCCAGCACCTGGGATTCCGGGTCGAACCCCTGCCCGTACAGCGGGATCCCGCCGCGGATGCCGAACGGGAAGTCCACCACGATCGAGTCCGAGTGGTCGGCGATGATCGGGTTGTTCAGCTTGGGCATCGCGGTGGGCATGGTCTTGATGTCGAGGATGGGCGGCATCACGCGGGCCGGCAGGTTGCCGGTCCAGCCGAGTTCGAGAACAGCCAGCGCGAGCGCCCCGACCATGACCGGCCTGGCGTGATAGCGCAGCCAGTTGATCGCGGTCGCGGCCAGCAGGGCGGCCGCCACCATGCCCAGCTCGGCCAGCCGGGTGGCCTCGCGGAAGCTCGACAGCCCGGGTATCTGGACGAACCAGGTGTAGGGCATGAGGGCCGAGACCCGTACGCCGTGCAGGTCGATGGCGAACGGCACGTACTTGTGGTTCCGGCCGATCCACAGCACCGGCCCCAGCGCGAGCAGCGCGGCCCCCACCCAGAGCAGCGCCAGCATCCAGGCGCTGCGCCGCCGCCAGGCGGCGACCAGCCCGGCCAGCGCCAGCACGGAGAGCATGAAGCCGAACATGGGCGTGGCCTCGCCGGTCGGCAGCAGGCGGCCGTGCGGGCCCGCCGGGCGGTAGAGGATGCCGTGGTAGTAGTACTCCGAGCCCAGCCCGTACAGCCCGAAGCCGGCGATCCGCGGGGACGGCGCGAACAGCCCGGGCAGGCCGACGCCGTAGTCGGTGTAGGACACGGCGAGCAGGTGCGGGTCGATCGAGGTGCCGTGGGCCGCCACCTGCTGCGCCATGGCGATCAGCTGCGGGCTCCCGATCACCAGGGTGACCAGCGCCGCCAGGGCCACCGGCCACAGCCTGGCCAGCACCGACCGCTCCCAGGACGCGGCCGCCGCCGGGGCGGCCGCCCCGGCGCCCGCCGGAATCTCGGCTCGCGCTTCGGGCTTCGCCGGGCGAGACAGCAGCCAGGGCAGCAGCGCCAGCACCACTACGATCGCGACCAGGATGAATCCCTCCTGGTCGGTCAGCAGAGCCGCTCCCATGATCACGCCGAGGGCGACCGCCTTGCGCCAGGCCGGCCGGCCGCCGCCAGGCCAGGCGCGCCGCAGCCGCACCACCGCTTCGAGAGCCAGCGGCATGAACAACGGCCCGGTGGCCACGTTCAGGATGTAAAAGCTCTGGAAGGCCAGCATGGACGACAGGCCGTACAGCGCGCCCGCCGCGATCGCCGCTGTCTCGGAGCGCACCCACAGCCGGGCCAGCCGGTACATCACGTAGCACAACAGGCCCGGCATCAGCGCCGACAGCAGATTGTAGGACGCGGACGGACCGAACGCCAGGGTGACCGGCATCATCAGTACGCCGGGCAGCGGCATCAGCGCGTGGAAGCCGAGCTGGACCCCGACCGGCGCGGCGATGTAGTGGGTGTACCACGGGTTGGACAGGTGCTCGACCTGCCGCGCGACCCACCAGAAGCCCCACACGTACGCGCCGGCGTCCCGCGTGCTGGGCAGTTTGTGACGGTACAGATAGGTGAGCCGCGGCCAGGTGAACAGGAACCCGGCGCCGAGGTAGCCGATCAGGATGACCAGGTGGCGGGTGACCGCCGAGCGCATCCACCCGCCCGCTCGCCCGCTCCTGCCGCCCCGCTGGGACTGGGCGCCAGCAGGCTCAGCCGTGGGCTCGGCGGGCGCGCCCGCTTCCCCGGACTGCTGCTCCGCCGTCACGGTTGGCGAACTCCCGGCCCCGCCCGGATGCTCGCCCGCCTCGCGAGGGCCGTCGTCCTTCTCGACCCGGCCTATCTGGTCCATCGACTCACCTCGTCCGGCGCGCGACGGCAGGCTTCCGCCTCTGACTGGTCGCTGGCCAGAAGGTGAGTGGCTGAATCATCTGTACAGGCTATGACCGGGCAGCCGTGCGCGCAGGAGCATTGCTTCACAGAAGGGCATTACAGAACGCAGAGCCTACCCGAGTCAGCCCTCCGGCGCGTGAACGTCCCGCCGGGGTCGCGCCAGCGTCAAGGCGACGCCGCGCGGACCCGGCGGGACTCGATAAAACCAGGGTCAGGACGGAGAAGCCGGGCCGGAGGAAGGCTGGCCGGGCGGAGGCTGGGCCCGTCCGAACGGCGCGCGGCCCGCGGTGGCGGGCTCCTCGGACCGTCCCGCTGTCCGCTCCTGTGCCCGGTCCCGCTCGATGGCAGCCCGCTCCGCGGCCGCCTCTTCTGCTGCTGCTGCCTCGGCCGCCCGAGTGGCCTCGTGCGCGCCGATCACCATGAACCGGCCCAGGGCCAGTGCGGCGAAGAACACGATGACCACGCCCAGCCCGGTAAAGAACCCGAGCTGCTCGACGGCCCTGGTCAGCGTGCCGCCGACCGGGACGCCAGCCGCCATCGTGCCGTTGGTGGTCCACAGCGTGCTGACCACCGGGCCGATCGCGAACCAGGCGCCGGCCACCGCGGCCAGCCACGCGCCGAAGATTGCCACCGGCCGGTACGTGGCCCCCAGCACGATCAGGCCGCCGACCATCGCGGCCGCGCCGGGCAGGATCTCCAGCCACAGCCGGCCGGAGGTGTAGGTCCAGGACGTAGCTGGTGTGTACGAATAGTGGAAGTAAGGGCCGATGAAGGAGATCAACGCGCCCCACGCGCCCAGCAGGACGAGCAGGAGGCCGCTCATGGCGCCACGGCTCCGCGGAACTCGTAGCATGCCGGTCATTTTCACCACTCCCGAAGACGAGTAACCGGACAGTCAGACACCTACCCAGCAAAGCCCCGTATATCCATGCCTGCTCCAGAGCCAGCCCAGCGGGTATGGTCACGCTCGTGGGTACGTGGGACGACGCCGCTGATGAAGGCACGGGTTCGCGCCCGGCTGGCGACGCCAGGCGCCTTGTGCCGCGCACCGACGCGCTGCTGGCCGACCCCCGGCTGGCGGCGGCCGAGCAGCGGCTGGGCCGGGCGCTGGTCAAGGCGGCGGGACGGCGGGCCCAGGACGAGGCCAGGGCCGGCCGCATCCCGCCAGACGCGGTGGCCGGCGCCGCCGTGGCCGCGCTGCCCGCGCGATCAGCCACGCTGACCCCGGTGATCAACGCGACCGGAGTGCTGCTGCACACCAACCTCGGCCGGGCGCCGCTGTCGGCCGCCGCCCGGGAGGCGTTGCTGGCTGCGGCGGGCTGCACCGATGTGGAGTTTGACCTGGCGACGGGCCTGCGCGGGCAGCGCGGGCGCGGGGCCAGGGCCGCGCTGGCCGCTGCGGTCCCCGCGGCCGAGGCGGTGGCCGTCGTGAACAACAACGCGGCCGCGCTGGTCCTGGCGGCGACCGCGCTCGCCGCGAGCAGGCAGATCGTGGTCAGCCGGGGCGAGCTGATCGAGATCGGGGACGGGTTCAGGCTGCCGGGCCTGATCGAGTCCACTGGCGCGCGGCTGCGCGAGGTCGGCACCACCAACCGGACGACCGTCGCCGACTACCAGGAGGCCATTGGCCCGGACACCGCGCTGCTGCTGAAGGTGCACACGTCCAACTACCGGATCGAGGGCTTCACCGCCGAGGCCGGCATCGCCGAGCTGGCCGGGCTCGGCGTTCCCGTGCTGGCCGACATCGGGTCCGGGCTGCTGGCGCCGCACCCGCTACTGCCCGCCGAGCCGGACGCGGACTCCGCGCTGCGGGCCGGCGCCGCTCTGGTCACCGCCAGCGGTGACAAGCTGCTGGGCGGACCGCAGGCCGGGCTGCTGCTCGGCCGGGCAGCCCTGGTACGGACGCTGATGCGCCATCCGCTGGCCCGCGCGCTGCGGGTGGACAAACTGACCCTGGCCGCCTTGGAGGCCACGCTGGCAGGCCCGCCGCCTCCCGTCGTCGCCGCGCTGGCCGCCGATTCCGCCGATCTCAACGAGCGAGCCATACGCATCG
>DASZAD010000022.1:0-7927 GCA_035945415.1 Streptosporangiaceae bacterium
GGGGCTGCTGGTGCAGCCCACGGCCCAGGCGTCGCTGGCCGAGACCACGCTCACGCCTTCGAGGAGGTTGTCGAAGCCCGGGTTGGGGCTGGCCACCTGCGACCAGGCCGTGCCGTTCCAGTGCAGGGTCAGGGTGGTGAAATCCGTGCCGGTACCGCTGGTGTTGACGTAGTAGCCGGCTGCCCAGGCGTCGCTGGCCGAGACCGCGCTCACGCTGGTCAGCACGTTCTCGGAGGCGCTCGGATCGCTGCCGCCGGCAGACGAGGCCAGGGTCGTCGCCGGTGGCACCCGGGCTGGCTGACCCGGGACGGTCAGCACGCCGGCGCCCAGCGCGACGGCCACCGCGAAAAGGATCGTTACCGCTGGCCCCCAGGGTTGCCCTCGCCCATGCTCAGACCAAAGAACACCAGCCACCACAAACCTCCGCGGCTCGCTCGCTTGCCGGCGCGCGGGGCCGCGCCCGACCGGCTGCTGCCGCCACCCGCAGCCGGCAATCCCCACCCTTAGGACGCCCCGCCACCGTAACCGGATGACAGGGGTTCGCCCGGATTCCGCGGTCAGCGCACGTTCAGGTAGATGACGCTGCCGAGGCCGAAGGCCACGCAGTAGATCGCGAACGGGGTCAGCGTGCGGGTCTGCACGTACTTCATCAGGAAGCGCACGGCCAGGTACGCGCCGATGAAGGACAGGATGCTGCCGACCAGGATCTGGCTGCGGATGCCGTTGCCGAGCGTGCCCATCAGGTCGGGCACCTTGAGCACGCCGGCGGCCAGGATGACCGGGGCGGACAGCAGGAAGGAGAACCTGGCCGCGTCCTGCCGGGACAGGCCGCGGAACATCCCGCCCACCATGGCGACGCCGTCCCGGCTGATGCCGGCCAGCAGGGCGAGGATCTGTGTGGAGCCGATGACCAGGCCCTGGACGTAACCGATCTTGGACAGCCGCGCGTCCGCCGCGAGGGCTTGCGACACCTCGCGCTGCCGCTCGGCCTGGTGGCCGCCCGCGTGCCGGCCGCCGCCCCGCTGCCTGGGCGGTACGGTGGCGAGCTCCCGCTCGCGGGCGGCCTGCCACTGCTGTGCGTCCGAACGCCCGGCTTGGATCTGCTCGTCGGCCAGCCGGGAAGACTGCGGCCGGAACCGCTCCCCGGCGTACAGGATGATGCCGTTGGCGATCAGGAAGTAGGCCGCGATGATCGCCTTGCCGAAGAGCACCCGGAACGTGTGCTCGGCGAACAGGCCGACGATGCCGACCGGGATCGTGGCGATGATGATCATCCAGGCCAGACGCTGGTCGGTGGTGGTCACCTGGCGGTCGCGGATGGAGGTGAGGAACCCGCCGATGATCCGGATCCAGTCCCGCCAGAAGTAGGCCAGCAGGGCCAGTGCGGTGGCCACGTGCAGGCCCACGATGAAGGCCAGGTAGGGTGACTCGGGCTTGGCGACGCTCAGGTCCGTGGCCCAGCGCCCGCCGACGAGCGCGGGGATCAGGACGTTGTGACCGAGACTGGAGACCGGGAAGAGCTCGCTTACCCCCTGGATGGCTCCGACGACGATGGCCTCGGGATAGGTCAGGGCAGGAGGAGCAGCATGCGACACGTAGACCCCTCAGCGCGGTCGGGTGACCGCATCGCGGCCGGGCGGCCCAGCGCGAGCGCCAGGTCAGGCCGGGTAGCGTAGCGACAGTGGCGGCCCTATGTTACGCGGTGCGTGCAGCCCGTGTCTGGCCCCGCTCCAGAACGGCTGGAGGGCCGGGCTGGTTAGTTCTCGATCATGCTGGCGAGCAGGTCGTTCAAGTGACCGGCGAAGGCGGCCGGATCGTCGATCCGGGCGCCGAGCGTGAGGACGGACTGGTCGTAGAGGACGTGGGCCCAGTCGGCCAGGCGCGGGTCATCCAGACGGCGGTTGAGCCGCTCGATCAGCGGGTGCTGGGGGTTGATCTCCAGCACCGGCTGGCTCGGCAGTCCTGACCCCCGCATCCGGCGGGCCAGGTTGATCTCGATCTCCGGCTCGTTGGCCACGATGCAGGCTGGCGAGGTGGTGAGGCGGCTGGTCACCCGGACGTCCCAGGCCTGGCCGGCCAGGATCTCCTTCAGCTTGGCGACCAGCGGGGCGAACTCGGTGCTCGCCTTCTCCGCAGCCTCGCGGTCGGCCTGGTCCTCCAGCCCGCCGAAGTCCGGCGCGCCCTGGGCAACCGACCGCAGCGGCTTGCCCTCGAACTCGCGCAGGCTGGTGACCAGCCAATTGTCCACCGGGTCGGTGAGCAGCAGCACCTCGACGCCTTTGTCGCGGAACGCCTCCAGGTGCGGGCTGCTGTCCGCGGCGGCCAGCGTGGGCGCCAGCAGATAGTAGATCTTGTCCTGGCCCTCTTTCATCCGGCCCACGTAGTCCGCGAGCGAGACGTCAGCGACCCCGGCGGAGCTGGTGGTGGTGAAGCACAGCAGCTTGGCGATCTCGGCGGAGTTGGAGAAGTCCTCGGCCACGCCCTCCTTGAGTACCGCTCCGAACTCGGTCCAGAAGGCTGCGTACTTTTCTGGTTCCTTCTCCGCCAGGCTGGCGAGCAGCTTGAGCACCCGCTTGACCGCGGTGGAGCGGATGCTGTCCACTACCCGGCTGCCCTGCAGAAGTTCTCGCGAGACGTTCAGCGGCAGGTCGGCGGAATCGATCACCCCGCGGACGAACCGCAGGTAGGTGGGCATGAGCTGGCCGGTGTCCTCCAGGATGAACACCCGCCGCACGTGCAGCTTGATCCCCTGGCGGGCCTGCGGGATCCACAGGTCGTAGGGGGCGCGGGAGGGGATGAACAGCAGCAGCGTGTACTCGTAGTTCCCCTCGATCTTGGCGTGCAGGTAGGCCAGCGGGCCGGCGAAGTCCCCGGTGACGTGCCGGTAGAAGTCGTGGTAGTCCTGGTCGCTCAGCTCGCTCTTGGGCCGGGCCCACAGCGCCGAGGCCCGGTTGACCTGCTCTTCTCCATCGGCCTGTTCGCCCTCGGCGGGCTTTTCCGCCGGCATGAGGATGGGCAGGCTGATGTGGTCGGAGTAGCGCTGGATGATCGAGCGCAGCCGGCGGCCGGCCAGCAGGTCGTCCTCGTCCGCGCGCAGGTGCAGCTCGACCGTTGTCCCGCGCTCCGGGAGGTCGACGGCCTCCAGGGTGTACTCGCCCTTGCCGTCGGAGGTCCAGCGGACCCCCTCGCTGGCCGGCAGCCCGGAGCGACGTGTGGTCAGCACCACCCGCTCGGCCACGATGAACGCCGCGTAGAAACCCACGCCGAACTGGCCGATGAGCGTGGCGTCCCGGCGCTGGTCGCCGGTCAGCGCCTGGAGGAACTCGCGGGTGCCGGACTTGGCGATCGTGCCGATGTGGTCGATCACTTCCTGGCGGCTCATGCCGATGCCGTTGTCGGAGACGGTGATCGTGCGGGCACCGGCGTCGTAGCTGACCCGGATCTGGAGGGGGCCCTCAGCCTCGGGGACCTCGGACTGGGACAGCAGCTCAAGCCGCAGCCGGTCGATGGCGTCCGAGGCGTTCGAGATCAGCTCGCGCAGGAATATTTCCTTGTTGCTGTAGAGCGAGTTGACGACCAGATCGAGGATCTGGACGACCTCGGCCTGAAAGCGGTAGCTTCCCCCTTCGGGGACGCCCGCTTCTGCGGGGCTTTCCTGGGCGGTCACTTCTCGGGGGTTCCAGGGGGTCGTCCCCCTGGGCTAGCACTGTGGGCGGGAATGGGCGGGGTGTCCTTCGGGGGCTGCCGGCGGCCGATCTTGGCGCCGAGCCAGACCAGCGGGTCGTACTTGCGGCCCACCACCCGCTCCTTCATCGGGATCAGGGCGTTGTCGGTGATCTTGATGTGCTCCGGGCAGACTTCGGTGCAGCACTTCGTGATGTTGCAGTAGCCCAGCCCGAAGTCGTCCTGCGCGATCTCGCGCCGGTCCGCCTCGTCCGCCGGATGCATTTCCAGCTCCGCGATTCGCATCAGGAACCGCGGCCCGGCGAAGGGACGCTCGTTTTCCTGGTGGTCGCGGATCACATGACAGACGTTCTGGCACAGGAAACACTCGATGCACTTCCGGAACTCCTGTGACCGGTTCACGTCGGTCTGCTGCATCCGGAACTCGCCCGGCTTGACCGCCGGATCGGGGGTGAACGACGGGATCTCCCGCGCCTTGACGTAATTGAAGGAGACGTCCGTGACGAGATCCCGGACCACAGGGAAAGTGCGCAGCGGCGTGATCGTCAGGGTTTCATTTTCACCGAACGTCGACATGCGGGTCATACACGCGAGCCGGGGCATCCCATTGATCTCCATGGAGCACGACCCGCACTTGCCCGCCTTGCAGTTCCACCGGACGGCCAGGTCGCCGGCCTGGGTGGCCTGCAGCCGGTGTAGCACGTCCAGCACGACCTCCCCGTCGTTGACCTCGACCCGGTAGCTGGCGAGCTCACCGCGGCCGGCGTCACCACGCCAGATCCGGAACTGAGCCTGGTATCCCATCAGTGCGTCTCCTCGACAGTGGCAGCACCCGACGACGCGGGAATCTCGTCGTCGGTGAAGTACTTCGCCAGCTCGGCCTGGTCGAACAGCCGCATCAGGTCCTGGCGCATCGACGCCATCGGCTGCCGGGTCAGCCGCACGCGGTCACCCTCCAGCGAGCAGATCAGGTTGATCTTCCGCCACTCCGGCGACATCTGCGGGTAGTCGTCCCGTGCGTGCCCGCCCCGGCTTTCTGTGCGCTCCAGGGCCGCGAGCGTGACGCACTCCGCGACCAGCAGCATGTTCCGCAGGTCCAAGGCCAGATGCCAGCCCGGGTTGTAGGCCCGGCCGCCAGCCGCGCCGACCTTCTGGGCCCGTTCGCGCAGCTTCTCCAGCTCGGTGAGAGCCTGGCGCATCTCTTTCTCGGTGCGGATGAGCCCGACCAGGCTGGTCATGATGTCCTGCAGTTCGGAGTGCAACGCGTACGGGTTCTCACCGCCCGGGCGGGACAGCGGCGCGCTGGCCTCCTCGGCCGCCGCCTCCAGGCCGGTCTCCCTGACCACCGGCCGCGTGGTCAGCCCGTCCAGGTAGTCTGCCGCTCCGATGCCTGCCCGGCGGCCGAAGACCAGCAGGTCCGACAGCGAGTTGCCGCCGAGCCGGTTGGAGCCGTGCATACCGCCGGACACCTCGCCGGCCGCGAACAGGCCGGGCACGGTGGACGCGGCGGTGTCCGGGTCGACCTCGACTCCGCCCATGACGTAGTGGGCGGTCGGTCCGACCTCCATCGGCTCCCTGGTGATGTCGACGTCGGCCAGCTCCTTGAACTGGTGGTACATCGACGGCAGCAGCCGCAGGATCTCCTCGGCCGGCCGCCGGCTCGCGAGGTCGAGGAAGACACCGCCGTGCTCGGAGCCGCGGCCCGCCTTCACCTCTGAGTTGATCGAGCGGGCCACCTCGTCACGGGGCAGCAGCTCGGGCGGGCGCCGGTTGTGCTCCGGGTCGTCATACCAGCGGTCGGCCTCCTCCTCGGTCTCCGCGTACTGCGCCCGGAAGACGTCGGGCACGTAGTCGAACATGAACCGCTTGCCCTCGGAGTTGCGCAGGACGCCGCCGTCGCCGCGCACCGACTCGGTGACCAGCAGGCCCTTCACCGACGGAGGCCAGACCATGCCGGTCGGATGGAGCTGGACGAACTCCATGTTGAGCAGCTTCGCCCCGGCCAGCAGCGCCAGCGCGTGGCCGTCGCCGGTGTACTCCCAGGAGTTCGACGTGACCTTGTAGGTCTTGCCGATGCCGCCGGTGGCCAGCACCACGGCTGGCGCGTCGAAGGTCACGAACGCGCCAGTGTCCCGGTAGTAGCCGAACGCGCCCGTGATGGCTCCGCCGCCGTCGGTGAGCAGCCTCGTGATCGTGGTCTCGGCGAACACCCGGATCATGGCCTCGGGGTCGCCGTGGCGGACCGCGTCCTCCTGCTGCAGCGCGACCACCTTCTGCTGCAGCGTGCGGATCATCTCCAGGCCGGTCCGGTCGCCCACGTGCGCCAGCCGCGGGTACTCGTGGCCGCCGAAGTTGCGCTGGCTGATCTTGCCGTCGGGGGTCCGGTCGAACAGCGCGCCCCAGGCCTCCAGCTCCCACACCCGCTCCGGCGCTTCATTGGCGTGCAGCTCGGCCATCCGCCAGCTGTTCAGGAACTTGCCCCCCCGCATCGTGTCACGGAAGTGCACAGATGCGTTGTCATGCGGGTTGACGTTGCCCATGGCCGCCGCGGCCCCGCCTTCGGCCATCACCGTGTGCGCCTTGCCGAACAGCGACTTGGAGATGATCGCCGTCCTCTTCCCCCGCAGCCTGGCCTCGATCGCCGCCCGCAGCCCCGAGCCGCCCGCGCCGATGACCACCACGTCGTAGGAGTGCCGCTGGATGTCGTCCGTCATGACGCCGCCTGCCTCAGTTGAAGATCCGCGGATCACCGAAGACACCGGCGGACACCAGCCAGATGTAGAGGTCCGCCAGCATCAGTGTGCCGAGCGAGATCCATGCGAACTGCATGTGCCGCGCGTTCAGCTTGGATATCTGGGTCCAGATCCAGTATCGGACAGGATGCGCGGAGAAGTGCTTCAGCCTGCCGCCGGTTATATGCCGGCACGAGTGGCACGACAGCGTGTATGCCCAGATGAAGACCACGTTCACCAGCAGGATCAGGGTGCCGAGGCCGAGCCCGAAGTTGCCGTCAGGCCCGCGGAACGCCTGCGTCACGTCGTAGGTCAGCAGGATGGCGATCGGCAGTGCCAGGTAGAAGAAGTACCGGTGCAGGTTCTGCAGGATGAGCGGGAACCTGGTCTCGCCGGTGTAGGTCTGGTGCGGCTCGCGCACGGCGCAGGCGGCCGGCGCCCGCCAGAACGCCCGGTAGTAGGCCCGCCGGTAGTAGTAGCAGCTCAGCCGGAAGCCCAGCACGAACGGTAGCGACACCACCGCGTACGGGATGATCGGCGGTACGGCGGGGAACCACTGGCCCAGACTGCTCGACCCCGGCACGCACTCCCCGCTGATGCACGGCGAGTAGAACGGGGTCAGGTAGTGGTACTGGGGCACGAAGTACCAGTTACCCATGAACACATGAACGGTGGCGTAGATCACCCAGATGCTGAGCAGCGTGGCCACCACAGCGCCCGTCTGCCACCACTTGTCCTTGCGGAGAGTTCTGTCCGGAATCTGGGCCCGGGTTCTGGCCGGAGCAGCCGTTGTCTGCGTCATTCTCGGCGTCCTCGCTGACTGGGCGCGGGCCATCGCCCGCGCTGTCGATCAACCTATTCCAGTCCACCTCACAGTTGGCCAGCGGGAGGACTTTCCCGCATGTGACTCTGGCTACATTGCCATGTGAGTCTGGTTACATAGCGAGGCATGGACCCGGCACCGTATGAGCGCAGGCTGCTGCTCGTCCACGCGCACCCCGACGACGAGACGATCGGCAACGGGGCGACGATGGCGAAGTACGCCGCCGAGGGGGCGCTGGTCACGCTGGTCACCTGCACCCGGGGCGAGCTCGGCGAGATCATCCCGGCCGGGCTGGCGCACTTGGCGGCCAGCCGGGAGGATCGGCTGGGGGAGCACCGGGTGGGAGAGTTGGCCGCCGCCTGCGCCGCGCTGGGCGTGACCAGCCACAGGTTCCTCGGCGGCCCGGGCCGGTGGCGCGACTCGGGGATGATGGGGACGCCGGGGAACTCGGCGCCCGGCTGCTTCTGGCAGGCCGACGTGGAGGCGGCCGCGGCCGAGCTCGCCGCGGTCATCCGGGAGGTCAGGCCGCAGGTCATGGTCAGTTACGACGCCTACGGCGGTTACGGTCATCCGGATCACATCCAGGCGCACCGAGTGGCGCTGCGGGCGTTCCGGCTGGCCGCCGTGGCCCCGGCTCTCGCCGGGCGGCGCGGCCCGGGCGCGAGCCGTGGGCCGGGCGCGAGCCGTG
>DASZAD010000023.1:0-10007 GCA_035945415.1 Streptosporangiaceae bacterium
CTGGGCCTGCTCACGCGAGCCCTGGCACCAGGCCCTGTCGCCAGGCCGCCCCCCCGCCTGGAGGCAGGGCCGCGAGCGCCCTCAGCCAGCGGCAAGCGCCCACGGCCTGGGCTCTGGGGCTGGCGCGGCCTGGTCATAGGGTAAGAACCGGGACGTGGTCAGGCGCGGAGCTGTTCGAGGATGGCGGGGTCTTTGATCTGACGGTCGCGGGCGAGCAGGAAGGCCTTGGAGACGATCTCGGCGGTTTTGGGGTCGTCGTCGGCGAAGGGCAGGAAGAGCCGCCCGCGATGCTGGGAGCCGGCGGGGATGATACAGACCGCGCCGCCGGGGCGGCGGTGCACTGTGCCGCTGCCCAGGTGCAGGGAGTACTCCCCCAGCTCGCCGTCGATGAGGACGTGGTCGCCGGTGATAGTGATGTTGGCCAGGCCCAGCAGGCGGGCGGTCTCGCGGATGAGGGCGGAGCGCATCTGGGTGGTCGAGGCGGTGGCTTCGGGGTCGACACCGCCGGCGTGGGCGATGCTGACGATGAGGTCGAGGTCACGCATGGCTTCGGAGAAGACGACCGGGGGAATGGCGTCGAGCGGCTGGGCGAGGTGTTCTCCACGGCGGGTGAAGTAGACGCCGTCGATGGTGGGCAGGTCGGCTTCGAGCGGGGTGAGGAAGCCGCTGGCGAACCCGGCCCGGACGACAGTGCCGTGGGGGCGTCGGCGGGCGCGGGGAAGCTGACCCGCAGCAGGTGGCTGAACACGACGTCGCGGCTGTCGGAATCGAGCGCGTGCCCGCGCACCAGCGGGGCCTGGCCGACCAGCCGGAGGATCTCGACGGCCAGCGCCGCGCCGCAGGTGCTGCGGATGTTCAGCACCGCGGGTGAGGTTGGGGTCGGCAGGTCACCACGATCCAGCTCGGTCCTGATCAAGTGATCTCGGACCTTGTCCGCGATCACGGTGAGGCCAGGGTGGCGGGCTTGCATGCGGCCGCGCCAGCGCCGGGTGAGCTCCCGGAACAGCATGTTTCGCGGCTGCAGGAAGGCTGCGACCACGTCGGCTTCGGAGGCGGCGGCGATGTCGTGCGCCGCGATGAGCAGGGCCTCGTCGACCGGAAGCGCCACCGCGTCCGGGCGCGGCTGTTCGACCCACCGCATCAGCCGGTACCAGCGCGTGATCTGCGCCGGGCTGAACAGCCCGGGCTCCGTCCGGAGCAGGCCGCGCAACAGCGTGAGCCAGGGGTTGCACGCGAGGTGGTGACGCCAGTCGTTGCCGGGAATCGAGTGCGGGCCGCGGTATGTGGTCATCACGTGTCCGCCCTTGGTGATCGTGTTGCTGGCCGGTGCGGTGAGCGCGGACCGCGGAATCCTCGCCAGGCTGGCTTCGAGCGCGTCCAGGCACTCGCCGATGACCATGGCGGACGCGTTCTCCACCGCCAGCCAGCTCACCACGTGGCGAACCGCTGCAGGATGCCGCAGATTCCGCGGCGCGGGGCCGGTCAGTTCGCGCAGTCCTGATCGGCACCACTCGCCGTTTCCCGGGATGAACGGCGATTCGGGGCTGGTTACCTGCGCCATGGCGTAGGCGCGCAGCGCATCGAGGCCGTCCTCGTCACGCAGCTCATCCGGCCGCCGGTCCCACCAGTCGCGGAACACTTCGCCCAGCACCATGCCGCGTCCGTCGTCCTGCGAGCCTGCTGGCGGGACGCCGGGCCGGGCCGCGGCGGCCGGCATCGGGAACCAGCGGATGTCGCCGAACAGGAATTCGCGGCTGCCCTGCCACCACGTGGCCAGGACGGGCGTGTTCCTGTGTTCATGAGCGATCGCATCCAGGGCCTCGACGATCCGCCGGGCCACGCCGCCGCCGAAGTTACCCCGGCCACGGGTCGCCCGGGGAACCAGCGGGCGCGTGCGGGCCTGCGGGTCCGGCAACGTGTCAGGCACGTTCTCGTGCGCCGCGTCCTCGAGTACTCCGGGCAGTTCGGCGGCGGCCCGGCGTTGCCCGGCGTTGCTGCTGGCGGCGAGCCGGCTGGCCGAGGCGCGCGCCGCCTCGGGTGGCAAGGATGCCAGCAACGTCAGCGCCGCCCGGCGGACATCGGTGGCCGTGCGGGTGAGCAGCGCTTCGACGGCCGGTGCCTCGGACGACGCCAGCCGCGTCCCGCTCAGCCCTCGCAGGGCCTGCCGCCGGACGTGCGCGCTCCGGTCGGACAGCAGACCGACCAGGACCGGGCGGAATCCGGCGGTCACTACCGGCTCGTCCGCGATCTGCATCGCCGCCCTCGCCCGGTCGCTCACGCACATCCTCGGCAGCCAGGGCACCAGCGCGCCCGCCGGCCGCTGCCCGCGGGCGCCCACCAGGAGCCCGGCCGCCCGCGCCGATGAGAGCCTGGCCGGCGCGGCCTCCACTCCCAGGGCACCTGCCGCTGTCTTCGTCTTCGCGGGCAGCCTGGGGATCAGCCGGGTTAGCGCGTCGAACACCCCGTCAAGCGCAAGCCCGGCCGGGGCGAGCAGGACAGCGGCCAGCGACGCGACCCGGATATCCGGGTCATCCAGCGCGGCAACCAGCATGTGCTGGCCGGTCAGCAGCCCGGTGGCAGCGGCGTAGCGCAACGCGGCCGCTCGCACGTCGGGCGACGCGTGGTGGCTGAGGGCCTTCGCCTCTGGGATCGTGGCCAGCACGTCGTGCATCCCACGGGCGCACAGCGCCAGGTAGGCATCCCACGGGTCGTCGCCCGCCAGCGCCCGTGATCGCCCGGCAGCATCCGCGCGGAAGGCCGCCAGCTTCCGCACCCGGGCCTCGACCTGGGGAATATCAGCCACGAAGGCGCCGAAGCCGAGCCACACTCCGGCCGCGCGCACCGCCGCCGCGAACCGCAGCAGCCGGTGATCCAGAACCAGGCCCAGGATGTGGTCGAACGCTGCGGGGTGCCCCTCGTCCGCCGCCTCCAATATCGCCTGGCGCAGCCCCTCCTGCCGCTGCGCGGCCAGCAGCAGGCGTCCGATGTAATCCCAGCCCTCCTGCCGGGAGCACCCCAGCAGACCCACGATGACATGCCGCCCCATCACGCCGGCCGGATGCTCCCCGCTGCCCACCGCCATCAGCGCGGCCAGCGTCTCCTCCCCCACCCGGCCGCCCAGGTCGATCGCGGACGCCAGCACGCCTCCGATCGCCAGCGAGACCTGCGCCATGGGACCCTTCCCGGTCGCCAGGTGGCCCCCCCAGCCCGCCAGCCACACCGGATCAGCCTGGAACGGCCCAGCCAGGGCGATCAGCACCGCCAGGTCCAAGCCCCTGGCCTCGACGGTCAGGCCGGGCGAATCAGCCGCCCGGAACGCCCGGCGATCCCACCCTCTCTGGTAGGGGCGCCCCTGGGCATCAACCCACCAGCGCGCCAGCGCCGCCCCGAGACCAGGATGCAGCGCCTCCATCACCGACACCCGCTGGCCGTCAGGCAACTCATCGAACTTCCGCGCCGCCGCTACCCGACGCTGCCGGTGATGCTCGAACGCCGCAGCCCCCTGACCAGCCTGCGGCGACTGCAGGAACGTCAGCGCCGGCTCGCGAAGCCTGCGCCTCAGCTTGCCCACCCGGGCCAGCGCCCTGGTCCGCCAGCGCGGATCCCGGAGCGAATCGAGCCGGGTCTTCGCCTCCTCGGTGCTTAGCATCGCGATCACCCGCCCGCCAGCGGCACCAGACGCAAGAACAGCACCGCTGCCCCGTCGCTGAGATCCACCGCAACCGAGTCCGTGACCTCGCGGTCGCCCACGAAGACCTTGACGATCCCGTCCTCGAAAGCCTGCAACGCCGCCCTGACCGCCGCAGCGAGATCAACCGCCCCCGGCGGCCTCGCGCCGCTCATTCGTACCGTGCCCCGGTCCAGGTCATCAAGCAGTGACCTCTCCGTCAGCACCCGGACCAGGCTGGCCTCCTCAGCCCGGGCCTCATACGCTGCCACCTCGGCCGCCACCGCCGCCTCGATGATCTGTCCTGCCGTCACCAGCCCCGGCGGCAGCGCCAGCGCCAGATCATGCTCGTCCACCCCGCGGCGGCGGTGTCCCGTCACCGTCGCCCTCACCCGAACCGCAACAGTCATGCCAGCCCTCCCACCCGATATCCCGATATCCCGGCATCCCGGCATCCCGGCATCCCGGCATCCTTACGCCAGTACCATAAGGCCTAGGTCTGACAACGATTCAGGACTCACTTTCGAGTGAGCGCGCGTCAGAATGGCCGGGGTTCCGGGTTGCTGCTGGCTTATCCGGAACGGATCGCCGCTAGGCGCCGAAGTTGCGCCGCAGCCAGCCGGCCGCCCGGCGCGGCGGGTGTTGGGGCAGGCTGCTTCGGGGAAGTTCTCGGAGGTGGCGGTGACGATGATCAGGACGCTGCGGCCGGTGCTGCGCTTCCGCCCGGTCGAGCTGGACCCAGCCGCACGGCGGCTGCGCACGGCGGCGGACGTCGAGGACCTGCGGGCGATCGCGCGCCGCCGGCTGCCGCGGGGCTGCTTCGACTACATCGACGGCGGGGCAGAGGACGAGCTGACGTTGCGCCGCAACATCGCCGCCTTCGGCCGCGCGGAGTTCCGGCCCCGGGTGCTGCGAGACGTCGCGGACGTGGACACCTCGGTCACCCTGCTCGGCCGCGAGCTCCCGCTGCCGCTGGTCATCGCGCCGACCGGGTTCACCCGGGTGGCCAGTCCGGGCGGAGAGCTGGACGTGGCCAGGGCCGCGGCCCGTCGCGGCGTGCCGTTCACGCTGTCCACGCTGGCCACCCGGTCGATCGAGGAGGTCGCGGCGTGCGGCGACGGCCCCCGATGGCTGCAGGTCTACGTCTGGCGGGATCGCGGGCTGCTCAGGGAGCTGCTGGCCCGGGCGGCCCGAGCGGGGTACGAGGCGATCGTGATCACGGTCGACACCGCCGTGCTGGGCCGCCGGGAGCGCGATGTGCGCAACGGGTTCACGCTGCCGCCGCAGCTGGGCTGGTCCAGCCTGCTCGACGGGGCGCTGCACCCGGGCTGGGCCTGGGGATTCGTGCGGTCTGAGCCGATCACCTTCGCCAACGTCACCGGCAGCGGCGTCCCCGCCGGCGAGCGGCCGGTGCGGCTGGCCGACTACATCAACTCCCAGTTCGACCCCGGGCTGTCCTGGCGGGACCTGGACTGGTTCCGGGCCGCCTGGAACGGGCCCATCCTGGTCAAGGGGATCCAGACGGTGGCGGACGCGCGGCTGGCCGCCGGCGCCGGGGTGGACGCGATCGTGCTGTCCAACCACGGCGGCCGCCAGCTCGACGGCGCTCCGCCCATCCTGGAACTCATCCAGCCGGTCGCCGAGGCCGTGGGTGACCGGACCGAGATCATCTGCGACGGCGGCGTCCGGCGTGGCAGCGACATTGTCAAGGCGGTCGCGCTCGGCGCGCGGGCGTGCATGACCGGCCGGGCGGTGCTGTACGGGCTGGGCGCCGCGGGCGAGCGCGGCGTCGATCACGTCCTGTCCCTGCTTGAGGCCGGGGTACGGCGGACCATGGCCCTGACCGGGCACCGGCGGATGAGCGAGCTGGGTTCCGGCCTCCTCCGCTGGCGTAGCCCGGGACGCTGAGCTCCCGTGCGGCCCGCGATCACGCCAAGTTGGTGTAGAACAGCAGGCAGGTGGCCATACCGCCAGATGTGGCCCGCCGGGTGTGCGCCATCGGGATCCGGGCAGGGCCACATGTGCCGCCGCGGCAACGCCGCGCCCGGCCAAGGTAACCTCCGGCGGAGGCAACTGCCGGCGAAGGCAACGCCGGGCGAAGGCCGCGCGAGAGGAGGAGATCGTGGCGATCGCGACCGTGAACCCCGCGACCGGGGAGACGCTGAAGACCTACGACGAGATGAGCGAGGCCGGCGTCGACCGCTGTCTGGCCGCGGCGGCGAACGCCGCCGCCCGCTACCGCCACACCCGCTTCGAGGAGAGAGCCGGGTGGATGCGCCGGGCGGCGGACATCCTCGACGACGAGCAGGACCAGGTCGCGGCCATGATGACGACCGAGATGGGCAAGACGCTGGTCGCCGCCCGGCAGGAAGTCGCCAAATGCGCCACCGCCTGCCGGTACTACGCCGAGCACGCCGCCGGGTTCCTGGCCGACGAGCCCGCCGATGCCGGGGCGGTCGGGGCGGCGCGAGCCTATGCCACCTACCAGCCGCTCGGGCCGGTCCTGGCCATCATGCCGTGGAACTTCCCCCTCTGGCAGGCCATGCGGTTCGCCGCGCCCGCCCTGATGGCCGGCAACGTCGGGCTGCTCAAGCACGCCTCGAACGTGCCGCAGACCGCGCTGTTCATGCAGGACCTGTTCGCCCGCGCGGGCTTCCCCGAGGGGACCTTCCAAACCCTGCTCGTCGGCTCCCGGCGGGTGGAGGCGATCCTGCGCGATGACCGGGTGGTGGCCGCCACGCTGACCGGCTCCGGGCCGGCTGGCCAGTCGGTCGCGGAAATCGCCGGCAGCGAGATCAAGAAGGTCGTGCTCGAACTCGGCGGCAGCGACCCGTTCGTCGTCATGCCCACGGCCGACCTGCGGGCCGCGGCCAAGGTGGCCGCCGTCGCGCGCTGCATCAACAACGGCCAGTCCTGCATCGCGGCCAAGCGCTTCATCGTCCACGACGCCGTCTACGACGCATTCGAGCCGATGTTCACCGAGCAGATGTCGTCCAAGATCGTCGGCGACCCGATGGACGAAGGCACCGACATCGGACCGCTGGCCTCCGAGCAGCAGCTCGACGACATGGAAAAGCTCGTGGCCGACGCGGTGGCCAAGGGCGCCAGGGTGCTGTGCGGGGGCGCGGCGCTCGACAGGCCCGGCTTCTACTACCCGCCAACCGTGCTGACCGGCATCACCCCCGACATGCGCGTGCACGGCGAGGAGGTCTTCGGCCCGGTGGCCACCCTCTACCGGGCCGGCGATATCGACGCGGCGATAGAGATCGCCAACGGCACGCAGTACGGCCTGGGCGCGAACGCCTGGACCAACGACGAGGCGGAGCGGAGCCGGTTCATCCGGGATTTCGCGGCCGGGATGGTCTTCATCAACGGCAACGTGACGTCGTACCCGCAGTTGCCGTTCGGCGGCGTCAGGAATTCCGGGTTCGGCCGCGAGCTGTCCAGCCACGGCATCCGCGAGTTCTGCAACATCAAGACCGTGTGGATCGGCGATCACGGCCCCGGCGGCCAGCCACGTTCCGGCAGCTCTACAGAGTGAAAAATTACGCTGCCCGGCGATGAACAAGTCACGGGTCGAGGCGTTCAGCGACGGTGTGTTCGCGATCGCGATCACGCTGCTGGTCCTGACCATCGCCCAGCCCTCTGACTACAGGCACCTTGGCCATGACCTGGCCAAGCGCTGGCCTTCGCTGGCCGCCTTCGTGGTCAGCTTCGCGGTCATCGGGATCATGTGGCTCAACCACCACTCGCTGTTCTCCAGCTTCCACCGGATCGACCGGCCGCTGTTCTACCTCAACCTGCTGCTGCTCCTGACGATCACGTTCCTGCCCTACCCGACCGGGGTGCTGGGCGAGGCGCTGGCCAGGGGGCGGGGGACGCAGACCGCGGCGATCGCCTACGCGGTCACGATGGCGGTGAACGCATGGGTCTGGACCGCGCTGTGGCTCTACGCCTCGCACCGCCGGCGGCTGCTGGCCGCCTCGTTCCCCGAGGAGGAGCGGGCGCTGGCGACGCTGATGTTCACGATCGGCGTGGTCTTCTACACGCTGGCGATCGGCGTGGCCTTCCTGAACGCCTATGCGCTGCTCGCCCTGCAGGCCGCGCTCGCCCTCTACTACGCGCTCGACCCGGTCAGCAGACGGCCAGGACGCGGCAAGCGCCGGGGCACCCTCCTGAGCTTCCGGTAACCGAAGCCCCCGGAGCCCCGCCGACCTCGCCGACCTCGCCATGATTAGAAGAAATAACGGGTGAGTTCATCCACTGTGAGCACATCGCCAAAATTGTGTGACAATCTTCCGCCGGTGAAGTCTATATGGCGATGGATAGGTTTACGATCGGGCTGGCACACAAGTGACTCGGATACTTCCTGTACCCCGAATCTCAGCAAGAATGAACGGTCACGGAAGATACTTTGCAAATGCTCAAGTGTCTCGAGCGCGACGGAGAGGTCAATATCACCCGGCGGAGTGCTCAGTCCAAAGAATCTGCGCATAGTTCGCACCTCGACCACTACGACATGCGCGGAAGCCAGCCACTTGCTTAGCTCGAGTTCATCGATCAGACGGTAACAGTCGTGCGGGACGACATCGACCACCACCTGTGCTCCAGCGGTGGCGGCGACGCGCATAGCCTCCAGGGTGGCTCCGCGACGCGGCTCCGCCAGCAGGCTATAGCCGTCGGTGACGAATACGCCGGCCTGCGTGAGAGCCGTGCTATTGCCCGTGATATGCGCGCTGTCCAGCATGCGGTTCGCATTTTCTGATCGGACAATCAGAAGACGTCGACCGCCCGGTGCTGTCCCATCTCTGATAGAAACGGCAAGCCCGGTAGGCAGAGCCGGGTCGTGTTGCAGCCGGGCATCGACCCCGATCTTCTTCAAAGAGTGCTCAGCCCACGTCCCCAGCTCGTCGCTACCGACGCATCCGACCACGCGGATTGGAGAGAATCGGCCAGCGGCTGCTTCAGCTAAATTGGGCGCGGTGCCCCCGATCCGCATTTCTAGCGGGCCGTAGTCCAGGATGTTGTGGTCGATACGAGAGAACGGGACGTCGATGCTGCCGTTGATTTCGACATTCACGTCACCAATCACGGTCAGGCTGATCATGCAGGCTTCTTACATTCGAGATACAATTCGAAGAAGATGTCCACTATCTCTTTGTCCGCGGAAACTGCCAGGTCCTCTTCCCGGAACTCGTGAGGGGAGACCCATCGGTAGGCCTGATGTTCTTCAGAGATATGGACTTCGCCACCGAGTGTCTCGGCAATATAGAAAGCGACGAGGATGGGCTTGCCACTGTCGTGCCTATCCCACTTGAGCCAGGATAGCGGCGATAGCAACTTGATGCGGAGACCAGTTTCCTCCATAATCTCACGATGCAGGCCAGCGACTGGCTTCTCCTGATCCGTCAGCGTCCCGCCCGGCAGATCCCACATGTACTTGCGGCGATCATCTGGCTCACTCAGCAGCAGCAGGCGCCCCTCCCGATCGAACAGGAACGCGAAGACTGCCGCCATATATTGGCTGTAAGGATGACGGTTGGTGTGTTGAGGCACATTGATCGCCCTCCGTGAGGAATGCTCATCTGCATGAGCGGAAGTGGCTTTCACGCTAGCGGACTCCAGATCACTGGTAGTGAGTCAGCCTCGTCCCATGCGTCAGAACCCAGACGTGGGAGCGCACGCAGGTTCTCCACGGTGCTGCTCGCGAGCCGGACTTTAGGCATCTCAAACCTGGCGCCGAGCTGGACATATCCTGGCTCCAGGTAGTCTATGAAGATGGAGCGGAGCAGCGTGTCCGCTTGCTCCAAGGCGACTTGAGCCGCAGCCTCTCCTCCCCCGACGGGAGCGATGATCTGCCATCGGGCTTTGGCCAGGAGCACGACGGAGAGCGCGAACTTGCCGGCGACGATCCCGAAGGGTTTGCGGTCCCGCTCGGGCTCGAAGGCGCCGCGTGCCAGCGTCTCGATCTCCGACCAGCGACGAGGGGTCATGCTGCCAGGCTGAACCAGACTGATGGCGACACCCAGGAAGGCCTTGGCCCCGTGCATGCGGCCTTCATAGTGGATACCGCCGCCCGTAGCCTCGCGATGACGCGCGAAGTACGAAGTCGCCTTGTCCAGTGCCTCGCTCGCGATGCGCAGGCTGGCTCCACGGATGAGCTCGGGACTATGGTTTGACACCGCCTGGTCAAGGCGGCACTGCGCCTGAAGGACATGACTATCGCCCAGGCTACGAAGGATGACCGGCTCGCTCGAGGTGCCCAGCATCTCGAGCAGTGTATTAACCGCACCGTCGAAGCAGGTCTGGGCGGCGGTCAGGTCGCCCAGCTGGCGATGTC
>DASZAD010000024.1:0-11192 GCA_035945415.1 Streptosporangiaceae bacterium
GGCTGGCCTGAGGGATGTCATCATGCACGGCCGTGCGCACGATCGGGTGGACAAACCGCAACGGTGTGCCCAGCTCGAACACCCCGATGCCGGCCAGCTCATCCGCCGCCGCCGCGGCGTCGGGCAGCGCCACACCGGCCAGCGTCGCGGCGTGCCGTAGCTGCGCCCCGTCCCCCAAGATCGCGGCCGCCCGGGCCAGCTCGCCCGCGGCCGGCCCCAGCCGCGCCACCCGCAGCGCGACCGACCGCGCGACGGACCGGGGACCCAGCCCCGCCACCTCGTCAGCGGCCTCCTCGCCCGGGCCGATCCCGTCCGCACGCAAGCTCGCGGCCAGCTCTCGCAGGAGAAATGGGTTACCTCCGGTCACCGCGTGGCACGCCGCGGCGAACCGCTCGGCAGGCGCGGTCCCGGACTCCTCGGTCAGCAGCGCCCGCACAGCGCTCCGGCTGAGCGGAGCCAAGGATGCCACGCTATCGGCGGCGATCTGCTCCAGCCGCGCAAGACGATCCGCACCGGCCCCGGTCTCCGCCGCCCGCCAGGAAAGCAGCAGCGCGACCGGCAGCCCAGCCAGCCTGTCCGCCAGGTACAGCAGGAACCGCAGCGATGCCTGGTCGGCCCAGTGCAGGTCATCCACCGTCACCAGCACTGGCCCCGCCCCGGTGGCGTTCACCACTAGCCAGTACAGTCCATGCACCGTCATGAACAGCTGCTCATCCCCCGCCGCTGGCGGCGTAGCACCGGCCTCGTCCCCCAGCGCGATCAACCCCCGCCGCGCCGCCCCGGCCAGCAGTACCTCCCGCTCCGCAGGCGTAGCGCCGGCCAGCAGCGGCTCAAACAGCTGTCGCGCCACACCGAACGAAAAGCCGCCCTCCAGCTCCCCGCCCCGCCCGGCCAGCACCCGCATCCCCGCCCGCCCGGCCCGCGCCCCGGCCTCGGTGAGCAAGACAGTCTTGCCGATCCCGGCCGGGCCGGTGATCACCAGGACACCACCACGACCAGCCCGCAGCGCAGCAATCAGCTCGTCTACGCGCGCCAGCTCACCCTGGCGCTCCAACAAGCCGCCCAGCACCATCCAAGAACACCCCCGGCGGCAGGCAAACTACCTCAAAGCCGGTCCTCCAGACTGCATTATTCACCCCGCGCGCTAACCGGTTGAGGTGTCTTTTCGCGTGGCGGCATCGAACCACGGTCAGCCCGGCGCCGCCACCCTTCCCCCCCCGCAACCCGGTTCTAGCGGGCCGCGAAGCTGTGTCAGCTTGGGTGGACTCCGGGGCCAGGGTGCGGTGAAGCTGGGCGCGGGAGCGGATACCGAGCTTGCGGAACACCTTTCTGAGGTGGTATTCGACCGTGCTGGCGATGGGAACGGCAACCACGGCCATTTCGTATCCTGAATTTCAGCACGCGCAACGCCAGGGCAAGCTGGTCGCCCGGAACGTCGCCGCCTCGCTCGGCACCGGGAAGGCCGAACCGTACAAGCATCATGACCTGGGGTTCCTGGTCGACCTGGGCAGGCTGGCCGCCGCCGCCAACCCGCTGAACATCCCGCTGTCCGGGCCGGCCGCCAACGCCGTGACCCGCGGCTACCACCTGTGGGCCATGTCAGGGAACCGGATGCGGGTGCTGGGCGACTGGACCCTGAACGCGGTCACCCCCCCGGAAGAGACGTCGTTCGGAGTGATCACCGCCGAATCCGTCCCGCTCGACGTGAACGAACCTCCAGCCTGACTCGCTGCGGGAGCCGGGGCCACGAGGTCGTCCGCAATGCGGCGTCCGGCCTGCCGCAGGCGTCAGCCGCCGAAGGCCGCCAGCGCGTTGCCAGCGGGGACAACCAGCAGCCCGTCCCCCACAGCCATGCCGGCCAGGACATCGGCGTTCTGCTCATCCGGGCCGTCGATGACCGAACCCGCGGCCAGAAATCGCAGACCCAGGACCCTTGGTCTGCGATAGGCGCAGGAAGCGGCTGCGGCGGGTCAAGCTCTCTGGATTGTCGTCCCGCGGGGACGGCCCTGCCGGACTTGGGCGTCACCCTTCTAGAGAGTCACCGCCTTATCACTTACAGTCGCAGTCATGAGGTTCGCTGTCACTGCAGCCTGCGTAGCAGCCGGCTTGGTTCTAGGCTTTATCACCGCGGCGCCGGCATCGGCCACGCGCACGCCGAGGTCGCTGGCCGTCACCGGCATCACCGTCAACGGCAACGGCGGCGACCGGGTCTATGACGGGGTGGGGGCCATCCTGGGCGGCGGCGGCAACGCCCGCTATCTGATGGACTACCCGGCCACCGAGCGCGGCCAGATCCTCAACTATCTGTTCAAGCCGGGATATGGCGCTTCGCTGCAACTCCTCAAGCTGGAGATCGGCGGGGACGCGAACTCGTCCGACGGCGCCGAGCCGAGCGTCGAACACACCAGGGGGAACGTCAACTGTGGGGCCGGCTACGAGTTCGCCGTGGCCAAGCAGGCCGTGGCGCTGAACCCGTTCCTGAAGCTGTACGGGCTGCAGTGGGCCGCGCCGGGCTGGACCGGGGACGGCACCAACTCGATCTTCACCAGCGACAACATCAGCTACCTGCTCGACTGGCTGGGCTGCGCCCAGCAGCAGGGCCTGACCATCAGCTACCTGGGCGGCTGGAACGAGACCGACAATGGCAGCCACGCGGCCTGGTTCACCAGCCTGCGGTCGGCGCTGGACGCCAACGGGTACTCGGGCGTGCAAATCGTCGCCGCCGACTCATTCAACCCGGGCACCTGGCCGTACACCTCGACCGCGGGCGTCGCGATCCTCGGCAACCACGACGTCTGCGGGTACCCGACTGGCTCGGCCGGCCCGCAGACCACGTGCACCACGACGTCCGCCGCGCTGAGCTCAGGTAAGCCGCTGTGGGCCAGCGAGCTGGGGGCGATGGACGCGGGCGCGCAGACCGGTTGCGTGGTCCCGTGCGCCCCGGCCATGGATCGCGCCACGGCGCGCGGCTACATCGACGCCCGGCTGACCGGCTACCTGGAATGGCCGGTGCTCGACGCGATGCCGCCCGGCCTGCCGTTCGAGAACCGCGGGCTGGTCACGGCCGATCAGCCGTGGTCGGGCAGCTACTCGGTGAACGCGATGACCTGGGCGATTGCGCAGTTCACCCAGTTCGTGTGGCCACAGTGGCCGGGGAACCCGGGCGGCTGGAAGTACGTGGACTCGGGCAGCGGGTTCCTGCAGGGCGACCGGGCCGAGGGGTCGTTTGACACGCTTGTCCGCAGCGGCGGGTCCGCCTGGAGCACGATCATCGAGACGACTACCGCCTCGGCTGCCCAGCAGGCCAGCTTCACCGTCACCGGCGGTAACAACCTGGCCGCCGACACCGTGCACGTCTGGGCGAGCAACTTCAACTTCGCCAACGACAGCCCCTCGCAGTGGTTCGTCCAGCAGCCCGACATCACACCCGCGGGCGGCAGGTTCACCATCACCCTGCAGCCGGGCTGGGTGTACTCGCTCACCACCACGACCGGGCAGGGTAAGGGGCCGGCCGCGGGCCAGCCTCCGGCCGCCTTCCCGGTGCCCTACAGCGACAGCCTGTCCACGTCCGGGCAGGCCGGGGCCAATGACGACGAGCCGCAGTACCTGGCGGCCATGGACGGCGCGTTCGAGCTGGCGCCCTGCAACGTCCCGGACGGCGGCAACACCACCTGCACCGAGCAGAAGGCGGCGGCTACGCCGGTGTACTGGGGCGGGGACAACCCGGCCACCACGACCCGCTTCCCCTATGCGGTCATCGGCGACGCGGGGCTGAGCAACTACACGATCAGCAGCGACGTCCTGCTCACCCAGTCAGGCACCACGACCGGCCTGGTCGGCCGGTTCAGCGGCATGAAGGGACCGCAGGTGGGCGACTTCAACGGCTACGTCTTCGACGTGAGCACCGGTGGCGCGTGGCGGCTAATCGACAACAACAAGACCGCCTCCAGCATCGTCACCCTGGCCTCGGGCACGCTGCCGTCCCCGCTGGGGACCGGGAGCTGGCACCGGCTGTCGCTATCGCTGCACGGCGGCACCATCACTGCATCGGTAGACGGCAGCCAGGTCACATCCGTGACGAGCTCCACCTGGACCTCCGGGCCGGCTGGGATCGAGACGGGCGCCTTCACCGAGACGTGGCCGCGGGCCCAGTACAGCAACCTGTCCGTCACGCCTTAGCGCCGCGCCGGGCGATGATGGCCCCGCTAGGCGTGGCGGCGTCCGGAATCCGCACTCTGCCCGCGCGCACCGTTCGTGAGCTAGCCCGACGGCGCCGCGTCACCCAGCGCGGGTAGCCCACGTGGGGGAAACGCCGGCACCGGTGATTTCACCAGACGAAACGCAGCGGTCACTCACACCTCACGGGTAGAGATAGCCGGCGTTCAGGTCCGAGGGCTACACGTACTCGCGGCGCCGCATCCACGCGAGCGTCAGCCAGCCCCAGATGGGGGCAGGTACGCGGTACACATCCGCTGGATGAGCACCACGGCGACCGCCTGCTGGAGTGGTGTATACGCTGGGCCGTGTCAACTTCCTGTCCGACCCCGCGAGCGAGCCATGCGTGACCGCTGATTAGCTCAGTGCGGCGTTCGGCGTGGCCAAGCCCGCTACGTAACGGCCTGGATGACGGCGCAAGACGCCCCCAAGCGGCCTGGCGCGACGATCCGGCCAGTTCCTCCGCTCCCAGCAGACCAGGCCGTGCCTGGTCCAGCGAGAGGACCCACTTGAATGACGCCAGCTTGCAGATCGTTCGGCGAACGCGAGCCGTCGGCCTGACGGGAGAGAACGAGCATGGGTGACTTTTACGGAATTGAGCCGGGGACGATTCCCGGCTTCGCCGAGGTCGGCGGCGGAAAGTTTATGAGAGTGGAGGGCCTGCCCAACCGCACGGTGACGAACATGGTGGCGTTCATGGAAAAGCTACGCCGGATGCACGAGGATGACCCCCTCGCGTTCGAGGTGTGCGTGCGGCATATCGCTGTCGCTATTGAAGACCAGCGCAGGGGCGAAGGCAGGGCTGACCCCCGGGATGCCACCTCTTAACTCACAGCAACCAGCGAACGGAATCTTCCGCCGAGCATCAACGCTCCCGAGACTGGGCCACGACCCTTAGCCCTAAGAGCCGGCTCACCAGCGCTCCGCCGGGCCAGCCGCGGGGAGATCGCCAGGGTACCCGGCGGGGGACACCGGGGCGTCATGCAGGCTGCTCGGGCCTGCTGCACTAGGTCAGTGAGCGGTGTGCGCAAGCGCGCGGTCAAGATCCTGCAGGTCGCAGCCGTCGGCCTGCCACGCCGGGATCGGCGCCAGGCCGGCGACTACCAGTTGCCCGCCGTGCAAGCGGGCCTGCCCGGTGGCGCGCGTCAGCACTGTCTGTGCCTCCGGCGACCACGACAGCAACCCGGTGAAATCCACCAGGATGGCCGGTCGCGGGCGGGAAATGGACTGGGCCAGGGCCGTCTGGAACTGCGCGATCGTGCTCCAGTCAATGATCCCCGCAACAATCAGCAGCGTGGTGGATGATCCGACGACGCTGCTCTCCACATTCAGGCGCATGGCCTGACCTCGAGACTGCCGGCCTACCAGGACCAGCGCAGAAGCTGCCGTGAACAGCTATCCGACACGCTAGCATTCCCCGGCCGAGGCGCGGACGTCCAGCCGGGCGCCGTCCCCGCGGCACATCCGGTCATGCCATCGCAGTGATCTTCGTGAGCGGGAGGCCTCGTCGTTACATAATGTCGATAGACGGTCATCCTTGAGTTTCCGGCGGACTGATCTGGTGAGGGTGTCCGGATGAGAAGAGCAGCCATGACCGACCCTGGCCTCACCCGCGTCGCTGTCTACATCGACTTCGACAACATCGTGATCTCACGCTACGACCAGGTCCATGGCCGGAACCAGTTCCAGCGTGACAAGGCACGCGGGTTCGACCGGGCCGACGGATCGGCCGATCCCGGCATCGCGGACAAGTTCCGGCGCGCCACCGTGGACGTCGGCGCGGTCATCGACTTCGCCTCATCGTTTGGCACACTGGTCCTTACCCGCGCTTACGCCGACTGGTCAGCCCCGGTGAACGCCGGCTACCGCGGGCAACTCATCAGCCGCGCCGTGGACCTGGTGCAGCTTTTTCCCGTCGCCGCCTACGCCAAGAATGGTGCCGACATCAGGCTGGCCGTGGATGCGGTGGAGGACATGTTCCGCCTTCCCGACCTGAGCCACGTGGTGATCGTGGCGGGGGACTCCGATTACATCCCCCTCGCCCAGCGGTGCAGGCGTCTGGGCCGTTACGTGGTAGGTGTCGGAGTCGCAGGATCGGCCAGCAGATCGCTCGCCGCCGCGTGTGACGAATTCGTGACCTACGACGCATTGCCGGGCATCACTCCCGCGGACGCCTCCCCGCAGGCAGCCGCGCCGGCAACCGGCACACGGGCCGAAGCGGAGGAGTCCGGCAGCGCGCCGTCGGCGCGGGGCTCGCGGCGTACCAGGCGGCCAGCACCCGCCGCGACAGACGAGACCGATCTCGATTCCGAAGACCCGCAGGAGCTGGCCACCAGGCTCCTGGAACGGGCGCTGCGGCTCGGCCAGGAAAAGGATGACGCGGACTGGCTGCATAGCTCCGCGGTAAAGAACCAGATGAAGCGCATGGACCCGTCATTCAGCGAGAAGGCACTCGGTTATCGCTCATTCTCGGACTTCGTGAAGTCGCGGCAAGCCGTCGCCGAACTCGACGAGACAACTTCCGCGCGGCTCATACGGCTCAACCCGGCCCTGACCGCACCGTAGGGCAACGCGGTCCAGCCGCCGTGCGGGATACGCGCCTGCGCCGCGCTGAGAATGGCACAGCGTGATATGCGCCCGCCTGATGGCCCTCGGTCAGACCCAGGAGCAGCATCCCCAGGCCGGTGTACCGCTTGGCCAGCGAGACGACCAGCCGCAGGCCGGCCTCCGCCAGGTGGTCCTCGGCCCTCCTGCCGTCTTCGGCGACCCGCGCGAGGTTGGTGCTCTGTCCGGGACGGAGCACCCTGCTGCCTTCGGCGAGCTTGTGATCGGCGAACAGCCCGGCCTCGATCCGCTTGGGCGGCTCGGCCTACTGCTCGGCGTTGAGCAGCGGCACCTTACCGATCTGCTTGAGGTAGTCCTTGACCGGGTCAGCAGATATGCCGGCCCACGGGTATGCGCCAGGGAAACCGGACAGCCCGACAGGCCGGGAGTTGGTGATCGGCTGGGATGACGGCACAGGCTGGGTGGCGTAGCCTTCTGGGTAGAAGCTGGCAATTCAGCTGTCTGGTCGAGACCCCGCCTGGCTGCTGGGCAGGAGGCCGACCGGTGGCTGACATCGAAGTGTATTCAAGCCTGTCCCACGGTTATGTGGTCGTTGCGCTGCGCGGTGAGCTTGACGTCACCCATACCACAGGGGTCGCGCGCCCTGTCGGCTGCTGCCGCCCCCGGCGGCCGGCCGCCTGGGTTTTGCACGGGTGCGCGGTGAGGCATCGCTGGGGAATGGTGAGGTTAACCCTGTGGGGGGCCGAAACATTGGCGGCCGGGTCACGGTAGGTTGCCATCGGTGATGTGCACGCAGAAGGGCGGCCACCATAACCAGCTCAACCGGCGGGCATCCGTGCGGCGCGGCGATCTTTCAGCTGACCGGCAGGTGCGGTCCGCGGGCCTGCCGGACTGCTCGCCAGCGCGCCGTCTGGGTGATGGTCTGCCCGGGTCCGCCCGGCCGGGCTGATGACGACCGACCGCTCAGCCCTGATCTGGAGTCTGGTCGCCGTGCAGGCGGCCCGGCGCCGGGGGCGGGTGTCGGCGGTGGATGTGTGCGCGGCGGCGGTGCTGGCGCTGCCGGTCAGCGGCGCGTGGGTGATGGCGCCAGATGCAACCGGGGCGGGTCACCTGATGTGCGTGACCGATGCGGTGAGTGAGCAGCTGGTCGAGCTGCAGATGACCCTGGGGGAGGGGCCGTGCCTGGACGTTGCCACCTCCGGTTCCCCCGTGCTGGTTTCAGATCTGGGCGATGGGAATGCCGGCCGCCGCTGGCCGGGTTTCACGCCGCAGGCCTGGCGGGCTGGCGCTGCGGCGATCTTTGCGCTGCCGCTGCGGATCGGGGCTATCCGGGCCGGAGCGCTGGGCCTGTACCGGGACAAGCCCGGCCCGCTGACTGGCCCTCAATTCGGTGATGCCCTGATTGTGGCCGATACTGCCGTTGTTGTCCTGCTCGAAAGCCAGTATCCCGACAGGGCAGCCGAAGCGGCCGGTGCCGGGCCCGCCGGGCAGCCGCCGGATCTGAGGCAGCACCGGGCCGAGATCGACCAGGCCACCGGCATGGTCTCCGCACAACTCGGCGTGGCCATCGGCGAGGCCTTTGTCCGGCTGCGGGCCTACGCTTATGCTCAGGACCGGCGGCTCAGCGACGTCTCCCACGACATCGTCGCCCGCCGCCTGCGGCTGAGCCCGGACGGGGATCCTCCCCGGGACGGTGAGAGATGAAACGCTGCCCGCCCGGGAGCCGCCCGGTACCGCTCGGCGCGGCCCGTGCTGGCCGTCCCAGGAGGTGAGGAGATGGACGGGGAACAGCTGTCGGACGCCTTCGTCGAGTTGGCCGACACCCTGGTCGCCGACTTCGACGTGATCGACTTCCTGCACCTGCTCACCGAGCGCAGCGTGCAACTGCTGGAGGCGTCCGCCGCCGGGGTGCTGCTGGCCGACCCGCGCGGTGAGCTGCGCCTGGTGGCGGCCTCCACCGAGGCCGTGCGGGTGCTGGAGCTGTTCCAGCTGCAAAACGACGAGGGGCCGTGCCTGGAATGCTTCCGCACCGCCCGGCCCGTGGCTGCGCCCGACCTGACCACAGCCCAGCAGTCCTGGCCGCAGTTCGCCGCCGCCGCCCGCCGGGCGGGCTTCGCCGCGGTGCACGCGCTGCCGATGCGGTTGCGCAGCCAGGTCATCGGCGCGCTGAACCTGTTCCAGGCCGCTCCCGGCGGCCTGGGCCGCGAGGACGTGCGGGTCGGCCAGGCGCTGGCCGACGTGGCCACCATCGGCCTGCTACAAGAGCGCAGCACGCGGCGCAGCGTGACCCTCAGCGAGCAGCTGCAGGGCGCCCTGAACAGCCGGGTGGTCATCGAGCAGGCCAAGGGCAAGCTCGCCGAGCGGCTCGGACTGGACATGGACCAGGCATTCACCGTGCTGCGGTCCCACGCCCGCGACCGCAACCTGCGCCTGTCCGACCTGGCCCAGGCCTTCATCGACGGCACTCCGGCCGACTTCCCCGGCCTCACCGCGCCAGCCAGCCCCCGACCAGACCCCTGATCAGAGCCGTGTCAGCTTGGAACACGGGATCGTGATGCGTAGCTTGCGCGGCCTGAAATCGACGAGCACCGCGATTCCGCCTTCGAGGCCGATGACCGTACCCAGGCCGTACTTGTCGTGGGTGACCTGGTCATCCACCGCGTAACACTCGGCAGGCGCGGCGGCTTCGGGAACGTTGAAGGGACTGCCTGGCAACGGGCGCCGAGCCGCGGCGCGGAAAGTTCTCATCATGTTCAGTATGCGCCCACCTGGCGAGCGACGGTACTGCGGGCCCTCTCGGGAGCCGCGATCGGCCGCGCCGGCAGGCTTGTCATCAGGCGTGGCTGACTGGTTGCCGCATCTGCGGAAGCCGTTAAGGATCCTCATACGAACGGCTAACACCTCGCTCCACCGCTTTAGGCGCGCCCACCGCGGCGGCCAGCAAGTACCGTGTGCCGTGCGCCAGCGGCGTGCCATAGTGATCCGGGAGGAGGGATGATCCATGGACGGGCCAGATGTGTGGGTGGCCAGCGACGAGGGGACCGACATCATCCGGGCGCGGGATATCAGCGTCGTGAGCCTCGACTATGACGGTAACGTGACGGCACGGCTGGCGGGCCGGGAGAGCGCGGTCTTGACGCTCGTCGCGCACCGGGCACATCACGACGAGCAGCGGCCCGGTGATCTTCACCGCCAGCTGGTCCGGGTAGTCGCCCAGCTGTCCGATTCGTCAGGTGCCCACCTGGTGCGGCCGGTGCACACCGAGCCAGGCGGCTGGCAGTGGGTCACCGAGCTGCTGTGAGGGGCGCGGAGGCGGCGGGGCCGCGCACCCCACGAAATGTGACGGCGGTGTGTTCGTGCTACGTTGGGAAATGGTTGTAGTCGAAGTTCGCGCACGTGTCACAGCGCCTGCGAAATTCTGACGGCGGGCGTCACGGAGACGCGAGATAGCTAACACGTTTGCGTGTCACCACTTCCGAGGGCTGGCCCTCGAAACGTAGACGGTCGCGGCAACCCGGGATTCACAAGCCGTGGCTCCCGAAGATCGCCACCGTAGGAGAAAACATGCCTCAAGGCGTCGTGAAGTGGTACAACACCGACCGGGGCTACGGTTTCATCGCCCCCGACGACGGCACCCCCGATGTATTCGTTCACCGCTCCGCCATCCAGATGGAAGATGCCCGCGGCCTCGAGGAGAACCAGCGGGTTGAGTACACCGCGGGGCAGGGCCGCAAGGGCCCGCAGGCCGAGCAGGTCCGCCCGCTCTGACCAACCGCCCCACGCGCTGGCGCGATCGTCAAAGACGCTCCCGGGCTGCCCCCCGTTTCCGGACAGGGCTTGCGTTTGGCAGACATGCTTGAGCGGTGTCGCTGGATTCCAGCGGCCTGCGCTGGCGCTCCCCGGCGATTGCTTAACATGCGGATCAGCCAGTTGGTGGGACACGGATAGATATGCCGGCCGGCCTGGTCCGGCGCTCAGCACGGTTCATGCAGGTCCGCCGTGATCGCCTTACCGCTGATCGGGCCGGGACAACTCGTCCAGCCCGATGCCGATGATGCGCGCGACGTGATGGAGGTCGGCGTCGCAGGCCGGGAGCGTGGCCTG
Organism: Streptosporangiaceae bacterium; assembly: GCA_035945415.1. Taxonomy (GTDB): domain Bacteria; phylum Actinomycetota; class Actinomycetes; order Streptosporangiales; family Streptosporangiaceae; genus PALSA-505. The sequence continues at coordinate 10,885 of DASZAD010000024.1, forward strand.
ATGGCGCCAGGCGACCGCTGCGATCATGCAGCCGGCGAGCCCGCGGGGCGTGATGCCAGCCTGCCGGCAGCGGCGGTAGATGCGAGCGACACCGTCGAAGTCGGCGGCTGCGTCGAAGTGGTGCAGGTGGAACCGCAGCACCGCCACCCCTCAGGGTCTGGGCGGCTACCGGACTCCCGGCGGTCCGCCCCGGGCTGGTGCAGGTTATTCTGGGCTTGCGCCAACAGCGCGTCCGGCTAGCCGGCTATGACTGCTGGAGACGCCATGACTGCTGCGCGTCCAGACCCCGCGCGCACGACGTCCGGCAA
>DASZAD010000025.1:0-2561 GCA_035945415.1 Streptosporangiaceae bacterium
GAGCAGCTGCTCGGGGGCCTCGCCGCCCTCCATAGTCGCCGCGGCGCACCGGTGCGCCAGCACCACGGGCGGCCGGTGCGCGGGCCCCTGGCCGGGCATGAAGACGTCGGTCACGTTGTCCATCAGGGTCGTCACGATGACCGAGTCGACCGGGTCAAGATCGAAGACCGCCGAGGGCTCCACCTCGTGCAGAACCTGGTGGCCGTGGTGAGCCGGCGTGTCGTCAGTGCACATCGCACCATCATGGACCACCACGGCCCCCGGGCGTCGGGGGCGGGGCCGGCGCGCCCCGCCGGCCGGGGAGGACGCAGGCGACCAGATCGCGGCGGCTGCGGACGCCGGTCTTGCCGAAGACGGACTTCAGGTGGTCTTTGACGGTGCAGGCGGATCTAGTACGACGGCCGCTGCCAGTGCTAGTAACGCAGCGTCACTGTCACTCCAGAGCGTACGCGCGCTAATCGCCGAATCGGCGCTGCCAGGGGATGCCTGGCTTCTCAGCGGGTGACGTGCACAGATCGGCCGCTTCTTTGCGTCCGGGCTGACTATTCGGAGGACGATGCGGGTGGTGGTGAGCGCAGGCCCGTTCTGGCAGTGTGACCGGGCCAGCGGTACGTTTGCCTGCAGCACGGCTCATTGACGTGCGCGGTCGTCAAGCGCCCTGGATGCCGGTTGCCTGTCCGCTGGCGGCGCGCCCGGGTTGCCGCCGCTGTGCCCTGACGGCGATCACCGCGAACCGCAGTCCGTACATGATGACGGCCATCAGCACGAATGCTGCGGCGATCGCGCTGCGCCCGATCTGGTGATCGCGGAGGAACGGGCCCGCGGTGTGCGCGAACCAGGGCACGTCCTGCAGCGCCCAGACGAAGGCAACCCGGGTTCCCGTGGCTATGGCCCAGGTGGCCGCGAAGGCGGGGCCGCATCGGGTGTACAGCCGGCCGGCCCCCGCGTCTCGCTCCACGCCGGTGGTGGCGCTGGCCAGCGCCCCGAACCCGCAGCCGGCCGCCGCCGCCACGAGGTAGAGGTAGACGTCGTAGCGGTGGGCCGGCGCCCGTGACAGGTACACGGCGGCGGCGATGGGGATGCCGATGATCGCCGGAAGCCACGTGCGCCAGGAGAACCTGCGCCGCCCGTACTGCGTGAGCAGGACATAGGCCAAGATTGCTGAGCTGGTGAGGATCGCCTGCTGCATTGCCGTCCTAGGTGTGGTCGCCGGAGGGAATTACATCTCTTGTGATGTATCATAGGTGATGTGAATGCAGGCCAGCTTCATCGCCTTGCCCGGGTGCTCCGCGAGATCGCCCAGGTGGCGACAGCGAACGAGGGTGAGCGGCCGGTCGCGGCGAGCACGGTGGCGATCGTCGAGGACGTGACCGACCACCCGCAGAGCCCGATCATGGAGATTGCGCAGCGGACGGGCCTGGCGCAGAGCCTGGTGTCCCGGACCGTGGACCGGCTGCAGGCTCGCGGGGTGCTCACTGTGGGGCGCGATCCCGCCGATGGCCGGCGCACTCTGGTCAGCGTCGATCCCCAGACCCGGCACCGGGATTTTGCCAAGCGGGCCGAACGCCCGATCGCGGATGCGATCCGTCAGCTGGCAGGAGTGAGCGGCGAGCAGCAGCGCCGGATCGAGGCGGCGCTGCAGGTGCTGGGAGACGAGCTGCTGGACCGCTCACCCGGACCGCCGCCGGCCAGGCCGGCGCCGGGCGCAGAAGCCGGGCCGACGCGCCCGCAGGGCTCCCCGGAGCCATCCGGCAACCCGGCCAGCAGCGGCCCGCCCGCGCCGGCCGATGACCCCGATCCCGATTACTGAGCCGGTGACGTCTTTCCCGCGGGCAGCGCCGCTGGCCATCATGCTGGCCGGGCGTTACCGCCCCGGCCAGCATGACCACCACAACGGCTTCCTGCAGCATGCGTTCGCAACCTCGCAGTTGCCCGGCGCGATCGTGGTCGCCCTGATCGTCTTCGTGGGCCTGGTGCTCGCTCTGATCAAGAAGGCTGCCCGGGTCCTGGAAGGCACCCCCTGGTATGTGCGGCTGGCCCTGCTCGTGACTGCCGGCTTCGGGATCTTCCGGCTGCTCGGCCGGAAGAAACAGGCTACGCCGGAGGGTATCTGGCACGCCGCAGACGGCTGGGAACCTGCCCCGCCACGGGACCGGACCGCGTAGGAGCCCGTCCGATCGCTGACCGCCTGCGCAGGCGGCCGTTTCCCCCCGGGGCTGGCAGCCATACACGGGCTGCACTTGCTCACCATTACCCGCACGGTGGGGAGATGCGTCCGCTGGTGGCTGCAGATCACCCGGATCTGGGCGTTATCGCTGCTCGTCAACCAGACATAGGGTTCGAATGCAGAACGGCGGATCTTTTGCGCGTCTGCCGCCGGCGCCGACTACGCTCTGCTATCTCCTTCTGTCCGCCACGTCGGCTATCGGGCTCCTCAGCGTCGCGCCTCGGTGCTGAGCGACCAGGGTCGGGAAGGGCCGCCCTCAACGAGTTATCGGCACGCTACTCACGATCCACCACATACCTCATCGCGGCATTATGCCGGTGATCAAAGATCAGAT
>DASZAD010000026.1:0-11495 GCA_035945415.1 Streptosporangiaceae bacterium
ACCCGGCAGCCATGGCGGCCGCTGAGGTGGCCGCCGCCAGCCAGGCCACCGTGGCCCGCGCTCGCCGGCTCCGGCCCATGCTGACGATCAGAGTCACAGCCAGCGGCCAGACCAGGTAGAACTGCTCTTCGACGGCCAGCGACCACAGGTGCTGCAGCGGGGGAGGCGGTCCGAAGGCGGCGAAGTACGACTGGTGACCCACGGCCTGCCACCAGTTGCTGGTGTAGCTGAGGGCGCCGAGCAGGGCAGGGCGCATGGCGGGCATTTCCCCGGGCTCGAGCACGGCGACCGCGGCGGTCACCGTGATCAGTACCACCGCCAGGGCGGGCAGCAGCCGCCGGGCCCGGCGCAGCCAGAAGCGGCGCAGGTCCAGGCGGCCGTCCCGGTCTAATGGCGCGGCCAGCAGGTCAGTGATCAGGTATCCGCTGATGACGAAGAAGACGTCCACGCCGAGGAAGCCACCGGGCAGAACGGAGACTCTCTCGTGGAAGGCCAGGACGGCCAGGACGGCCAGACCGCGCAGGCCATCAAGTCCGGGAGCACGCGGGCGGGCGCGGGCTGGACCAGCGGGGGCGAGCGTGTCATCCTGGCCGGCCGGACGGCCGGTGCGTGGCCGTGGGCCTTCCTGGCTGATGAACGCCGGCTCCTGGCCGCGGGTGAACGCCGGCTCCTGGCCGCGGGCCAGGTCGCCATCCGCCGGGCTGTCCCTCATCGGACCACCGTCCCTCGGCCTGCAGGCAGGATCGGCCGTGCGGAACACAGGGCAATTTTCAGGTCCTGGATACCTTAACAATGGTAGACACGCCGCCTGGAGCGTACAGCCAGATCACTGCGCGTTATTTATGCCCGAATAAGATCATCAAGACCGGCCCGCCTCACTCGCCGGGTCTCGCGCTGTCGGACTCTCCCGCCTCGGCGGTTATGGCCCTGACCGTGAGCTGGTCTTCGGTGAACCTGACGTGCAGCGTCTCGCCTGCCGTCGCGTCCCTGGCCGCACGGAGCACGGTGGCGTCCAGCCGCTGGACGATCGCGTAACCCCGGCGCAGCGTGCTCGCGGGCGAGAGGGTGAGCAGCCGGGCCCGGGTGTGCTCCAACTCACCAGCGGCGCGATCCAGCCGGGCGCGGACACCGCGCATCGCCCGTTCGGAAAGGGCCTGGATCTGCTCTTGGAGCCGTTCCACCTCGCGTACGGGGCTCGCCAGGGCGGGCCGGGAAGTGGCCGCGGCCAGCCAGGCGCTCTCCCGGTCGATCCGGCCGGTCAGGCACCGCCGGGCGCGGTCGCGGAGCTGACCGGCCAGCGCGAGCTGCTCGGCCACGTCGGGGACCACCCGTTTGGCCGCATCGGTGGGGGTGGAGGCCCGGACATCCGCCACGAGATCGAGGAGCGGCGAGTCCTGCTCGTGCCCGATCGCGCTGACCACGGGCGTCCGGCAGGCCGCCACCTCCCGGATGAGCGCCTCGTCGGAGAACGGCAGCAGGTCCTCCACCGAGCCGCCGCCGCGGGTGATGATGATCACGTCGACGTCCGGGTCGGCGTCCAGCCGCCGCAGCGCGTCGATGACCTCCCCGGCCGCCGCGCTGCCCTGGACCGCCACCTGCTCGACACGGAACAGCACCGCGGGCCAGCGTCTGGCGGCGCTGCGCAGCACGTCCCGTTCTGCGGCCGAATCCCGGCCGCAGATCAGGCCGATCACGCGGGGCAGGAAGGGCGGCCGGCGCTTGCGTTCCGCGGCGAACAGACCCTCGGCTGCGAGTGTCTGCCGCAGCCGCTCCAGCCGGGCCAGCAGCTCACCGATGCCGACCGCACGGATCTCCAGGGCGGTCAGCGCGAACGAACCACGGGTGGAGTTGAAGTCCGGCTTCGCCCAGACCACCACGCGCGCGCCCGGCCCTGGCGGGGGGCTGGCCGCGTCGAAGACCGTACGCGCGCAGACCACCCGGACTGACACGGCGGCGAGCGGGTCGCGAAGGGTGAGGAACACCGTCGCGCCCCGCCGGTTGAGCTCCGCGATCTGCCCCTCGACCCAGATCCGCCCCAGCCTGCCGATCCAGTCACCGACCAGCCGGAGCATGGTCCGCACCGGTACCGGGGACTGTGCCGAGGTCTCCAGCGGCACGCCGCTACGCCCGCGAGGTCAGGCCGTGTCCCGGCCGGGACAAAGCCTAGCCTTCTCCGGCTTCGAGCTTGGCCAGGCGCCGCTCGAACATGCTGGTCACGTTCTCCCGGTTCTCGTGCGCCCGCTCGTATTCGAGCAGCGTGCGAACCTGGCTGGCGTCCAGGCCGCGGAGCCTGGCGCGCAGCGATGCGATCGAAAGACCGGAGTAGCCGGCCAGCGGCAACTCCTCGTGCCGGATGGTGGCAGGCGCGATGTCAGCGACCGGATTCTCAGCGGCCTCGGCCGGCGAGGGGCCGGGCACTGACGAGGTGATGTCCGCGGCCGGCTCCTGCGCGGCCTCGGCCGGTGAGGGCGCGGGCACTGGAGGGCTGATGTCGGCCACCGGATCCCCGGCGGCCTCGGCCGGAGCGGGGGGCGCCGGGGGCCGCGGGGCCGGCCGGACGATATCGCGGGCCGGGTCGGCCGGAGCGCCCTGCGGGCCGAGCGCCCGTCGGCGGACTCGCTCGGTGACCAGCAGGACCTGACCGACTCCGGCGAAGAGCGCCCGCAGAGCCTGTGCTGGGGCTTCCTTGAGGCGTTCGGGTGCCGGCGGGATGCGCATGGTGAACCTCTTTCCTGAGGCGACGGCTCGCTCCTGGCGCGGGCGTCGGCCGCTCGCCCGTAACTGCCTGTGGTGCGGCAAGTCGCGGTCCCGAGTCGGCCATCCTAGCGTGCCTCATAGCATGGAGGCATGGTGGTAACGACCCGACGTGTCCTGCTCGCCCGGCCCCGCGGCTATTGCGCCGGGGTGGACCGGGCCGTGCAGGCGGTCGAGAAGGCTCTGGACCGGTACGGCTCTCCCGTATACGTCAGGAAGCAGATCGTGCACAACCTGCACGTCGTGCGCGGGCTGGAGCAACGGGGCGCGATCTTCGTGGACGAGACGGCCGAGGTACCACCCGGCGCGACCGTCCTGTTCTCCGCGCACGGCGTGGCACCGCAGGTGCGCGAGGAGGCCGCACAGCGCCGGCTGAACACCATCGACGCGACCTGCCCGCTGGTCACCAAAGTGCACAGCGAGGCCAGGCGGTTCGCCGGCCAGGACTACGACATCCTGCTGATCGGCCACGAAGGGCACGAGGAGGTCGAGGGCACCACCGGCGAGGCGCCGGCGCACATCCACCTGGTGGACGGCCCCGGCGACGTGGCGAACCTGCGGGTGCGCGATCCGGCCAAGGTCGTCTGGCTCTCCCAGACCACGCTGTCGGTGGACGAGACGATCGAGACCGTGGCGGCGCTGCGGAAGCGGTTCCCGCTGCTGATGGACCCGCCGAGCGACGACATCTGCTACGCCACCCAGAACCGGCAGGCGGCGGTCAAGCAGATCGCCCCCGAGTGCGACGTCCTGCTCGTGGTCGGGTCGCGGAACTCCTCCAACTCGGTCCGCCTGGTCGAGGTCGCCCTCGACGCTGGCGCGGCCGCGTCCTACCTGGTGGAGGACGCCTCAGCCGTTCAGGAGGAGTGGCTGGCCGACGCGAGCTGCGTGGGCCTCACGAGCGGCGCCTCCGTCCCTGAGGATCTGGTGGCCGGCGTCCTCGAGCGGCTGGCCGGCCTCGGCTTCGGCCAGGTCGAGGACGTCGACGTGGTGGAGGAGAACACGATGTTCGCGCTGCCGAGGGAACTGCGCGAGCGCCCCGGGAACTAGGTCGTGTCTCGTGGATCTTGGTGGATGCGGGCGGTGATCCAGGCGGCGTCCGGCAAGGCGGAGGAGGAGCCAATAGTGGAACTATTGGCGACGACGACAACGCCGCCGGTCGTCGCCCGGGCACCGATCCGCGCCGCTGAAGATCCACGAGACACGGCCTGTAGCGACCGGCTGGTCAGGTGTGCCCGGCGGGCGCGAGAGAATTGTTCTCATGATCAGCAGGTACACGCTGCCCGAGATGGGGCGGGTCTGGAGTGAGGCGCACAAGTACGAGCTGTGGGCCCGGGTGGAGACGCTGGTCCTCGAGGCGCAGGCCAAGGCGGGCACGGTGCCGGCCAGCAGCGTCGAGCCGGTCAGGCAGGCGCCGCCGCCCTCCCCGGAGGCGGTGGCCGCCGCCGAGGCAGTCACCGACCACGACGTGATCGCGTTCCTCACCGCCTGGGCGGACAACACCTCCCCCCGGGAGGCGGCCGCCTACGTCCACTTCGGCATGACCTCGTCGGACCTGCTCGACACGGCCCTGGCCGTCCAGCTCACCGAGGCGACCGACCTGATCCTGGCCAAGGCAGGCACCCTGGTGGCAGTGCTACGCGATCACGCTCTCGCGCATCGTGGCACGCTGCGGCCCGGGCGCACGCACGGCGTACACGCCGAGCCCGACGTCTGGGGTCACCGGGTGGCCGACTTCGCGTTCGGCCTGGCCCGCTGCCGGGACCGGCTGCGGCACGCCCGGGAGGCGGTCGCGGTGGGCAAGCTCTCGGGGCCGGTGGGGACTTACTCCAATATCGACCCGTCCATCGAGACCGAGGTCATGGCCCAATTGGGGCTGCGGCCCGCGCCGGTGGCCACCCAGGTCGTGTTGCGCGACGGGATCTCCGAGTGGGTGAGCGCGCTCGCGCTCATCGCGTCCGTCTGCGAGGCGGTGGCGCTGGAGGTCCGGCATTGCCAGCGGACTGAAGTGCGCGAGCTCGCCGAGCCATTCGGCCGGGGCCAGAAGGGCTCCTCGGCCATGCCGCACAAGAAGAACCCGATCAGATCGGAGCGAATCTGCGGCCTGGCCCGGATGATCCGCGCTCAGATCGTCCCGGTCATGGAAGGGATCGCGCTCTGGCACGAGCGGGACATCTCGCATTCGAGCGTGGAGCGGCTGGCGCTGCCCGACGCCGCCATCGGTACCGACTACCTGCTGGCGCTGACCACCGGGCTGATCGAGGGCCTCACCGTTGACGCGGCCCGGATGCGGGCCAACCTGGATGTCACCGGAGGGCTCATCTACACCTCGGCCGTTCTGCTTGAGCTGGTCCGGGAGGGGATGAGCAGAGAGCGATCTTACAGGCTGGTGCAAGAGGCGGCCATGGACACCTGGGACACCGGCATCCCGTTTCGCGACACGCTCAGGAAGCACGCTCAGGCCGCGGGGCAGCCTCTCAATGAGTCGCGGCTGGACGAGGTGTGCAGGCCGGAGCGTTATGTCGAACGGCTGAGCGGCGTTTTCGAGCGGCTGGAGCGGCTCAGCTGACAGCCGGAGCGCGGCCCCAGGATCGGCTGAGCTGTCTGCCGCACCGGCGCCGCGATGGAATACTGAGTCGGGTCTTGCGGCCTGGCCGCTGTCTACCCGGACGGGAGTCACAGCAGATGACCAATGGTTCCGAGAGTCGCTACCGGGTGCGGGGCGGCGGAGCACTGCAGGGGACGGTCTTCATCCAGGGGGCCAAGAACGCCGCGCTGAAGATGATCGCGGCTTCCCTGCTGGCTTCCAAGGGCCGCACCGTGCTGCGGAACGTCCCGGTCATCGAAGACATCCGGCGGGCCGTCGAACTGGCCCAGGCGGTCGGGGCCCTGGTCGAGTTCCACGAGGCGGAGCGCATCCTGGTCGTGGACGCCTCCCAGCTCACCAGCCCAGTGCTGCCAGCCGAGATCGCCCGCAGGTTCCGCGGGTCAGTGCTCTTCGTCCCGGCCCTGCTGCACCGCCTCGGCGAGGCCGTCATCGAGGGCGTCGGCGGGTGCAACCTGGGCAGTAGGAACCTCGACTTCCACTACCGCGGATTCGCCCGGCTCGGCGCCACCGTGACCGAGGGCGAGAACATGATCCACATCCAGGCCGGGCGGCTGTGCGGCGCCCACCTGTACCTGGACACCCCGTCGCACACTGGCACCGAGAACCTGATCATGGCGGCCTCGCTGGCCCCGGGAACCACGGTGATCGACAACACGGCACTCGAGCCCGAAGTGCTCGACGTGATCGCGTTCCTCACCAAGATGGGCGCCAGGATCCACGGCGGCGGCACCGGCTTCGTCACTGTCGAGGGCGTGAACGAGCTCGCCGCCGTCGACCACACGGTCATGCCTGACCGGATCGACGCCGGCGTGTTCGCCATGGCGGCGGCCATGACCGGCGGCGAGCTCAGCCTGGTCGGCGGCTCGCTGGACCACTTCGGTGTGGTCCGCTGGAAGCTGGAGCAGATGGGCGTGGAGTTCGCCACCCAGGGTGCCGTGCTCCAGGTGCGCCTGGCTCACCGGCTGCGGCCGATCAACGTGATCACCAGCCCGTACCCGGGATTCGCCACCGACCTGCAATCGCCGATCATGGCCCTGAGCTGCCTGGCCGATGGCACCAGCTACATCCGCGAGACAATCTACGACGCCCGCTACTCCCTGGTCGGCGAGCTCAGCAAGCTGGGCGCGAAGGTCGAGGTGGATTCCAGCGCCGTCATCGTGCACGGTCCCGCCGCGCTCAAGGGGGCAGAGGTCGTGGCGCGAGACCTCCGCACCGGCATCGCGCTCATCCTGGCCGGCCTGGCCGCCGAAGGCGAGACCGTGGTCACCCCGGCCTACCCGATCGACCGGGGGCACGCGTCCGTGGCCGCCCGGCTGACCGCCCTCGGCGCGAGCATCGTCCGGGAAGACTGACTGACCAGCCAGGAATCACTTCCGTGATCTTCCTGTCCGCATTGTGGAATGTACAATCGGGCCGTCACACCGTGTAGATGGGCCGAACACGAGGCGGTCAGCCATGCTCGCTGATCTGCGATCAGCTTCGCCGTCGGCCCGCCATGCTGTCCCGGGGGGCCGAGCCCCCCGGAACCCCCACGCAGCCGGTAGCTGCCAGTGGGTCGCCGCTGGCCCGCGGGACCGCACCCCCCAGACCCCCCACGCAGCCGGTAGCTGCGGGTGGGTCGCCGCTGGCCCGCAGGGCCGAGCCCCCCGGAACCCCCACGCAGCCGCTAGCTGCCAGTGGGTCACTGCTGGCCCGCGGGACCGCACCCCCCGGAACCCCCACGCAGCCGGTAGCTGCCAGTGGTTTGCTGCTGGTGGCTCGGGATGAGCTTGCAGCGGCCGGTGGCGGGGGAGCTGGCGATCGGCGTCGTGGGGCCGCACGAGCTGGTGGAGCGGGTGATGCTGTCCGGCACCCCGGTTTCGGGCGCCGCATCGCCGCTGCCCGGCGTGGCGTCCGCTCCCGGTGGCTCGCTGGGGCGGCGGCTGGTGGCCGCGGCCTACCGGGATGAGCAGGAAGCGGCCGACAAGATCGTCAGGCTCACGCCGGTCGTCGACGTCTGCCTGTTCGCCAGCCCGGTTCCCTACGAGTACGCCAGGAAGGCCGGCGCGCTCACCGGACCCGCGGCCTACGTTCCGCTGAACGGCAGCGCGCTCTACGGCGCGCTGCTGCGGGCCGGCCAGGGCAACCGGCACGACCTCAGCCGGGTCAGCGTGGACGTGCTCAGCCGGGGCGACGTCGAGGAGGCCTACGCCGAGCTGGGCCTGTCCTCGGATGGCGTGCACGTGCGTGAGGAGCTGGCCAGCGCGGGCACGCTGGCCGCGTTCCACGAGCGGCTGTGGCGTCGCAACACGACGTCACTGGCGCTGACCTGCCTGTACTCAGTGACCGAACGGCTGACCGCGGCGGGGGTCCCGGTCATCACGGTGCGGCCCACCGGCAGCGCGATCAGGGCCGGGCTGCGGACCGCGGCCCTGCTCGGCAGCCAACGCCGGCTGGAGGAGGCGCAGCTCGCCGTGATCCTCGTCGAGGTGCCGACGCTCAGGGATACCCAGCGCCGGTCCGCGCCCCGGCAGTCACGCGAGGAGCTACGGCTCACCGTGCACCGGTTCCTGGTCCAGGAGGCCCAGCGGATCCAGGCCACGGTGAGCCCGATGGGCGATCACTGCTTCCACATCACGGCGACCCGCGGCTCGCTGCACGGGCCGACCGACGGCTTCCGGGTGGCGCCGTTCAGCGAGCACGCCCGCTCCGAGCTCGGCATCGCGATCGAGGTGGGCGTGGGCATGGGCCGCACCGCGCAGGAGGCGGAGGCGCACGCCCGCGCCGCGATCGTCCGCTCCCAGTCCGGGCAACGGGCGGGCGTGTTCGGGCTGGACCGGGAGGGCCGGGCGCTGGTGCCCGCGCCGCGGCAGCCGGCCGCCCCGCCCGCGCACGGCAGGCCCAAGGGCATCGAGACGCTGTCCCGGCTGGCCGACAAGCTGGAGGGCGGGGAGGCGGCGCTCGTGGTCGACGCGGAGCTGGCCGGCCGCCTGCTCGGCGTCACCTCACGCACCGCGCGGAGGCTGCTGCGCACGCTGGTGGACGAGGGGCTCGCCTGGCCGCTCCCGCCGAGCCGGACGCCGCAGCCCGGACGGCCGCGCCAGTTCTACCGGCTGATCGTGGAGAAGCTGGACCGCAAGCCCGCCCGCTAGGCCGTGTCTCGTGGATCTTGGTGGATGTCGTCGCCTGGGCGCCGGTCCGCGCCGCTGAAGATCTACGAGACACGGCCTGGCACCCGGCCGGTCCGCGGTGGCCCCGGCCGGGTCTCGGCGGCGCAGCGGGACGGGACCCGCCCGGCGCCGTTAATCAATCCGATCTTCTCAATGACGACGCGGGTACGCCTTGGCCACGGCGAGAAACGCCTCGTTCGCCTCCGGATCCCCGATCGTCACCCGGGTACCCTCGGCCCCGAACGGCCGGATGCTCACCCCGGCGGCGTCGCAGCGGGCCGCGAAGTCCGCGGTGTCGTCGCCAAGGCGCAGCCAGATGAAGTTGGCCTCGGTCGGCGGCACCGACCAGCCGTCGGCGAGCAGGGACTCGCGGACCCTGGTGCGCTCCCCGACCACGGCGTCCACCCGCTCCAGCAACTCGGGCTCGGCTTCGAGGGAGGCGATCGCCGCCGTCTGGGCCAGATGGTTCACGCTGAACGGCAGCATGGTCATGCGCACCGCCGCGGCCACCGGCTCGTGCGCGATCATGAACCCGACCCGCAGCCCGGCCAGCCCATAGGCCTTGGAGAACGTGCGGAGCACGGCCAGGTTCGGCCGGTCGCGATACAGGGTGATCCCGTCCGGCACGCCGGGATCGCGCACATACTCCCGGTAGGCCTCGTCCAGCACGACCAGGCAGTCCGGCGGCACCTGGTCGATGAACGCGGTGAGCTGGGCGCGGCGCACGACCGTGCCGGTCGGGTTGTTGGGGTTGCAGACGAAGACGACTCGCGTCCGATCGGTGATCGCGGCGGCCATCGCGGGCAGATCGTGCGTCTCCTCGCGCAGCGGCACCCGCACCGACTCCGCCCCGGACAGGTCGGAGAGGATGGGCCAGGCCTCGAACGAGCGCCAGGCGTACAGCACCTCGCCGCCGGGCTCGGCCGCCGCGGTCAGCAGTTGCTGGGTGACCCCGACGGAGCCGCAGCCGACCGCCACGTGGGCGGGTGGCACGCCCCAGCGGACGCTGATGGCTTCGGCCAGCGTCTGGCAGCCGTTGTCCGGGTACCGGTGGACCTCCGCCGCCTCCGCCGCGATCGCCGCCACGACGGACGGGAGCGGCCCGAACGGCGACTCGTTGGACGACAGCTTGAACGAACGGCCGTCCGGGGCGAGAGTGACCTTGCCCGGCCTGTAGGCAGCGAACCGGTCGAGCACGGAACGGAAACGGGGCGTTGTGGGGGGCACCATCGTCCTCCAGACCGCGAGCATTGCTTCTGCCTAGTTTCGCACCGCCGCGCGAGTAGGGCGGACTCCGCGGCGACCAACTGTAGCTAGAGCGGATCGCCGCGTCGCCGGACAGCCCCGGTGACAGGGGGTTCACCGCCAGCCCCCGTCGCCGGGTCACCGGGCTCTGGCTGCGGGAAGTGTCGCTGCGTTCGCTGGGTCCTCCTTCGTGAGCAACGGGAGCAACGGCGCCTCGCTCAGCATGGCGCTGGCCACCGCGGTCGCCATGTTCTGCTACCTGGCCGCGATCTTCAGCCTGCGCGAGCCCGAGCGGCCGCGGGAGGGCCAGGAGCCCAGCGGGCCGGGAACCGGCTCGCCATGACGGGCTGTCTCCGGAAATCGCGGATGGATACAGTTGGGGCGTGAACCGACTCGGTGAGCTCGAACGCGCGATCATGGATGTGCTGTGGGAGAACGACAGCTCGCTCACCGTCCGGGAGGTCAGCGAGCGGCTGACGGCGCGCGACCTCGCGCACACCACCGTGATGACCGTGCTCGACCGGCTGGCCAAGAAGGGGTTCGCCCGGCGTGAGCGCAACGGCCGCGCCTGGCACTATCAGGCCGCCGCGAGCCGGGAGGCGTACGTTACCGAGCTGATGCTCAGTGCGCTCGACCAGGCCGGGGACCGGCAGGCGGCGCTGGCCGCGTTCGCGCGTTCGGTGAGCGATTCCGAGGCCCGCGCGCTGCGCCGGGCCCTCGAAGCTTTTGAAGGCCGCTCCGGGGAGTGAGCTGGCGGTGCTGTCCTCAGTCCTGCTCCTTACCGCCGTCGCGGCGACCAGCGTGCTGGCCGCGAAGGTGCTGTGCGCGGCGCGATGGCCGCGCCGGGCGCCGGGCGCGGCGATCCTGCTCTGGCAGGCGCTCGGCCTGGGCTGGGGGCTCGCGGCGATCGGAGCTCTGGCCGGCCTGGCCGCCACCCCGCGCCACGCGGGTGTAGCGGGTGGCGTGCTGTCCTTCGCCGCCAGTACGGTTGCCCGGCCGATGGTCCCGGCCGGGCAGTTGCTCGTCCTGACCGTGCTCCGGGTAGCCGCGCTGACCATGGCGATGACGTTGCTCCTATCGCTCTGCTGGGTGCTCGCCGCCGCCTGTGCCGCGGTGCTGCGCACCCGGCGACGGCATCGGGCCCTGCTGGCCCTGCTGGCCCGCGGCGACCCGAAGGCCCCGGGGGCGCTGGTCGTGGACCACCCGGCGGCGGCCGCCTACTGCCTGCCCGGGCTGCGGTCCCGCATCGTGGTCAGCGCGGGCACCCTGGACTTGCTCGACCAGGCCGAGCTCGCGGCGGTGCTGGCGCACGAGCGGGCGCACGCGAGGGAGCGGCACGACCTCGTGCTGCTGCCGTTCACCGCGCTGTGCCGCGCCTTCCCCCGCACCCGGGTGGTCCGCGAGGCGCATCAGGCCGTGGCGCTGCTGGTCGAGATGCTCGCCGACGACCGGGCCCGCCGGGCCCGCCCCGGCCGGGAGCTGGCCACGGCGCTGATGCGGTTCGGCGTGGCCGGGGCGCAGGCGCCGCCATCTGGCACGCTGGCGGTCGAGCGTTCCGAGGTGCCAGGTGACGTCGTGACGCGGGTGGTCCGGCTGCTCGAACCCCAGCTGCGGCTGGCCCGGCCGCTGTGGATCACGGTCTGCTGCGGCGCGGCGCTGCTCGTCGTGGTGCCCGCCGCGTTGTTCGTCGTCCCGCTGTAGGCCGTGTCCCGTAGATGTCCGGCGCCGCAGCCTAGGCTGGC